>CALMCL010000106.1 GCA_937862905.1 uncultured Burkholderiaceae bacterium | reverse complement strand
GCTGCTGTGCCTGCGGCCTCATCAATTTTGGCGCGCATGAACGCATGGTTAAAAAACACATCCCATTTCGGCGTGATGCGACCCGTGACCTCAAATTCCAACGCATCGGTGTGGCGCTTGCCAGACAGCAAATACACATCAGGAGAGGCCAAATCCGTGTTGCGCTCATTGGTTTTCTCTGAGCGTGACAAAGACGTGCGCAAGCCCAAGCGGCCGTTAAACAAATTAAACTTTGCACCGACTTCCATGTTGCGGGTTTTTTCAGGATCGGTGTTGACCAAGCGGTCGTCCAACTGATAGGCCTCAGCGGTTGAGTTAAAGCCCGTGCTGTATGAAGCATAGTATGTAGATGCGTCATTCGGCTGATACAACACGCCCGCGCGCCCACTGAGTGCGCCAATGTCCAAATTCAAATCGCCCAAAGCGTCGCGCTTGTATTTGGCTTTCAAATGGTCATAGCGCAGCCCCGCCAACACCTTCCATTTGGGGGCAACTTCAACCGTATCTTGCACATACAAACCATAGCTTTGGGCTTTGTATGAGTTGGGATTGGTGCGGCTGAACCCACTGTAATATGCTGAGCTCAAAGCGGGTGACGAGTTTGTGTTGCCGACCGTCGTGGTTGGATTGGCCACACTGGCATTGGTGTTTGTCCAGCGGTTTGAACGCTCGCTGACAAACTCTGCCCCCGTGAGGAATTCATGTTTGAATCGACCCGTTTCAAACTTGGTATTGAAATCGGTTTGCACTGCGGTTTGGTGTTCTTTGGCGCCGCGCGCTTGACGTTGTCGATTGATGACCGTTGAATCGGTCACCGCGCTCTCCAGAATGTTCCGATCCGCAAAACGTGGAGCCGTTGCTCGCAAATCACGGCTGTAATGCGCATCACGCACCGTTGTTTTAATACTGGAATCATTGCTGAACAAATGGGTGTAGCTCGCGGTCGCAATGCCCGTTTGATTGCGCTCATAATCGGCATTGCTCAAACCGTAAAAACGGTTGGTGGAAACATTCAATGGACGGCTGATGCCATCTGCACCCTTGACATAAGGCACGCCATAATCAGGCACATTGTTTTCATTCAAATAATAATAAGACAAGTTCACCTCATCTTGCGTGCCCGCACCAATTGTCAACGTCGGCGCAATGCCATAACGCTTGCTGGTCGCACCGCTGCGCTCAGATGTGGTTTTGGTGTCCATGGCATTCAAACGAAACGCCACATTGTCCGTGATGGCCTTGTTCAAATCGACCGTGGCGCGCTTGTAGCTGTTTGAACCACCCGTGACCGTGATTTCATTGCTGTCCACAGGCTGTGCCGTTTTACTCACCTGATTGATCACACCACCTGTTGAACCACGACCGAACAACATCGACGACGCCCCTTTAAGCACATCAATTTGCTGCAAGTTAAATGTTTCACGGTTGTATTGCGCATAATCACGGATGTTGTCCAAATACAAATCACCCACCGCCGAATAACCACGCAAATTGATGTTGTCACCAATGCGACCGCCTTCGCCTGCATTGAATGTGATGCCCGCCACATTACGCAACGCTTCTTTTAAGCTGTCGGCATTCTTATCCTTCATCAACTGCTCAGTGACCACGGTCACTGCCTGAGGAACATCTTTCAACTCCTGCTTGGTCTTGCCCACGCGGGTTTTCTCCGCTTTATAGCCAATTTGAGCAGCCGTTTTCTGCCCCTCAACCACCACCGTCGGCAACTCCTGTACACCCGTTGACTGCGCCCACACCGAATGCGATGCCATGCCCATGGTCAGCGCCACACCCGTTAACGCCGCTTTTGCGACCTGCGCATGACCACCATTCATGCGCTTATTTGTTACTTTTACCATCCTGAGCTCCATTTTTCTCACACACCTTTAAGCACCCGCATCGCACCGTGCCAAAAAACAACAAAACATTAACGAGAATGATTTGCATTAACGACACTATACACAATTCATTTTTGCGCCGCAATAGAAAACGGTTGAAATGTGTGGGATAAAAACAACAATGGCCGCACATAAAAAACGCCTTCAAAAAGAAGGCGCCAATCCAACCAATGGAACAAGACCGCACACACCGCATGCGCCCCTTCAAATCAAGCCCCGGTGAGCCTCCAAAAAATCCAATGCAGAAGGATAACGCAGCGACACATCCAAATCCCGTTTAATGTTCGCATTCAACAGCCGGCGCGACTCACGCATAAAACTCCACTGTAACGGCGGCACCGTGCGCTCCAGCTCCGCTCGACTCACCCGTGCGGGTACAGGAAGATTTGCCATCAGCGCCAAATGGGTAAACCACTCCCCCACCTTCATCGGCACATCATCACATGCATTATAGACCGACACACCATGGGGTCTATTTAGAGCCGCCACACACATCATAGCCAAATCATCGGCGTGAATGTGGTTACTGAAGCCATCTTCAGCCTCATTCAACACAGGCACACCGCGGCGCAAACGATCCGTTGGTAAACGCTCCAACGCATAAATACCTGGCGCACGCAAAATGGTCAAAGTCGCTCCAGTCTTCACAACAAAATCCCTCAACTGCCGCTCGGCATCGACCCGACGCACCGCACGCCCACTCTCAGGATTCAATGCTGCCTGCTCATCCAACCAAGCCCCCCCACAATCACCGTAAACCCCTGTTGTGCTGATGTAAACCACATGCTTGGGCGCACCGCCATGACTCAACCAATGCGCCAACACCGCTACCATGCGTGTATCAACCACCCCATCGTTCGGCGGAGGCGCAGTGTACAACACAGCATCCACATCATCTGGCAACACACCAAAAGCCGCAGCCTCAGGGGCATCCAAATCCAAACTTAAACAGGAAACTCCCGCCACATCGTGCCGTTGTCGCTGTGTCGCCACAACATCCCACCCCGCACCCAATAAAGGCAGAGCGCGACGCGCCACATCGCCCAAACCAATGACCAGTAATTTTTTAAAAGAAGAAGTATTTGTATTCATGGCAACATTCTAAACGCAATGCAGCAACTGTGCTAAAATAACCCCGTCTGGGGGTGATCTGGTTTCGACGTGGGTTACAAAGCGGACGAGGGCATACCGAGGCTCAGCTACCTCGTAAATACAACTGAAAACACTTAAACGCAAACGATAAAACGTTCGCTTTAGCAGCTTAATCGCTGTTAGCCGCTGTCCCGAGTTGTCTTTGGCTTGGAGTACAGCGTCATTTACAAAGAATCGACTGCATTTGGGTGGCTTAAATGTGGTTTAAATCCAAGGTCAATCGCGGATCGAGCGTTAGCTTAATTGATGCAACCTCCGCTAAAGTTTAAAAAATTAAGCTAAGTATGTAGAACTCTTCGTAGAGGATTTGCGGACGCGGGTTCGATTCCCGCCATCTCCACCAAAACAAGTTTCAAAGAAGTCCAAAGAAGTCTAGAAACCCTGTAAACATCAACGTTACAGGGTTTTTTATTGTCTATAGAAGTCTAGCAGGTTCATTGACATCCAGCTAAAAAATGGGTAACTTACTGAGTAACTGTACAATCTAAAAAACAGTTACTCAATTTTAGGCTAAACATCATGAAGCAATTACTTAACGACTCCATGTAAGAATTTAACGCGCTGTTCCAATTATTTCAATTTCGCTTCAACGCCTTCAACCAACCAGTCCAGTTTACTCAAATCTGCATCGCTCAACTCAGCGCCTTTGGCTACTTTTTCTGCGCCCGATTGATCTTTGATTGGGCCCACGAACACTTTGCCGCCTTTAGCCAGTTCAGCTTTTTTGCCGTCAACAAGTGTTTTGACATCTGCAGGCACGGATGCGTTCATGCTGACCAAATCCACCCAATCGTCTGCGCCACCTTTCCATTGATTGGCATTGTTGACTTTGCCATCCACCACGTCTTTAACCGCTTTGGTGTAGAAATCGCCCCATTTGATGATGGACGATGCCAATGCTGCTTTAGGGCCGTAAGCGCTCATGTCGGAATCCCAACCAAAGGCCATTTTGCCTTTTTCTTCAGCTGTTTTGAGCACCGCCGATGAGTCTGTGTTTTGCATCAACACGTCTGCGCCTTGACCAATCAAGGTTTCTGCTGCGGCACGTTCTTTGTTCATGTCAAACCATGAGCCCGTGAAGACCACTTTGGTTTTGATCGCTGGGTTGACGCTGCGCGCGCCCAAAGTGAACGCATCGATGTTGCGGATCACTTCAGGAATTTGAACCGAGGCCACAAAGCCGAGCACACCCGTTTTGCTCATTTTACCAGCGGTCACACCAGCCAAGTACGCGCCTTCATATGTGCGTGCTTCGTAAGTGCCCATGTTGGGCGCATTTTTATAGCCTGTCGCGTGGTAAAAATACGTTTTGGGTGCGCTTTGAGCCACTTTCAACGTTGAATCCATGTAACCAAAAGATGTGGTGAATACGATTTGGTTGCCTTTAGCGACCAAATCACGGATCACGCGTTCTGCATCCGCCCCTTCTGGCACACTTTCAACTTGCGTGGTTTTGACCGTGATGCCTTCTTTGGCCAAATTCTCAATCATCGCTTTGCGGCCATTGTCATGTGCGAATGTCCAACCACCATCGCCCACGGGTCCCACATAAATGAAGCCCACATTGACTTCTTTTGCACCCGCCGCAGCGGACTTGGCATCGGCTGCGGGGGCTGGAGCGGGTTTGCTTTCTTCTTTCTTGCCACCACATGCGATTAAAGTGGCTGCCGCCAGCGTTGCCACAGCAAAGCTTAGGGTTTTACGTAACATATCGTTTACCTTTCAAGTAACGTTTAAAATTTAAAAACATCCACAGCATGAACACAAATCATTTTCAAGTATGCGTTATCAA
Source organism: uncultured Burkholderiaceae bacterium (assembly GCA_937862905.1). Taxonomy (GTDB): domain Bacteria; phylum Pseudomonadota; class Gammaproteobacteria; order Burkholderiales; family Burkholderiaceae; genus Hydromonas. The sequence continues at coordinate 7,086 of CALMCL010000106.1, read as the reverse complement.
TTACCCATTGTAAGGCTGTCCCAATGAGGCTGGCGCATTCAGTTTAATTTTTTGCCAATCGCGAGAGATCCAGCACAAAATCACCACGGTGGCCACATAAGGCAATGCATTCAATACCTGCGCATTGGTCAAAAATCCAAGCATGCCACGGGTGAACGCGCTGCTGTGATCCAACACATCTTGCACCGAGGCATTGGCCGCCTGCACCGCAAACCCCATCGAGCGCATGAGGCCAAACAACAGCGCACCAAAAATCAAGCGACTCGGATGCCATGTTGCAAACACCACCAAAGCCACCGCAATCCAGCCGACGCCACCTGTGATGCCCTCTTGCCATGCTTTGAACTGCACCAGTGAAATAAACGCACCCGCCAACCCAGACAGCGCACCACCCAACATCGTTGCGCCATAACGCACCTTGACCACATCAAAACCAATCGCATGGGCTGAATTGGGTGACTCACCAACCGCACGCAGCAGCAAACCCGATGGGGTGTGGTACAGCCACCACGCCAAAAATACCACCAATGCGATCGACAAATAGGCCAACAACGACTGTTTAAACACCTCGCCAAGCACAGGGATGTCGGCTAAAAAAGGAATCGGCACCGCCGTAAAGCCCGCCACTGATTGTCCAACAAACTTAATCCCCAACAAAGCCGACAATCCTGTGGTCAAAATGGTCAAAGCCAAACCCGTCGCCACTTGATTGGTCAATAAACGCACCACCAAAAAAGCAAACAAGGCCGCAAACAACATCCCCACAGATGCGCCCGCAAGCACCCCCAACCACGCCGAACCTGTCCACAAAGCAACGGCAAAAGACGACACCGCCCCCATCAACATCATGCCTTCAACACCCAAATTGAGTACACCTGCTTTTTCGGTGATCAATTCGCCCATGCCCGCCAACACCAACGGCATGGCAGCGAGTAAAACACTTGCAATCAAACTGGCTAAAAAAATATCCATTATTTTTTACTCACACGGTAATTCACCAACACATCAGCCCCCAACAAGGAAATCAACAACAGACCTTGAAACAAACTGCTGACTGATTTTGGCAACGACATCGCCAATTGCAACGCCTCGCCGCCCAGCATCAACAAAGCCATCAGCAAAGAGGCCAACACAATGCCGATTGGATTCAAGCGCCCGAGAAAAGCCACAATGATCGCGGTGAAGCCATAACTCGGCCGCCAAGAATCCTGCAATTGACCCACTGGCCCAACCAATTCCAGCGCGCCAGCCAAGCCCGCCATCGCGCCGCTGATGAGCATCACCAACCACACCAAGCGCTGTCCACTGAACCCTGCATAATTTGCCGCGGCTGGTGCCAAACCCGCCACACGCATTTGATAACCAATGAAACTTTTATTCATCAGCACCCAAAAAGCAGGCACAATCAACAACAATAGAAAAACCCCCGCATGCAAACGAGTCCCCTCAAACAGCGTCATCCATGAGCCCAATAAAGGCAAAGTGGCCTCCAACGGAAATGTGGCCGACTGCGGAAAGCCCGCACCATTTGGATCTTGCAACACAGCGGTGCTTGCGGCTGACCCCACCAACACATATTGCAACACGCTTTGCGCCACATACACCAGCATCAAGGTGGTTAAAATTTCATTCGCATTGAAGCGTGTGCGCATCCATGCAGCCAAACCCGCCCACAGCATGCCACCCAGGATGCCCGCAAACACCATGATGACCGCCAACACCCCAGAATGCACTGAACCTTGCAGCAACACCATCGTACTGGTGGCAAAAATCCCCCCCATGACCAACTGACCTTCGGCACCAATGTTCCACACATTGGCGCGATACGCCACGGCCAAGCCCAGAGCAATCAAACACAAAGGCAAGGCTTTGAGCAACCACTCCGCCACCCCATTGAGGGTTGATAAAGGCTCAACAAAGTACGCTTTGAATGCATCCCCAACATCCACCCCAATCGCAACAAAGACAGCCAAACCAGACAACAAAGTCAAGACCGTCACCACAATCGGTACCAAGATTTGCATTTTGACCGACGGCACGTCGCGCGGTGTTAATTTAAACGATAAACCCATGTTGTCTTTCCAATGATGTTATTTTAAGCATGCTTGCCTGAATCACTTGCGTCATTCATTTATGTGATTGATGTGCATATTGACGGTCATCTCAAGCCATCAAGCGACCTTCACCCGATGACCCTGTGAGTCAGATGGCGCATGGGATGTGCCCGCATCAAATAAGCCCGACATCCACACGCCAATTTGATCTGGTGTCGTGCTGTCTATCGCCACAGCAGGCGACAACCGCCCTTGCGCCAACACCGCGATGCGATCCGCCACTTGAAAGATCTCCTCAAGTTCCTCAGACAACAGCACAATGGCCACCCCTTGTGCAGCCAAATCCAATAACTGCTGGCGTAAAAAGGCAGCAGCTCCCACATCCACGCCCCACGTCGGTTGTGCCACCACCATTAAAGCAGGTGCCAGCATGATTTCACGCCCCATGATGAACTTTTGCAAATTACCACCCGACAAGCTGCTGGCGATGGCATCAGGGCCATCGCATTTGACCTTGAAACGGCTGATGCAACGCTTGGCAAAATCGCGGATCACTTGCTTTTGCATCATGCCTTTATTCAACATGCCCTCCTCTGAGGAATAAGCCGTGAGCAAGGTGTTGTCAACCAAACTCATCGCGGGCACAGCCCCTTTGCCCAAGCGCTCTTCTGGCACGAAACACAAACCCAGCCCCAGCTGACGGCGTTGCATCGGGCGCAAATGTCCAGCATTCCGTCCCAGCATGTGCACCATGCTCGGCGCGCTGGTGCGTTCGCCCGACAAGGCAGCCAACAGCTCGGCCTGTCCATTGCCCGAAATGCCCGCAATGCCCAAAATTTCACCTGAGCGTACAGAAAAGTTCACATCCGTCAAACTCACCCCAAAAGGATCATCGGTTTTCAGCGACAGCTGATTCACCTGCAAACGCACTTCGCCCAATGGCGCATGGCTGTGCTCAAATTGTGGCAACGTCTGGCCAATCATCATTTGAGCCAAATGCTCCACCGTTTCATTTTTAGGCGAGCACTCGCCCGTGACTTTCCCATGGCGCAACACGGTCGCACGATCACACAACGACTGGATTTCATCGAGTTTGTGACTGATGTACACAATGCTGCACCCTTCCGCCGCCAACTGACGCAAGGTTTGAAATAAGGTCTCGACCGCCTGTGGTGTCAACACAGAAGTGGGCTCATCCATGATCAGCAATTTGGGCTTTTGCAACAGGCAACGAACAATCTCAACCCGCTGACGCTCGCCAACAGACAGATGGTGCACCAAACGCTGGGGTGCAATGGGTAAACCATATTGCTCAGAAACCTCCACAATGCGTTTGGACAATTCATCCATCGGGACATCACTGTCCATCGCCAACGCAATGTTTTCAACAACCGTTAATGTTTCAAATAAAGAAAAATGCTGAAACACCATGCCGATGCCCAAAGCACGCGCATCTTTTGGGCTTTTGATGCTCACCGCTTGGCCATTCCATTCAATCACGCCATGATCTGGAGCGGTCACACCATAAATCATTTTCATCAATGTTGACTTACCGGCACCATTTTCACCCAGCACCGCATGGATTTCACCTGGTTTCACCTCCAGAGAAACAGCATCATTGGCTCGCATGCTTCCATACGCCTTGGTCATACCGGTGAGTTTTAATCGTGCAATCATAATCGTGCAATCGTATGAAGGTTGTGTCGCTCAAAAGAGAATAAAGGGCTGCATTTACATGCAATTGCTGTGTAAATGCCATTTAAAAAACGCTATTTTACCAAAACGTGACTATATATGGCATGATAATCACTCAGCAACCCACATCGGAGCCTGTCTCGGTGGCTTAAACCACACACTTTATGTCAACCATTCATGCACCAATCACGTTATTGGTCTCGGATCGCATAAAGCCTCACCCTTTAATAGGACACCACACAATGAACAGCCGCAAAGCACAACATTTACAACGCCAAACCTTTGACATCGTTACATCCGCCCCTCAAGTCGTCGCCCAGCGCGTCGGCCAAATGATGACCCCTGGCTACAACCCAAATGGCAAAGATCAAGCAGAGCTCAACAAAATGATTCTTGAAAAGGTATCTGCATTTTATGAGTCATGGTGGGCCATGGGCTGGGCATCCATGCAAGCACAGCAAAGCATGCTGTTGGCACTGACCCGCATGGCCCCCAGCCTGATGCCAACGCCTTTCTCCCCTGCAAAAGCCATGTCAATGGGGCAAATGCAAAGTTTGGGACAAAACCTGCTGACCTCTCAATTCAACATGTTGAATAAAGGCCTTCAACCCATCAGCAGCCGCGTGAAAGCGAATGCGAAACGTTTGAGCAAATAAGCCTTTAAAAAACCACAACGCACATGACAAACGCCACTCTATTGAGTGGCGTTTGTCATGTGCGTTGTGAGGGTAAGCATGGCGTAGACAAGATGCATGCATCCACCACAGCCAACAAAAATACGGGAGTTGAATCACCACGCTCAACGGTGTTTTCTCAATGTCCCGCCAAAAGTTCAGTTCAGCACAACTCACTCCACACCTGAACGCTCCGCCCACCCAACACAGCAGCCTTTTCATCCACATCGCCGCCCAGTTGCGCCGTATTGCTGTCACAAGCCAATCGCCATTCACAACCCGCATGAGGTGCGGGTAAAGTCAGGGGCACCGCCTCGAACCCCGCATTGAACCACAACAACACACTTTCACCGTCATGGTACAAGGACAAGCCAAGGCAACGGCTGCCGCTGTACCAATCACCCACTTGCATTTCCTGTCCATCGGTGCGCCACCAATGCACATCGGCCAAATGCGCATCACCATTGACTTGACCTGTGAGAAAGTGATCAAAATGCAATGTCTTTAAACGGCGACGCAGGGCCGCCAATCCGCCCACAAAGCCAATCAATGATTGATCTGCATTCGCCCAATCAATCCATGTGACCTCGTTGTCTTGCGCATACGCATTGTTATTGCCATGCTGAGTGCGACCCAACTCATCGCCTGCCGTCAGCATCACCGTGCCTTGCGAAACAAACAGCGTGGTCAACAATGCACGAATGTCGCGCATGCGGTTGTCTTTTAAACGTTGAATGGCCACAGGATCCGCATCATCAGGCAGCTCGCCCTCAACACAATTACTCCAACTGTGGTTGTCGTTGCTGCCGTCACGGTTTTGCTCACCATTGTTTTGGTTGTATTTGTGGCTGTACGACACCACATCCCGCAGGCAAAAACCGTCGTGTGCAGCAATGAAATTCACACTCGCTTTAGGCGTCCGACCATCGTGCGCAAACACATCACTCGACCCCGCTAAACGGGTGGCCAAACCACCCAATGCATTGGGCTGGCCTTGCCAATAGCGACGCACATCATCGCGGTATTTGTCATTCCACTCCAACCACGGTGATTGGAAATGCCCCAGTTGATAACCGCCAGGCCCCACATCCCACGGTTCAGCGATCAGCAATGCCCGAGACAACAGGGGGTCATTTTTCATCATGTTCAACAATGGGGCTTGGTTGCTAAAACCCGTCGGTAAACGCCCCATGACCGTCGCCAAGTCAAAGCGAAAACCCGCCACCCCTGTTTTTAATATCCAATGGCGCATGGCATCCATCATCAATTGCACCACCCCCTCACGTTCACAGGCGATCGTATTGCCACACCCCGTGTCATTGATGAGTTGAAAGCCGTCATTGTGTTTGTAATAGTAACGGTTGTCCAAACCACGCATGGACAACACGGGGCCAAATACGTCACCCTCACCCGTGTGATTGAACACCACATCAAGAATCACCTGAATCCCAACCGCTTTCAACGCGGCCACGGTATCACGCAACTCGCGCCAACCGCCGGGACACAGACGTGGCTCGGTTGCCATCATCGCCACGGGATTGTAACCCCACGCATTGTGCAAGCCCAAATGCGTCAAATGCCGTTCATTGACCCACGCTGCAATTGGCATCAACTCCAGCGTATCCACGCCCAATGTCAACAGATGTTCAATGACGCAGGGCTCGCGCAATGCAGCCACCGTCCCGCGCACATGCTCAGGCACGTCTGGGTGTAACTGTGTGAATGCTTTGACCGACAATTCATAAACGAATTGAGGCGGCTTGGACAAGGGGGGCATCGCATCACACAGCAGCGAAGGATTCGGGTCATTTTGTTCTGCACTGCTGGGTGTGGGCTCATGGCGAAAAACGGCTTTCGGCACCCAAGGTGCGGTATCAACACCCGCTGACTTCGGTTCAGACAACACGTCATCGTAGACAAATGAACGGTTCAACTCAATGGCGTAAGGGTCCACCAACAATTTATTAAGGTCATAAAACAAACCCACACTGGGGTTGTACTCGCCATCCGCACGCAAACCATACCACAAACCCGTTGCAGGAATTTCCAACGCACCGATGTTGACATGGTGCACATCGCCCGTCCGTGCAGGCAAAAGCACCCGCGCCACTTCATGTTCTTCGGCATCAAACACACAAAAATAAATCGCCGCTGCGTTGGGCGCAAGCACGGCGACATTGATGCCCCAGTCATCGATGCTGACACCGAGGGGACTGGGCTGACCATTTTTAATTGAAAAATCCATATTATTTGCATCCACTCAATCCATCAAACCATGCAATTGCGCATATTGCAACAGCATGATGGTTTTTCCATCACGAATCCGACCATCGGCCAACATGGCCAATGCGTGCGAGAAAGGCAACTCAAGCACTTCAATGTTTTCTTGTTCATGCACATGGCCACCGCCTTCGCTGACTTTCATGCTGCCATCGTATTCCGCGATGAAAAAATGAATCAACTCTGTGACTGAGCCTGGTGACATGTAGGCTTCAAATACTTTACTGACCTGTGTGAGCTGATAACCCGTCTCTTCTTCGGCTTCTCGTTTAATCGCCTCTTCAGGATGGTCTTGGTCAAGCAAACCCGCACACGTTTCGATCAACAGGCCATCCCGATTGCCATTCAAATAAGTGGGCATGCGGAATTGGCGGGTTAAAATG
>CALMCL010000105.1 GCA_937862905.1 uncultured Burkholderiaceae bacterium | reverse complement strand
CAGCGCAGACAAACCACAATTCATCCTCGGCTATTTAACCCACTACCCCAAATTGTCATTGTGGACTTTTTCATTTTGGGAAGGCGACGCCATCCGAGCGCGTGATGTCATCAAAGCACAGCGGGCATTACAAAAAACCTTTTTCATTCCCAATTTGACCTTCCGCCCCGACTCCTTGGCACAAGAAACCATGGCCAAACAGTTGAAAAAAAGCCATTTACCCGTCATCACCAATGACAAAATCTATCAAAAATTGCCCTTTCAAGCCTTTCAAATAGGTGAAGCCATCGGCACTTTACGCATCGTGCCGCCCAGCACCGCATTGGACACATTGAACTTTGCCGACAGCGACATTGTCGTGCTGCAAGAAGCCTACCCCGACATCAGCCCCGTTGCAGGCATCATCACCACTCAATTTTCAACCCCCTTGGCGCACGTCAATTTACGCGCCACCGCATGGGGCATCCCGAATGCAGGCGACAAAACAGCCGCAACTGAATTTGCCCCCCTCAACAACCGCATCGTGCACTACCGAGTCACAGAGCAAGGCCTGAGCTTGCGAGCAGCGACCGACAGCGAAATCGAACAATTCAAAGCACGGCACGTGGCCGACAAACACGTGAGTCTGCCCGCGATTGACGGCGACTTCAATGAGCTCTCGCCCCTGACCCAAATCCGAGCCAGCGGGGTCAATCGTTTTGGCACAAAAACCGCCAACCTTGGCGAAATCGTCCACGCCAATGCATCGAATGTTAACGTGCCCCCAGGTTTTGGCATCCCATTTCACGCCTACATTGAACACATCACCGCCAATCATTTGCAGCCAAACATCGACGCCACACTCAACGACGCACGCTTCACCAGCGATCCCGCTTGGCGGCGAGACGCATTGAGCACACTCCGTCAAGCCATCGTTGACGCGCCCATGAACCCGCAGCAACTCGTCCATATCGAACACGCATGGCAAAAACAACTGAACGGTAAAGGCGTGTTCGTGCGCAGCTCAACCAACGCCGAAGACTTAAAAGGCTTCAACGGCGCAGGGCTCTACGACACCGTACCCAACGTGAAAACACGGGAAGCCCTCGAACCCGCCATTAAAAAAGTGTGGGCATCGATTTGGAACGAACGCGCCGTCAATGAACGGCAATTCGCAGGCATCGACCATCGGCAAGTCTTCCCCGGCGTATTGATCCAAACAGGCGTCAACGCCACCGCTGCCGGCGTGCTCCTGACCACTGACATTTGGGGGCACAACCCCAACACCTACACCATCAACACCAAATGGGGCTTGGGCGTTCGCGTCGTTGAAGGGCAAAAAATCCCAGAGCAAATCCTATACGACACCTCCAACAACGGCACACGCATCATCAGCCGCTCAAATGAAACATCCATGCTGGTTTTTGACCCCAAAAATGGCGTGCGCGAAGTCCCCACCCCCGCAGGCGACACGATCTTGACCGAAGCCCGCGCCAAACGACTGGGCGAAACGATCGATGCCATCGTCCCCTTGTTTTCAAGAGACACCGCACTGGACATCGAATGGGTGCTGGAAGGGGAAAAGATATGGATCGTGCAAGCACGACCTTATGTGAGCAAAACAGGGAAAAATGAACTCACAAATAAATAATGAATGAATTAACAGAATACAGGCTTGATAGAAAACATAAAGGACACAATTGACTTCGGACAAATAAAGTCCGATTTAACCCCCAGCTCCGTCATTCCCGCGTGGGGTTAGCGGGAATCCAGTCAAACGCGAAGCGTTTGTTTGACCTTTTAGAACACACTATCCTTACCAACCGGAAATCTTAGGCGCGCTTTGCGCCCCTCTGGATTTCCGCTAAC
>CALMCL010000104.1 GCA_937862905.1 uncultured Burkholderiaceae bacterium | reverse complement strand
TTGATGGCACAGATGTGAAGCTGTCTCCAGGTATGGCGGTGTCTGCCGAAATTAAAACCAACCAACGCAGGGTGATTGAGTATTTCTTAAGCCCTTTGATGCAATATGGGCATGACAGTTTGAAAGAACGTTAAACCTGCTTCTGCTTCAAAGTAATGGATTGCCCAAGAGGAGAAATAAGCTGATGGGGGTGTAAGTAGATTAGCATTGATTGCTATCGAAGTCACAATGCACTTGATCTCTGTGATTTTTATCATGAACGTATCAATCATATCAGCCCCAAAAACTTGACTTTGCGCCTCAAAGAATGAGGGTTTAGATTTACTACAGCAGCCCAAAAAATCAGTTTAAAATACTTAAATCTTGGGCTGAATTTAACCTGGTCGACTACAGCCCCAAAAAGTTTAAAGGCATTGACATGAGGCAAAAAGGCGGCGATCAATTGGAGCAGGGTTCATTTAAAATTCTTGACCTTGCTGCTTTACGGGCGATAGAGCGCCAAGCAGAACATGAACATGTTGATTTGATGGATGTCGCGGCGAATGAGGTTGTTGATTGGGTGGTTGCTCGCTATCCTGTGACTTGTCGCATTTGGGTGGCCGCAGGTGTTGGAAACAATGGCGGGGACGCTTTGTTCGCAGCCCATCGCTTGCATCAATGTGGTTTTGATGTTACTGGCATTGTCATCACTGCGCCTGTAAGCCCTGCAACGAAGACGGCTTTGGAATTATGTCGGTCTGCGGGTATGGACTTGATCGAGCATTTGCCGAATCTAAGTGAAATCCAAACTCCTCCCGATTTGATCATTGATGGTTTATTGGGCATCGGCTTGAGCCGTGCTCCCAGCCCATTATTGGCTGCATTGATTGAGCAATTAAATGCAGTCAATGCACCTATTTTGGCATTGGATGTGCCTTCAGGTTTAGACGCAAGTACAGGCTGTGCATCTGGTGCGCTGATTCAAGCAAACGATACTTTAACTTTTTTAGGGCATAAATCGGGTCTGTGGATGGCCGATGGGGCCGATGCCGCAGGGCATGTGCATTTGGCTGATTTGGGTTGGGTCAATAATGGGCTTGATCGCGAAGAAAAATCACCTGTGCTTTTGGGTGAGTTAAATTTAAATCACCACATGGCGCGTTCACTGTTGGTTCGACCGCGAAACAGCCACAAAGGCCGATTTGGCAGTGTCGCTATTGTGGGCGGCAATCGAGGCATGTTGGGCGCTGCTTTACTTGCTGGACGCGCGGCTTTGGCGGCTGGGGTCGGGAAAGTGTGGTTGAACGTGTTGGATGAGCGTTTGGCGGTGGATCCTGTTGCACCAGAGCTCATGATTCATCACGCTTTGAGCGATGTGAGTGCGGCTATGGTGGTGGCAATCGGTCCGGGGTTGGGGCAAGATGATGCTGCATTCGAGGCATTTCGATCGGCTTTTGACTTTGCGCTCAATGCCAATAAAGCCATGGTGATTGATGCCGATGCCTTGAACATCATGGCGCAATACTTTGAATTTAAATCAAAACTTCAACAATGTCAGGCTCATGCGGTCTTAACGCCCCATCCAACTGAAGCGGCACGCTTACTGGCCTGTTCAACAACTGAAATTCAAGCCAATCGCGTTTTGGCGGCTCAACAGTTGGCCAAAACATACGCCAGTGTGGTTGTGCTCAAAGGTGCCGGAACCGTGATTGCAGCACCCAATGGGTTCTTTCGGATCAACACGACCGGTGGTACTGCTTTGGCTGTTGCAGGGCAGGGTGATGTGTTGTCTGGTGTGGTTGCTGCATTTTTGGCCATGGGGGTGCCACCATTTGAAGCCGCAGGCTTGGCTGTGCATGTGCATGGTTTGGCGGGTGACCATTATGAGCAGAACGTGGGTGGCTCAATTGGACTGAGCGCAAGCGCAACAACTTCATTGATCAGTCTGGTGCTCAATGAATGGTTGGCTTTCAAATAAAATCAAACAATAGATACAATGGATTATAGATACAGGTGCACGTAAAGGTTACCATGTTAAGCCACAGTTTTGTGTTTGAAGCAGTGCCATTGGCACGTCGGTATTTTAAGCATAAACACTGTGATAAAAAACTTCAATGCTTAAAAAACGGATATGATAAGTGAAAAGTGTTATCATTCGCTTTATCTTAAACCATCTCATGAGTAGGGCTTAAACATGCACCGTACCCACATGACCTTAAACCAAGCTTCGTTAAATCAGCCATTGATTGTGCGTGCAGTTCATCCCTTCAATGTGCCAGAGGAGTGGGTGCATTGGTTGGAAGACATCGGTTTTCTTGCGGGTGAGCATGCCATGATTTTAAAACAGCCTTTCATTGCGGGTGGGGCTTTGGTTGTGCGAATTGGTTTATCCACTTTTGCTTTGCACCCGCAAGAGGCGGCGTGTGTTGAAGTGACAGCCCTCACTTGAATGATCTGATGAGCCTGTGTTGTTTGACGGGCTCGTTTTCTTGCTTGATTCAATTTTATCCTTTTTTTACCTCCCACACCGTTAGGTGTTCTTCAATATGAACCAAACCCCCATTCAGTTTTACCCCCGCGGCACATTGGTTGCACTTGTTGGAAATCCAAATTGCGGTAAAACCGCTTTATTCAATTTGCTCACAGGCAGTCGTCAAAAAGTCGCCAATTATGCAGGTGTGACGGTGGAGCGCAAAGAGGGGGCATATGAGCTGAGCGATGGTAAAAAACTGCGTATTTTAGATTTACCCGGTACTTATAGCTTATACCCACGTTCCCCAGATGAGAAGGTGACGTGTGATGTGTTGGCGGGCAAAGCCAAAGGCGAAAAGAAACCCGATTGGGTGATTTGCGTGGTCAATGCAACCAACCTTCGTCGCGGCTTGCGTCTTGTGCTCGGTGTGAAACGCATGGGCTTGCCCGTTGTGGTGGCTGTGAACATGATGGATGTGGCTGCAAGGCGCGGTATTCAAATCGACTTGGCAGCGCTGTCCAAAGAGTTGGGAGTACCTGTTGTGAGTACGGTGGGTGTGAAAAGCGAGGGGGCAAAAGACTTAAAAAACACCTTAGACCACCTCGACACATTAAAGCCGATCGCGGAGGATGTTCCTCTGGCCATGAATCATGCGGATCAAAATCAAAGTGATCAAGCCCGTGTGCGCACAATTTTACACAACATCAAATTGGATGATGCTGCGCCCCACTTGCCAACTGATCAATTGGATAAAGTCTTTTTGCATCCGTTGTGGGGTTCTGTGATTTTAGCGGTGGTGTTGTTTTTGGTTTTTCAAGCGGTATTTTCATGGGCCAGCGCGCCAATGGATTTGATCGAGAGGTTGTCTACGGCCACCGGTGAATGGGTGGGTTCAATGTTGCCTGAGGGCATCATCAAAAGTTTTATTGTGGACGGCTTGATTGCGGGATTGGGTGGGGTTATTGTCTTTTTGCCGCAGATCATCATCTTGTTTTTCTTTATTTTATTGCTTGAGGAGTCGGGTTATTTACCCCGCGCAGCTTTGCTATTGGATCGTTTAATGGGCAGTGTGGGGTTGTCTGGGCGATCATTCATTCCTTTGCTGTCTTCATTCGCTTGTGCGATTCCTGGAATTATGGCGGCACGCACGATCCCCAATGCCCGTGATCGATGGGTGACCATTTTAATTGCACCGCTGATGACCTGCTCTGCACGCTTACCAGTGTATGCGTTGTTAATTGGCGCATTTATCCCACACAAAACGGTGTTTTATGGTGTGGAGTTGCAGGGGCTTGTGCTGTTTGTGTTGTATTTTGCGGGTATATTTGCTGCATTTTCAGTGGCTTGGGTATTGAAGCAATTTGGCCAGCATAAGCACACGCGCACATTGATGATGGAGTTGCCCGATTACCATTGGCCGAATGTGCGCAATGTAGCCATTGGTTTGTGGCAACGGGTTGAGATTTTCATGCGCCGAGTGGGTGGCATCATCTTGACCTTAACTGTCCTGATGTGGTTTTTGGCCAGTTTCCCAGGGGCACCTGAGGGGGCGACGGGCGCAGCCATTGAGTACAGTTTTGCAGGGACTGTGGGGCGTTGGTTGAATGTTATTTTTGCACCGATTGGTTTTAATTGGCAAATCAGCATTGCTTTGGTGCCTGGATTGGCAGCGCGCGAGGTGCTTGTGAGTTCGTTGGCGACGGTTTATGCATTGTCCAGCAGTGACGATGGTGGGGCGTTGATGCCCATCATTGCCCAACAATGGTCAATGGCGACCGCATTTTCTTTGCTGGCTTGGTTTGTGTTCGCACCTCAATGTTTGTCCACATTGGCAACGATTAAACGTGAAACAGGCGGCTGGCGGATGCCTTTGATTGCGGCGGGTTATTTGTTTGCATTGGCTTATCTGGCTTCATTCATCACTTATCGGGTGGCGCTGTCTTTTGGTTTTTAAGAAATGAAAATGAGCGCCATGGTCGAAGCGTTCTAAGGCTAGAATATAAATAAAGCATAAAATGTAGCCCGATTCAATGCACAGCCGATGATCGATTGGGTTTGTTTTTTGAAAGTTTTCATCGTGCCTTATCGTTTTTTTACTTTGCGTCACATACTGACCCGCTTGCCCAATCCTTCCGATTGGGTGGCGGGCTTGTCTATTGCGGGTTTGCTTTTGCCTGAGGCCGTGGCTTACTCACGCATCGGTAATTTGCCCATGCAATCGGGTATTATTGCTTTATTTGCGGGTTTACTGTGCTACGGGATGCTTGGTAAAAGTCGCTTTGCGATTGTGTCAGCGACCTCATCTTCGGCGGCTTTGCTTGCTGCCTCGGTATTGCCCTTAACGGGTGACGATGAGGCCTTGCGCATGCTTTTCGCTTATGGTTTGGTGATGGTCACGGGTATGATGTTTATTGTGGCGGCGATGGCTAAGGTCGGCAGCATCACGGATTTCATTGCCAAACCTGTTTTGCGTGGCTTTTCTTTTGCTTTGGCATTTGTCATCACCGTGCATCAGTTTGCTTTGTTTGTGAATGTGAAACCAACCCACACCGATGTGCCCCGCTATGTGTTTGCTTTAGTTGAAGATATTCTTCAATGGAACTGGGTTGGTCTTGCCTTGGGCGTGTGGGCTCTGCTTTTGATTCAATGGTTGTCTCGTTATCGATACGTTCCAGCAGGCTTGATTGTCATCGCATTGGGTATGGTATTGGGGTATATGTTGCCCTTGTCAAACCATGGCATTCATTTGATTGGCAACATTGAGATTCAGCTGAGTGCACCTTCTGTGGCTAAACTTTCATACAGCGATTGGATGCGTTTATTTGAGCTGGGTGTGGCGATGCTGTTGATCGTTTATGCTGAGTCTTACAGTTCAATCCGCACCTTTGCCATCAAACACAAAGATGAGGTGGCTCCCAACCGAGATTTGCTTGCTTTGGGTGTATCTAATTTGGTTTCAGGCGCATTTCATGGCATGCCTGTTGGAGCAGGTTATTCGGCCACGGCCGCAAATGAAAGTGCTGGAGCGGTCAGTCGATGGGCGGGATTGGTCGCTGCATTATGTGTATTGATGATGTTGTTGTTTTTATTGCCATGGCTGGCGTATACGCCAGAGCCCGTTTTGGCTGCAATCGTCATCCATGCGGTGAGCCATTCATTGAGTTTTAATAAGTTGAAGCCCTACTTTAAATGGGAGCGCGATCGCTTTATTGTGTTGTTTGCGATTGGGAGTGTGTTGGTGTTGGGGGTCTTGGATGGCCTGTTGGTGGCGATTGGCATCAGCTTATTGATGACCCTCAAACGGTTTTCAAGCTCAAGTTTATCCGAGCTGGGGTGTTACCGTGATGGCCATGATTATTTGACTTTGGCTTCAAGCAATGATGTACACACCATTCCAAACATACTGATACTCAGACCGAATGAGCCCTTGTTTTTTGCCAATATTGAACGGGTGGTGGCTGAGATTCAGCGACGTGTGAAGTCTTTAAACAGTGCTGTGGTCATCACGGTGATCCTAAGCCTAGAAGAAACCCCTGATTTGGACAGTACGACACTTGAAAGCCTCAATGAGCTGATGATGTCTTTTGAACACAATCACAATCATTTGATCTTGGCTCGATTAAAAGAGGCGGTGTTTGAATTGCTGATGCAAACCCATCAGTCAGCATCATGGCAGCATGTGACTTTGACCCGATTGAGTGTGTCGCATGCCGTGAAACAAGCTCAACAAACGATGTCCAACGATGTATCAGTTGCTTAAAGGCAACTTCTAATCCAAATTATGGGCAGTCATTCTTTTGGTGAAGCAAAGTGATTAAACTGGACGTGTCCCAACGCTGGCCACCTTGTTGTTGTATGTGTTTGTAAAAACCATCAATGGTGGTGGTGATGGGCAGATGGGCTCCAATTTTTTCAGCTTCGTCAAAAACCAATCCCAAGTCCTTGCGCATCCAATCAACCGAAAAACCAAAATCAAATTTATTTTGCAACATGGTTGAACCTCGATGATCGAGTTGCCAACTCTGTGCAGCACCTTTACCAATGACTTGTAAGGCTTTTTCCATGTCCAAGCCTGATTTTTGGCCAAAAGCAATGGCTTCAGAGAGGCCTTGTAAGAGACCTGCGATGCAAATTTGGTTGACCATTTTTGTCAGTTGACCACAACCTGATGCGCCCATTAAGGTCACTGCTTGTGCGTAGGCCGACATGATGGGCTGTGCCTGTTCAAATGCCGATGGGTTTCCGCCACACATGACCGTCAACTGCCCATTGATGGCCCCCGCTTGTCCACCAGAAACTGGGGCATCAATAAAATGCAGCTGCTTGGCTTCAGCAATCACATACAATTCGCGAGCAAGGGTTGCGCTCGCAGTGGTGTGGTCGCAAAAAATGGCACCTGTTCGTGCACTGGAAAATGCACCATCGACATGTTCATCTCCAAGCAACACTTGTGCCACATCGTCATCATTGCCAAGACAGCTCATGACAAAATCAGCATCGACAACCGCTTGTGCAGGTGTGTCGGCATGACTGACATCGAATGTTGCATGGGCATCACACCACGCTATGGCTTTTTCAATCGTTCGATTGTAAACCACCACACGATGACCTGCGCGAGCCAAATGCCCAGCCATGAGGGCACCCATGACACCAAGACCCAAGAATGCAATGGTGTGTTTGTCGGTGTGTGAATGCGTGTTCATAGCGTCCTTTACGATGCAGTATTTTGAGGTGTTTATGAAGAAAAGTTCATGTTTGTTATTTATTGTAAATCGCACAGTAAAATTGAGCCAGATGACGGAGTAAAGTAGAGCCACTG
>CALMCL010000103.1 GCA_937862905.1 uncultured Burkholderiaceae bacterium | reverse complement strand
TTGAGCCGTCGGATCAGCATTTTTATCAACCTGCGTGGACTTTGGTCGGCGCGGGTGAGTTTGATGTGCGAAAAACAGTGCGCAATATGCATGCGGTGATGCCTGCGAAGGCCAAATGGATTCGCGCGGCAGTGGCGAGCTTTCAGCCCGAGAGCAATCAACTGATGTGCGAAGGTGGCGAAGTGGTGGCGTATCAACAGTTGGTGGTTGCGCCTGGCTTGGCGTTGTTGTGGGATGCGATTCCTGGGTTGGTGGATACGCTGGGTAAAAATGGAGTGACGTCGAATTATAGAGCGGATTTAGCGCCATACACATGGGATTGTGTGAAATCGCTGAAATCTGGGGTGGCTTTGTTCACTCAGCCGATGGTGCCGATTAAATGTGCGGGTGCGCCACAAAAGGCTTTGTATTTGTCAGCGGCGCATTGGCAAAAACAAGCCTGTTTGAACAACATTCACATTGAGTTTCACAATGCAGGTGGTGCGTTGTTCAGTGTGGCTGACTTCATTCCAAATTTGACGAAACAGATGCAAACTTACAATGCTGAGGTCAATTTGGGTTCAAACTTGGTTGCGGTCGATGGTGTTGCGAAAAAAGCTTGGTTTGAGCGTAAAGGTGCCGATGGCAATCCAGGGCGCATTGAAAAATCATTTGACATGTTGCATGTGGTGCCGCCACAGCAGCCCCATGCTTTTGTAAAAAACAGCCCGTTGGCGAATGCCGATGGCTGGGTTGAAGTGAATCAGGCCACCTTACAGCACACCCGTTTTCCCAATGTCTTTGGTTTGGGAGATGCCATGAGTGCGCCGAACTCAAAAACGGCTGCCGCGATCCGTAAACAAGTGGTGGTTCTCGCAGAAAATTTATTGGCAGTGCGCATGAATCGCCCGCTGCCAATGGCGTATGATGGTTACAGCGCATGCCCGATCACGGTGGGCAATGGTAAACTGATTTTGGCGGAATTTGGCTACAATGGCAAGTTGATGCCAACGTTTGGCGGAGACCCCACCGCGCCTCGGGCTTCAGGTTGGTACATGAAAAAGTTTTTATTCCCGTTTTTGTATTGGCATTTGATGCTCAAAGGTCATGAGTGGTTGGCACGACCGAAAAAACAATCGGTTTGAGTTGTTGTATGGGTTGATACTGCGTTCGTTGAATGTTTGTTGGGCGTTTGTTGAGCGTTTGTGTGTGAGGGAAAATATGAGGTTAATGGGTCTGATTTCTGCGCCAGTGCGTCTGGTTTTGTTTGTGCTGTATGTGCTGTTGGGTTTGTTTTTAACCATGGTGCTGTTTCGTTTTTTCAGTTGGACCACCCGACAGCATTTGATTCGAATGTGGTCACGGTGTTTGTTGATGATTCTTGGGGTGCATTTGTCGGTGGATAATCCACCTGCTCGGTTGCCCATGCGTGGGATGTTGGTGGGAAACCATTCGTCATGGATTGATATTTTTGTCGCCAATGCCGTTCAACCTGTGCGCTTTATTGCCAAATCTGAGGTCAGGGACTGGCCAGTGATTGGCATTTTGGTTTCGAGTGTGGGAACGCTGTACGTTGAGCGGGGCAATCGACATGCCATCACCAGCACCAACCGTGAAATTTCTGTTGCGGCTAAAAATGGTGATTTGGTCGGCTTGTATCCTGAAGGCACCACCACCAATGGGACGTATATTTTGCCATTTAAAAGCAATTTGTTTCAACCCGCGATTGACAACGAAATGCATTTGTATCCATTGGGCGTGACGTATACCCAAAATGGGCAGTACACCGCTCATGCCGCGTATGAGGGGGACACCAGTTTGATGAGCAGCTTATGGCAAATTGCATCCAGTGGCGGCGTGACTGCGCATGCACGGTATGGGGCGGTGATTCCTGCGGCGCAATTTTCAGCGCGTCATGAGCTGGCGAAAGCCGCGCAAAATGCCGTTGCGCGATTGATTGGACAAGAGGTGATGTCTGATGATGTGTATGCTCAAGTACAGACAGGCGTTTAGCGCACGTCATTACCGATGAATAAGAGCTTTGTTCTAAAAACCGCATATTTTGCGGTTTTTTTGTGCCTGCTGCATTGTTGTTGAAGTTGATGAAGGATGGGTCAATAAACACACAAAAATTTGTTTTCCCCTGCTGGATTTAGGTTAATATCCAAAAATGTCGGGGGCTTTGGAAGTAAAACGTCGCATTTTTGAAAATGCGGCGCTTAAATTTTAAAAAACAAGATTTTTTTACAAGCACCTATTGACACAGAGTGAAGTTTTCTTGAGAATAGAACGAACGTTCGATTTTGTTGGAGTGAAGTAATGGCTATCGTCAATAATATGACATCAAACGAACGCCCTGCCGTACGCAAAGGTGAGCAAACCCGTGCAGCGATTTTGGATGTGGCGTTGGAAGTGGCTGCACGAGATGGCTTAGAAGGTGTAACGATTGGCATTTTGGCCGATCGTTTAAGCATGAGTAAAAGCGGTGTGTTCTCGCATTTTGGCTCGCGGGAGGAGCTGCTGATCGCAACGTTGAAAGAGTATGAGGTTCGTTTCTTGACCGACATCCTTAAGCCTGCGGTGACTGAACCGCGCGGGTTGTTGCGCTTAAAAGCAATTTTAGGCAATTGGTTCACCCGTCTGGGTCACGAGAATGAACAAGGTTGCTTGTATATTTCTGGTGGTGTGGAATATGACGACCGCCCTGGCCCTGTTCGCGATGAGTTGGTCGGCATGATCGAGGGCTGGGAAAAAGAATTGGAACGCGCCATTCGCCAATCCATTGAGACGGGTGAATTGCGGGAAGATACACCTGTTGATTTGGTGATTTTCGAATTGTATGGTTTGGCCTTGGGATTTCACCACAGTGCACGCTTAATGGCGCGCAACAATGGCTCAGACATGATTCGGCAGGTGTTTGAAAGAATTTTAAATCAGTACCAACGTGTGGCTTAGGTTTGGGTGGGGTTGAACGGCATCATGACATCGTGCTGCGTTAACCCCAAGGTGGAAACACCCTGTGAACCCTCTCCTGGCTGCGCAACATAACATTGGAGACAAGTATCATGGGTTCATATGTACCACCACTGCGCGACATGCAGTTTGTATTGCACGAAATGTTGGATGTTGAATCCACATTGAAAACTTTGCCTGCACATGCAGACTTGGATGCGGATACAATCAATGCGGTCATTGAAGAAGCCGGCAAGTTTGCAGCGGACGTGATCTTTCCTCTAAACCAATCGGGCGACCAAGAAGGTTGTCATTGGAATGACACTGTTGTGACCACGCCAAAAGGCTACAAAGAAGCCTATAAACAGTATGTGGAAGCGGGTTGGCCTGCGTTGTCATGTGATCCTGAGTACGGCGGTCAAGGTTTGCCTGTGTCGCTGAACAATGTGTTGTATGAAATGCTGAATTCGGCCAATATCGCTTGGACGATGTACCCAGGATTGAGCCACGGCGCATACGAAGCCTTGCATGCGCATGGTACGGATGAGCTGAAGAACAAATATTTGGGCAAGCTTGCAACGGGTGAATGGACTGGCACGATGTGTTTGACGGAGCCCCATTGCGGTACTGATTTGGGTTTGTTGCGCACCAAAGCAGAACCACAGGCCGACGGCAGTTACAGCATCACCGGCACCAAAATCTTTATTTCCAGCGGTGAACACGACATGGCGGACAACATCATCCACCTTGTTTTGGCGCGCCTGCCTGAGTCTGCCAAAGGCACCAAGGGCATTTCTTTGTTTGTCGTGCCTAAGTTTTTACCAAACGACGATGGTTCTGTTGGTGCGCGTAATCCTGTCTCATGCGGTTCGCTTGAGCACAAAATGGGCATTCACAGCAATTCAACGTGTGTCATTAACCTGGATGGTGCGGCTGGCTGGCTGGTTGGCGAACCGCATAAAGGTTTGCAAGCCATGTTTGTCATGATGAATGCCGCACGTTTGGGCGTGGGCATGCAGGGTTTGGGCTTGACCGAAATCTCTTATCAAAATGCTCGCAATTACGCCAAAGACCGCTTACAAATGCGCTCATTGTCTGGCACAAAAGCACCGACCAAAGAAGCCGACCCCATCATTGTGCACCCTGACGTGCGTCGCATGTTGTTGACACAGCGTGCATATGCTGAAGGCGCACGCGCGTTCACGTACTGGATTGCGCTCGAAATTGACAAAGAGCTGTCACATCCCGATGAGGCGGTGCGTGCTGAAGCAGCCGATATGGTTGCCCTGCTCACGCCAATCATCAAAGCATTCATCACCGACAATGCTTTTGAATGCACCAATCACGGTGTGCAGGTCTACGGTGGGCATGGATTCATCGCCGAATGGGGCATGGAACAGTATGTGCGTGATGCGCGCATCACTCAAATTTATGAAGGCACAAATGGCGTTCAAGCCCTTGATTTGCTGGGGCGCAAAATTTTGAGCGACATGGGCGCAAAAATGAAGGCATTTGGTGAGGTTGTGCGTGCATTCGTTGAAGACAACGGCATTGACATGAAAATGCAAGAGTTTGTTAATCCGCTGGCCGATATTGCCGTTAAAGTTGAAAAATTGACCATGGAAATCGGCATGAAGGCCATGGCCAACCAAGATGAAGTGGGTGCCGCTTCGGTGCCGTATCAACGCGTCGTCGGCCATATGGTGTTCTCGTATTTCTGGGCACGCATGGCGAAAGTCGCTTTGGAAAAAGAAAACCAAGATGACTTTTACAAAGCAAAATTGGCGACAGCGCGTTTCTATTTTGCTAAACTTTTACCAGAAACGGCCGGCTATATTCGCCAAGCCCGTGCAGGAAATGCATCGTTGGCTGAGATGCAAGACGATTGGTTTTAAGCCGCTGGGTTGATTGCCCTGTTTCGAGAGAACCCAACAAAGCCATCAAGTTTTGCATGGGTTTTAAATTTCGAACGGTCGTGCAATTGTGTCAACCAAGTTGTACTGTGACGGGTTGATAGTGTGTGGCCTTCACACCCACACCATTCATGTTTTAAAAAATGTTAAATAATCAGGAGACAGCAATGAAAGTATGGCAAAAATTAGGCTTAATCGCCGCAGGTTTAACCGTGTCTGCCGTGGCAATGGCCGATCCAACGGGTACATGGCGTACCATCGATGACAAAACAGGTCAAGCCAAATCATTGGTGCGCATCACCAATGAAGGCGGCAAATACGTCGGCCGCATCGCCGATGTGTTGAATGGTCCAAATGTCTGCGACGTGTGCGAAGGCGAGTTTCACGGGAAAAATTTGATCGGCCAAACCATTCTTTGGGGGGTCACATCAGAAGGTGGCAATGAGTACGGCGGTGGCCGCATTCAAGACCCTAAAAATGGCAATACTTACAGCGTGAACCTCAAAGACAATGGCAGCAGCATGGTGGTTCGTGGCTATAAAGGCATCAGCGCTTTGGGGCGCAACCAAACATGGCAGCGTGTACGTTAATTGTCAATATAAAGTCATACAATGTGGGGCGAGCAGGACATGCCCGCCCTACTTTTTAACCCCTCGCTTGATTTTGAATGGGTCAAGTGATGGAATCGAGCATCAACTTAATCCAATGTTGGTCGGATGTGAAGGAAATACAACGTGAGTAATTTGGTTATCCGTAAAGTCGCCGTACTCGGCGCAGGCGTGATGGGCGCGCAAATCGCAGCACACCTGATTAACGCTAAAGTCCCTGTGATGTTGTTTGATTTGGCGGCCAAAGAAGGCGACGCCAATGGCATCGTCAATAAAGCCCTTGCTGGCTTAAAAAAACTCTCCCCTGCTCCATTTGGCAACAGCGCAGACGGCGCATTTGTCCAGGCAGCGAATTATGAAACCGATTTGGCCAAGCTCAGTGAATGTGACCTTGTGAT
>CALMCL010000102.1 GCA_937862905.1 uncultured Burkholderiaceae bacterium | reverse complement strand
CAAATTAGCCCAACAAGCCTCGATACAATGCCTCATACTGCTTCGCAGAGCGCCGCCAAGCCACATCAGATCGCATGCCTGCGTGTTGAATGGCTTGCCACACTTTTGTCTGGGCATACAAACTCACCGCACGTGCAATCGCGGTTTGAAAACCCTCACTCGTCACCTGATGAAATTGAACCCCCGTCGCCACACCCGCAGTCACAGCAGCATCATTGGCATCAATCACTGTATCGGCCAAACCACCAACAGTCGACACCACAGGAACACAACCGTAACGCAAGCCATACAACTGGGTCAACCCACAAGGCTCAAAACGCGATGGCACGAGAATGGCGTCACTGCCCCCTTGTATCAGGTGCGACACGCCTTCATCGTACCCAATGTGCACCCCAACATGATTGGGGTGCTTGGCGACAGCAGCATACAGTGCGGCCTCAAGGGCTTGATCGCCTGTGCCGAGCACGACCAAACGCGCGCCCATGGCCACCAATGCATCAATGCTGTCGGTGACAATATCAATGCCTTTTTGCCACGTCAATCGGCTGACGATGCAGAACAAAGGCGCATCGCTGTGCGGTAAATTAAAATGTTTTTCCACTGCGTGTTTGTTTATCTGACGCGCACCCAATGTTTTTTCATTGAAAGTGCTGGCGAGCTGCGCATCTGTTGCTGGATTCCAAATCGCCATGTCAATGCCATTGACAATGCCACTCACCGCATGGCCGCGCAAGCGCAACAAACCATCCAAGCCCATGCCACCTTGCGTAGTACAAATCTCTCGTGCATAAGTTGGACTGACGGTCGTTACGGCATCGGCAAATTGAATGCCTGCTTTTAAATACCCCACACCACCGTAATATTCAACACCATTGATGTCGAACGCTTCAGGCGGCAAACCCAGCTTGGGAAACACATTGGCTAAAAACTGCCCTTGAAATGCAAGATTGTGCACCGTCAATACGGTTTTGGGACGGTGCTTGCCTTGCCCTAAAAAATGCAAATAGGCTGGTGCCATGGCCGCTTGCCAATCATGTGCATGCAACACATCGGGCGTGCAACCCTCCACCTCACCCCAGCCCACCATCGCCGCAGCCAAAGACAAAGCGGCGAAACGCACAGGGTTATCAGGCCAATCCATGCCGGACGCATCCGAATATGGATTGCCCACGCGGTTGAACAAATGCGGCGCATCCAACACCAACAAGGCAACACCTTTTACCGTCGCTCGGACAATCCGTGCGTCACCACCAAAGTAATCGGGCAACGCCAGCACCATATTCGACTCATCCGTTTCATTCAAAGCCCCCATCACAACAGGATAGCCAGGGATCAGCGTGGTCAATGTAATCGGGGATTTGCTTGTGGACAGTTCACCCAAGGCAAAAGGCAAAGCACCGACCACATCCGCTAATCCCCCCGTTTTAATGAAGGGATACATTTCGGATGCCACCGCAAGGATGTGCAATGGTTTGGATTTGGTGCGCGTGGATGCTGTTGCAGCCTTGGCTTTTGGCTTACGAACACTTGTGCTAGATGCGTTAGGGGCGCTGGTCGACACATCAACAGCAGCCGCACTCACCTTTGCTTTGGCCTTTGGCTTGGCTTTTGGTTTGGCGGCCACCTTGGTCGCGACTTTCACCACATCAACCACTTCAGACGTGGCGGCAGAATCAACTGTTTTCGTTTTAACCATCATGACAGGACTTTATAAACAATGAAACACGATAAAAACATCGATCAATTGCACATCTATTACAAATGATCATTTTAAATACGAAGACACCAGTGCCCATGAGAATGCATGGACACATGAGGTGCATGGGACATCACTTGAAATACATCCAAAACATATCCAAATCACATCACCACACACCAAAGACACGCATGAATCGACATGCATCACATGCGTCGACATGCGGTCAGACGATTATAATTTTAAAGCATCAATCATGGGCTGTGTCACCAAGCAAATGCCTTTTTCCGTACGACGGAAGCGTTGCGCATCCAGCACCGGATCCTCACCAATCACCAAACCTTCAGGAATAATCACACTGCGATCAATCACCACATTGGTCAAACGTGCATAACGACCCACTGAGGCATAAGGCAAGATCACCGCACCATCCACACTTGAAAATGAATGTGCTTTTACACCCGTAAACAACAAAGATTTATTCACACTCGCACCTGACACAATGCAATCACCCGACACCAGCGAACCGATGGCCATGCCACGACGACCGTCTTCATTGTGCACAAATTTTGCTGGTGCGGTGATTTCACTGTGCGTCCAAATTGGCCAATCATGGTCGTATAAGTCCAAGGCTGGAACGACATCGGTTAAATCAATATTGGCATCCCAGTACGCATCAACAGTACCCACATCACGCCAGTAGTGCTCAGCCTCATGGTCAGAGCGCACACAAGATGCAGAGAAACGGTGTGCAACAGCTTTGCCATGCTTAACGATATTGGGTACGATGTTTTTACCAAAATCATGGTCTGAACTTGGGTCTGCGGCATCCTCTTTCAACGCTTGAATCAAGAAATCAGTATCAAACACATAAATGCCCATTGATGCGAGCGCCACATCGGGGCTGCCCGGCACACATGGGGGATCAGCTGGTTTTTCAACGAAATTGATGATGGTGTCTTGATCATCCACATGCATCACACCAAACGCCACAGCCTCCATGCGTGGCACTTCCAAACAACCCAACGTGATGTCCGCTTTGGAATCCACATGCTGTTGGATCATGATTTCATAATCCATTTTGTAGATGTGATCGCCTGCGAGCACAACAATGTATTTGGTGTTGTACGTTTCGATGATGTCAATGTTTTGAAACACCGCATCCGCTGTACCGGTATACCAAGAATCCTCGGACACACGCTGACTGGCGGGCAAAATATCAAAACTCTCATTGCGTTCAGGGCGTAAAAAGTTCCAACCTCGGGTCAAATGGCGGATCAAGCTGTGTGCTTTGTACTGTGTGGCGACACCAATGCGGCGAATGCCCGAATTGAGGGCGTTAGACAAGGCAAAGTCGATGATGCGGGTTTTGCCACCGAAGAATACGGCGGGCTTTGCACGGCGATCCGTCAACTCCATCAAACGAGAGCCACGCCCCCCAGCGAGAACGAAAGCCATGGCATCACGGGCAAGGCGGCGGTTTTGGTTGTTTAAACTCATTTTTATGTCTCCAAGAATATATCAAAAAAAGTTTAACCCGACTTTTTTTGGTTTTAGTTAGTCATCCACCGCAACTGAGATGCGGAGAAAGGGTACCACGCGGTTAAAATCACTCCAACACAAACATCAACGTCGACAAGGGAGGCAGCGTCATTTCAGCCACAGCTGGGAATTGCCCCCCCTCTTGCGCCTGAGCCGTGAGTTCGCCGTAATTGCCCATGCCGCTGCCGCCATAGACCTTTGCATCCGAATTCATACACTCAAGCCAACGCCCCACAACAGGCATCGGCACGCGATAACCCTCACGCGGCACAGGGGTGAGGTTACTCACCACCACCACAGGCTTGCTGCCGTCGAAACCACGGCGCACCCATGCAAACACCGATTGTTCTCGATCATCCACAATCAACCATTCAAAGCCGCCGCCTTCACAATCTTTTTCATACAAAGCCGGCACAGTGCGGTACAAATGATTCAAATCACGCACCAAATGCTGCACCCCTTGATGCGTATCGTAGCCCAACAAATGCCAATCTAAACCCACGTTTTCGTTCCACTCCGAACGCTGCGCGAACTCTTGCCCCATGAACAATAATTTCTTACCAGGGTAGCCCCACATGAACGCATAATACGCGCGCAGGTTTGCAAATTTTTGCCAATCATCACCCGCCATTTTGGTCAACAGCGTGCCTTTGCCATGCACCACTTCATCATGCGACAAAGGCAAGACGAAATTCTCTGCAAAAGCATACATCACGCCAAACGTCAGATCATTGTGGTGGTATTGGCGGTGAATCGGTTCTTGCTTGAAATAGCTCAACGTGTCATGCATGAACCCCATGTTCCACTTAAAACCAAAACCCAAGCCACCCGCATGCACGGGGTGAGAGACGCCAGGAAAAGAAGTGGACTCTTCGGCAATCGTCACCACACCCGGATGTGCACCGTACACCGCGCTGTTGGTGCGTTGCAGAAATGAAATCGCTTCAAGGTTTTCACGGCCACCATGTTCATTTGGAATCCACTCGCCTTCTTTGCGCGAATAATCCAAATACAGCATCGATGCAACCGCATCCACGCGCAAACCATCCAAATGATAACGATCCAACCAAAACAATGCATTGTTCATCAGAAATTCAGACACTTCGGTGCGACCAAAATTAAAAATGGCCGTATTCCAATCGGGATGAAAACCCTTGCGCTTGTCCTCATGTTCATACAATGCCGTGCCGTCAAAATACGCCAAACCGTGTGCATCGGTTGGAAAATGTGCAGGCACCCAATCCAGAATCACACCAATGCCCGCTTGATGCGCTGCATCGACAAAACGAGCAAACCCCTCAGGCTCACCAAAACGTGCAGTGGGTGAAAACAAACCCGTCGGCTGATAGCCCCACGACGCATCCAACGGGTGCTCTGTGATCGGCAGCACTTCAATGTGCGTATAACCCAATTCTTGCACATAAGGGATCAAGCGTGCGATCAAATCGTCATAATGCAGAAAACCACCGTCTTCAGCACGCTGCCATGAGCCCAAATGCACTTCATAAATGCTCATGGGTTTTTGGCGTGCATCGCCCTGTGCCCGCGCCGCCAAGTAGTCGGCATCATGCCATTGAAAATCCCAAGTAGAAACCACTTTCGAGCCATTGGAGGGGCGCAGCTCTGAAGCTTGAGCAAAAGGATCGGCCTTTAAAGGCAAACCCCGACCTTGACTGTCATACAACTCGTATTTGTACACCGTGCCCACAGGCAAATCAGGAATAAAAATTTCCCAAATACCACTGTCTGTTCGACGGCGCATGATGTGGCGGCGACCATCCCAACCATTGAACTCACCCACCACCGCAACGCGAGATGCATTGGGTGCCCACACGGCAAAATGCACACCCGTCACACCCTCAAACATCATGGGATGCGCACCAAATTTATCAAACAGTTTTAAATGCGTGCCCGCAGAAAAATAATAATCATCAATCGGCCCCAACACAGGGCCAAAAGCATAGGGATCCACCCACCGCCAAGAATGCCCCCCTTGATGTGCTTGAGCAATCAAAGCGGTGCGTTCAGGCAGCGTGCTCGCTGGAATAAAGCCCACAAAAAAGCCCGCGTCATGAACGCGGACTAAATTCGCAAGCAACTCTCCCGATAACGTTTCAACGGTGACACGCTCGGCCGATGGCGCAAAAAGGCGCACGGCCCAGCCCCCATCAACTTGATGAAGGCCAAGGACATCGAACACATTGTTGTGTTGCCCAACAACAATGGCTTCGACATCTGATGACGCTGGGGAAGTCAGCGCAAGCAATGCGTCGTGTGTGATTTCAGTTGTCATATTTGTCTCTAATAATTATGTCAAAAAAAGCGCATTACTTTTATTGCTTTTTCTGGTGAGTGGAGTACAACGTGTTAAATCATGTGCATGACACACAGCACTCGGTCAAGTGCCATGTGCGTATTTCTTAATTTTCGTTAGGAGCAGTGAAGCAAATAAAAGACTACCTTTTCCGTGATGCATTTGTTTGTTGAAAATTTGTCAGCCACTTGCCTGTCACTTGCCTATCACGGTTTTATTTATGGCTGTTTTAGTGGTCTCTTCACGCAATCGCGAAAAAACCACCCCATTTTAATTTGCCTGACCTCAGTTGGTCGGCACATTCCAAATTTCCTCCGCATACTCACGGATGGTGCGGTCAGAAGAGAACCAACCCATGTTCGCCGTATTCAAGATGGCCTGTGTTTGCCACGCATCTTGATTGTGCCACAACACATCCATCTCGCGCTGAGCATTCCAATAGGCTTGGAAGTCTGCGGCCACCAAGAAATGATCCGAGTTCCACATCATGTCTACCAAACCTTGGTAGCGATGCTGATCGTTCGGCGAAAACGTCCCGCCAGCGATGCCTTCAAGCACTTCTTTCAAAGCAGGCGTGGCCTCAATCACGTCACGTGAACTGTAACCTTTAATGCGCAAAGCTTCAACTTCTTGTGCTGTCATACCAAAGATTTTGATGTTCTCAGCACCGACGTGCTCCAACATTTCCACGTTCGCCCCATCCAACGTGCCAATCGTCAATGCCCCATTCAAACCAAACTTCATGTTGCCTGTACCCGAAGCTTCCAAGCCAGCGGTCGAAATTTGTTCTGACAAATCGGCCCCCGGCATGATGATTTCAGCAGCCGATACGTTGTAATTTGGAATGAAGACCACTTTGAGCAGGTCATGCACCGACGGATCGTTGTTGATGACATTACCAACATCATTGATCAAGTGAATGACTGATTTGGCTTGCCAATAACTCGCAGCCGCTTTGCCCGCAAACACTTTCACACGCGGCGCCCAATTTTTATGGGGATTGGCGCGAATTTCGTTGTACAACGCAATGGTTTCAAGAATGTTGAGCAACTGACGCTTGTATTCATGGATGCGTTTCACTTGCACATCGAACATGGCCGTTGGGTCGACTTTAACCCCCACCCGATCATGAATCAACTGCGCCAAGCGGGCTTTGTTCGACTGTTTCACATCCGCAAATTTAGCGCGGAAAATAGGGTCTTGCGCGAATGGAATCAGGTCTTTCAGCTTTTCGGTGTCATCCATAAAGCCATCGCCAATGGTTTCGCGCAACAACGCGGTCAAACCTGGATTGGCTTCCATCAACCAGCGACGTGGCGTCACACCGTTGGTTTTATTGGTGATGCGATCTGGGAACACGCTGTGCAATTCTTTGAACACCGTTTGTTTCATCAAGTAAGAATGCAATCCTGCCACACCATTGACTTTATGCGCACCAACGAACGCGAGGTTACCCATGCGCACGTGACGGCTGCCTTGCTCGCCAATCAATGACACAGCGGCGATTGTGCCGTCGTCCATGCCTGCCGCTTTCACATGCTCCAACAAACGCGCATTGATGGCATAAATGATTTGCATGTGGCGCGGCAACATGCGCTCGATCAAGTTAACCGGCCATGTTTCAAGGGCTTCAGGCAATAAAGTGTGGTTGGTGTACGAAATCACGCCATTGGTGATTGCCCATGCCTCATCCCACTTCATGTTGTGATGATCAACCAACACACGCATCAATTCCGCAACAGCCAAAGCGGGATGGGTGTCGTTTAATTGCATTGAGACTTTATCGGCCAAATTGTCCAGCGTATTGTATTGCTGCAAATGGCGGCGCACAATGTCCTGCACAGAGGCCGAAGTGAAGAAAAACTCTTGGCGCAAACGCAGCTCTTGACCCGATGAGCTCGAATCTGCGGGATACAACACGCGAGAAATGCTTTCGGCACGGTTGCTTTCAGACAATGCACCCAAGTGATCGCCACTGTTGAACAAATCCAGCTTGATCGGCACGGTTGAACGGGCGCGCCACAAACGCAAAGTATTGACCTTCTCACCGCGCCAACCCACAACAGGCGTGTCATACGCGATCGCCATCACATTTTCAGCGGGTTTCCAAGTGGATGTGGTTGCCCCATCCC
This sequence comes from uncultured Burkholderiaceae bacterium, assembly GCA_937862905.1. Taxonomy (GTDB): domain Bacteria; phylum Pseudomonadota; class Gammaproteobacteria; order Burkholderiales; family Burkholderiaceae; genus Hydromonas. The sequence continues at coordinate 5,273 of CALMCL010000102.1, read as the reverse complement.
AGTCTTTGGTGACCTCAACTGTGCCGCCAAAACCAATTGAATACGAAGATTCTTTGCGCTGGAATTCCCAAGGGTTGCCGAAAGACAACCACTCTTCTGGGTATTCCATTTGGGCACCATTTTCAATCGCCTGACGGAACAAACCGTGGTCATAACGAATGCCATAGCCATATGCAGGAACGCCAACGGTGGCCATAGACTCCATAAAACAAGCGGCCAAACGACCCAAACCACCATTGCCTAAAGCGGCATCGGGCTCAAGCTCACGAATGAAATCAATGTCCACATTCAATTCAGCCAAAGCTTCTTTGATGCCATTGGTTAAATCCAAATTGTTCATTGCATCGCGCATCAAGCGACCGATGAGGAACTCAAGTGAAAGATAGTACACCCGTTTTTTTTCAGCACGGTAATTGTCTCGTGTGGTGGCCATCCAACGGTCCACAATGTGATCGCGCACAACGAGGATGGTGGCGGTCAACCAGTCATTGCTGTTGGCTGAAATGGGGTCTTTACCCACCGAATAAGCCAATTTGGCTAAAATTTCATTTTTTAGATGCACTGGATCGTTGATGCGCCCTTCTGGCGTCATGTCGTCCAAATGCGCGTTCGCATTTGCTTCTGGGGAATAAGCACCCGCAGCGATGGTGTGTTCTGTCATCGTTTACCCTCTGTTGCTGTTAAAATATTTTTTCCATTGTAGCGCGGTTATTCTCGTAACGCCACAAAACTTTCTGCTAACTTACAAAGCTTACACAAGATGCAGGATTCACTTCATTTAAAGTCTGAACATTATCATATTCATTTTCAAAAAAACCTCTAAAAATCAGTGGTTTTGATGTAACATGCGTCATAAGGCGATCATAAACACGCCATCCAGCAGAAATACAACACCAGGAAAAAGACGTCATTTAAACCAAAAAAATGATGTTTATTATTAACATTAACTGTTTTTATTCACACGCTCATGAAAACAACCCTGCCCGCACTGCCCGACCACATTCAACCCACTTATGAACATCTTGAGCGCTATTTGCCACATTTATGGCCCGCTGCAGGCAGCGCGCTGGAATCTCGTTTGCATGCGCACTTTCCAGCCCTGTATGAGCAGTTTAACGCGCTATACCACCACCGCAGCGACATGTTTTATCATTTACTGGAGCTACTGCAAACGGTATTTAAAGCAGCCAAAGCTCGGCCAGATGAGCTGATTCAGCTGGATCAAGCACGCGAAGAACACATCGACTACTTTTCATCGAACCGCATGGTGGGTGCCGTGGGTTATGTGGACTTATATGCAGGCAATTTACAAGGCTTGCGTGCCAAGCTTCCCGCCCTCAAACAATTGGGGGTGACTTATTTACACCTCATGCCGCTGTTCACTTGCCCGGAAAACAACAGCGATGGCGGCTATGCCGTCAGTGATTTTCGCCGCGTGCGTGCCGACTTGGGCACAATGAGCGAACTGGCAGAACTGACCGCTGAGCTGCGCGCCGATGGCATCAGCGTGTGCTTGGATTACATTTTAAACCACACATCGGATGAGCACGATTGGGCAAAGCGGGCGCTGGCGGGTGAAAAAGAATACCAAGACTTCTTTTGGATGTTCGAAAACCGTGACCTCCCCGATCAGTATGAGCACAACCTGCGTGAAATTTTCCCCGAACAAGCACCTGGCAATTTCCTTTGGAATGAAACATTGCAACGCTGGGTCTGGACGACATTCAATCATTTTCAGTGGGATTTGAACTACACCAACCCCGCTGTGCTCAATGCGATGCTTGGAGAAATGTTATTTCTTGCCAATCAAGGCGTTGAGGTGCTGCGTTTGGATGCGGTCGCTTTCATCTGGAAACAGCTGGGTACGCCCTGTGAAAACTTGCCACAAGCCCATCAACTGGTGCGTGTTCTCAATGCCGCCGCCAAAATTGCAGCGCCCGCATTGACATTCAAATCTGAAGCCATCGTCCACCCCGATGACATCATCAAGTACATCGATGTCGACGAGTCTCAATTGTCCTACAACCCCACATTTATGGCTTTGCTTTGGGAAGCACTGGCGACTCGCGATGTGCGCATGCTGCAATACGCCATGAGCAAACGTTTTGACTTGCCACCACATTGCGCGTGGATCAATTACATCCGCGTACACGATGACATTGGTTGGTCGTTTGCGGATGAGGATGCAATTGATTTGGGCATTCAACCTTTTGACCACCGCCAATTTTTAAATCAATTTTACACGGGGCAGTTTGAAGGCAGCTTTGCCCGCGGGGTGCCGTTCAATTACAACCCAATCACCAAAGACATGCGCATTTCAGGGACAACCGCTTCATTGTGCGGCCTTGAATCAGCACTGGGTGATGCCGAGTTGACTCAAGAAGCCATTGCCCGCATCTTACTCATGCATGGCATCATCCTTGCTTGTGAAGGGATACCGTTGATTTACCTTGGCGATGAGATTGCCACCCTCAATGATTACACTTACGAAAAAGACCCTCACCAAGTGAATGACAGCCGCTGGGTTCATCGCCCTCGCTACGACAATGAGCGTTTTATCGACGCACAAAGCGGCAATGGCGCGCCCGCCCAAGTGTACCGAGGTTTGCAAACGCTGATTCAAGCACGCAAGCAACTGGATGCTGTAGTGGCAGAAGGTGAGCACACCGACTTCACATGGGCAGGCAATGTGCATGTTTTAAAGGTTTCCCGTGGCCAGCGCTTCACCTTATTGACCAATTTCTCAGAACACCCTCAAACGATTGAACTGCCTGCCCACATGCGTCGCGCACAAGACACCATAAGCGGCACAACCTTATCCGATGAAACCCATGTGACGCTCGCAGGATTGCAACAAATGTGGCTCATCAAACCGTAGCCTGTCACCCCTGATTTTTTTCAAGGCCATGCATGCGTTCATTATTGAAACGTGCCAAAAGCCCCAAACCATGATTCCCGCTCAGGCGGGAAATCCAGTCAAATGCACAGCATGTGTCGATGATTAAAGATCAAGGATTAAGAACAAAGTGCGTTTCCACACCCACTGGATTGCCCACTGGCGGGGCAATGACTAACCTTTGACATGCCCCATCAACAAGCTTATCGAGTCTTTTTTCTCGATGAGTTAACTCAAGGGCGCAATAAGTAAAGCGCATTACGCCTCTGTATTAGACTGACTTCGACGCAATGCGCAAAAAATGTTTATTGCGCCCCACACGCTACGCGCGGTCTGCAACAAACTTTTGACATTATTTATTTCTATCAATTATTTTCTGCCACTTCTTTCAACATTTTCAAAATAGGATTTTCTTCACCTTGAATGTCCTCTTGTACTGCATTTGGTCGATTGTCCTCTTGTACGATTTCAAGATTGGTCATCGCATTTTGTCCTGTCAAAGTGTAAATCATTTCAAAATGGTTTTCTGGTTTGTCCTCAAGGTCGGGTCTGGGTGCAAATAATGAATAACGAAGTCTTGTTGCTGGTGTAAATTCCAAAACAGTCCCCCACTGTTCAAATGTTTTTCCCTCCCATTCCGTTACGAACTTGATTGTGCTGCCAACTTCCCAATTTGTTTGCAAATCGCTACCATATTGCCATTGCTTGACAAGCTCAGGACTTGTCAATGCTTCCCACACTTTTTGTTGTGTCGTATTAATTGCAATTCTTGAAATATTTGTCGCCATTGTCATGCCCCCGAACTGAGTTATAACAGCAGAAAAATTAGAGATTAATGCATATTAATTAAGCCTTGGCAGGAGCCCGACAATGACAGAATGAGGCCGCAGGTTATTGTAAGTCCAAAGCCATTGTGTCGCCAGATATTGAGCTCGGGGGCGTCATAAGAAAGCGCATTGCACCGCACGCAATGGATTAGAACGACGTGTGCGCGGCTCATAACTGTTAACTCACACATGCAAAACAGCCCCAATTCAGATTATGAAATTGGGGCTGCTTCTTTGATTTCGCTCAAGTTACCGAATTTCCACTTTTCGATCGGGTTGCAAACAGGCAATCAATGCCGCAGTGGCTTGACGACCAACGCAATTCGTTGTGCTGATGCTGCCCGCACCATGGCCTTGCGATTGTATGCCCACCGATGACAACGCCCGAACCACCATGTCGGCTCGCGCCTGCGACAATCGTTTGTTGTATTGTGGGTTGCCCAAACGATCGGCATATGCGGTGACCCGATACGTTTTGCTACGATCCGCTTTGGTCGCCCAATCGCGAATCTCGGCCACACCTTGCGGCAACAGTTCAGTGGAGTCAAATTTGAACAAGCCATCCGCAGACATCACCACCAGTGGAGGGGGTTCAGGCTTGGATTCAACGGGCGGACAATTGTTATTCTCGCCCACAGGCTTCCACATCATGGCATTGACTTTATATTGCTTGTCAAACAACACTTTGTACTGACATTGAACCGTTCCACCGTTGACCGCAAAATTCATCAAGTAAGTCCAGTCCATGACTTTGATGCCTTCGTTATACGTTGGAAAGCCAATCAAATCACGCACTTGATCTCGATTTAAACCCACCTGCATTTTACTTAAATCTTCAGAGTTGACATAACGCCCCCCTTTAATCCAAGCCGAATTGGCTGAAGGCCAACGAATTTCCTGTGCTTGTGCCGCTAAACACGCCACAGCCAAACCAAACGCCATCATTTTTTTCATTATTTTTTCCCTTTACTCTCTCGAGACCATTTCAATGCGGCTTTGATACCGCACTGACACGGTTCATCTCACCCACCTCAATTGTCATCTGAAAAATGCATCATGATCGCAGCCGCCGCACCATATTTATGCTGCGTGTTTGCAAATGCTGAGGCTGACAGCACCCACCGACCATTGTCCGACACTCGAGAAATCTTGGCCGCAATGGCCGCCTGACCGCCCACTGTGGCCACCCCCAAGCCAACCGCCGACTTGCCGGGGTGAATGGATGTTGGGATTTCACTCGCGGCATAGACGCCCGCCACATTTGCGTTCAGTTTCTTCTCATTTTTCTCGATTCGAGCATCCAAGTTATCCACTCGCGTTGACAATGAAGCCACCGCACTGTTGGTTGCGGTCAAGCCCGTAGACAACGAGTTCACCGAAAACGCCGTACTGGTCGACAATGAGTTGATCGATGTGGCGGTACTGGTGGACAATGAAGCCACCGCACTGTTGGTCACAAGCACCGATGTCGACAAAGAGTTCACAGAACGGGTGGTTGACGTGGACAACGAGGCCACCGCGCTGTTCGTCGTCACATTGGCCGTTGACAA
>CALMCL010000101.1 GCA_937862905.1 uncultured Burkholderiaceae bacterium | reverse complement strand
ATACGGCATGGCCACGCTGATGATGCTCAGGGTTTCGGGCACCAACAACTCAGGGGAAAAGCGCGCGTCGATGTTGCGCGTCATGTAGTCCATCGTGCCGTGAAATTGATCGGCCAACCACGCCAAATGCCCTTCTTTTGCGGCGGATAAATCGGGCTGGCTGATGCCAACATGGGCAAAGCCGAGTGCGCGTGCTTCTGCTTTTATCCATGTGGATAAATCGGCTGCTGCGGTACAATGGAGGTTCTGGACGGGCATGTTCATGCCGTCATCATACCGAAAAACGAATTGATTTTTATGAACGAAATCACAACCGATGCAGCCATGCGCACCAATTTACAGCTCAATCTCGCCAACGAAGCCGCCACCGCGGCGCTCGCGCAACAACTCGCACAACAGGTGCGCGCAGGCGATGTCATTTTTTTGCAAGGCGAATTGGGCGCGGGGAAAACCACCTTCACCCGACACTTTGCCCGAGCACTGGGCATTGAAGGGCGCATCAAAAGCCCGACTTACACCTTGGTTGAAAGCTACACTCTGAATGCAGGCTCGCATGGCGCAAACACATTGCATCATTTCGATTTGTATCGACTCGGCGATCCGCGTGAATGGTTTTCAGCGGGGTTTGATGAGTATTTGAATGACCGTGCCATCGCGTTGATTGAATGGCCGAGTCAGGCTGCTGGGGCTTTACCCATGCCGACCATATCGCTGACCTTCGAACATGCGGATGATCTGACCGATGTGGATGTGGAGTCGTTTGATGGGGCGCGGCGGGTGGCGCTTGCATTCAATCCACCTCGCAATGCGCAGGGTTAATTGTGAACGCAAATGTCCCATTCAACAACGCGACATGAGGCTTTCATGGGCTACACTCAATCCTCACGATTCATGATAGCCTATGTTGCCTGCGCGTTGATGCGATCCAAGTGCTCAAACTCATCGTCCCGCACCGCATAAATCTGCCAGTTTGTATAATCAAAATGCCACCACTCATGCGGGTGCGCTGAAAAACCATGCGAGAGCATGGTGCTGTGCAGCAAAGCCCGCATGGTGTTTTGAACGTCAGTCCCGCCTGCATAATTCAGGTGGGATTTTTCGTTGAATTCATCGTATGCACTGGGCATCTCAACTTCTGCACCTGTGGTTAGATCGTACAAACTCAAATCAATCGCACAACCACGGTTGTGACGTGAGCCTTCACGTGGGTCAGCCAAATACAGGTGATCCCTTGGGAAGTGCTCCCAGAAATAAGCGGTGATGTGCCATGGACGATAGGCATCGAAAACACGCAAACCGAATCCCTGCGGGTGTAAGTCGGCCGTGACCGCGAGCAAGGCTTGAGCAGCCTCGCGCATGATGAATGCCCGTGCTTGTGGGTAAATCACTTGTCCGGTGAAGTTGTCTGTGCTGGCATACTTGATGTCAAAGGTGATGTTGGCGGTGTGATCGCGGGTGAAGGCCATCAGGTCAATGAGGTGAGCAGGCAACAGCTGTGGGTCGTGCGGGCGGATCTGTGAGGTCATGTGGAGTGATTCATTGCAAAAAAAGCTGTAGTAAACTGGGTTCAATCTTCAGTCCAAGGCTTGGGTATTTTAAACTGATTTTTGGGGCTGCCGCAGTTAAATCTGAACCCACATCCTCACACCCTTTAAGAAAAACAAGAAAGGTTTTGCGGTTAATTCCAATTGGAATGGGCGACGATAAATGCAGTTCAATATGGCCTCTAACACGCATTCGCATAGCACAGAAGATCAACACAATGGTTTAATGGCTCAACTTTGAAGCGGCCACGCTGAGTTTATGTTTACCGGACACGGCCCATGAACACCAATCCGAGTGAATGACACGGATGCCGTTGCTTCATTAACCACGCAACGACCAACCATGGAGCTGAATATAAAAAGTCATCTGACCACTTGCAAGAATAATTAAACAAGCGTACCTTAGAGGCGTGGGCAGGAGGATTCGGTTTTAACCAACGGCTCACCAAAAGTCAGAAGTTTTTGTTCAACGCAACTTGCGGTGATATTTAAAAAACTGCCGTAAGATTTGCTTTAGGAGGTTCATCATGAACGTTCAACTCAGCGGTCATCACGTCGAAGTTACCCCAGCCATTCGCGATTATTTGACAGAAAAACTTTCACGCGTTCGTCGACACTTCGATCAAGTCATTGATATTCACGCTACTTTTTCAGTGGAGCGCAGTTTTCAAAAAGCAGCATTGCGCTTACATGTAAAAGGCCATGATTTTCAAGCTGAAGATATTGAAAACGACTTATATGCCGCCATCGATTTGGTCGTCGACAAGTTGGACAAACAAGTGCTGAAGTACAAGAATAAAAACCAAGAGCATCATTCTGACCTGAAACGCCAAACGGCTTAAGGCTTGTGTTTTGAAAATACCGTGGAAATGCTCCACGGTATTTTTTATGCACGGATGGCCGTTTGTCTGAATGAATCAAAGACTTTGTGTGGCGAGCGTTTCGAGTTGCTGAGGTTTCATCTGCGCAGTCAGCGCAAACCTCAAATTTAAATATTCACACATTCGATGACCCATTGAAAGGGGTCAAAAGTGTTGACATGGTGTCCACTTGTGCGCTGGTGGACCAACTGAATGGGCTCAACAAAGGGCTCAAAAAGGAATGTGCAGAGTGGGCGCAATCCATCGCAACACATCTCGAAAATCCGATTGAATTCGTTTCAGCGCAACCTCATCATTGGCCTCAAAGCGCAACACCACAACGGCATTTGTGTTGGATGCCCGAATCAGGCCAAAACCATCAACGAAATCATAACGCAAACCGTCAACGGCATTTAACTGAGCATCAAACGCAGCATGCGCCTTAAAAGCGTGCACCAACGACACGCCCTCGCCCTCTTTGATATGGTGAATTAAACTACGAAAGGCAATTTTCAAAAAGATTCGAGCTAAGCGCTTG
>CALMCL010000100.1 GCA_937862905.1 uncultured Burkholderiaceae bacterium | reverse complement strand
CAAAATACAGCCACACCGCCACCCCCAACTTCCAAAAAGCGACTGACGCGGTGATCGTCGAACCGAGTAAATTAGGCATGTGCGCGCTGAATGCAAACCCAGCACCGAGCATCACAGGCAAAGCGAACACATACGCCACTTTGGCCACTCGATTAAATTTGGCCAAATTGGCCCACTCTGCTGCCGCCCACGCCATCATGGCACTGACTGCTGCCAACCAGACATTGTTTGATGCAAAAAACATCAGTCCGCCAACCACAACCAACATCGCCAAAGCGGTCAAAATTCTTGTTTTTACCATTGATGTGCTTTCAAATTTTATTCAAAGTTTAGACCGTACGGTGATTACTGCGTTTTTAATTGCGCACTCGTGCGCCCAAACCGCCGCTCACGCTGTTGATACGATGACACTGCAGCTAAAAAAGCAATCCGATCAAAATCAGGCCAGTACGTGGGCGTGAAGTACAACTCCGTGTAAGCCAACTGCCACAATAAGAAGTTCGACACCCGTGCTTCCCCCCCCGTGCGAATAAACAAATCAGGTTCAGGCAAATCGGACAATTGCAAAAATGGTGTCAAATCAGTTTCGAGGACAGGCGCATCCAAAGGCATTCCCTGTGCAGCACGGTGTGCCAACAAACCATTCATGGCATTCAAAATATCCCAACGTCCACCATAATTGGCTGAAATGGTCAATGTGAGGCTTTTACCGCCACAGGTTTTTTCATGCGCTTCTTTGATTAAATTTTGAATGACGGGGTCAAAAGCGCTGAGTTCACCAATCACACGCAATTCAATGCCATTTTCGGCCAATGCTTTAATTTCTCGACGCAAACTGCGCATGAACAATTTCATTAGAAAAGACACTTCGGTCGGTGGGCGACGCCAATTTTCTGAACTGAAAGCAAATAAAGTGAGGTTTTCCACGCCGATTTCAGCGCACGCACGGACAATTTCACGCACTGTTTGTGCGCCTTTTTTATGGCCCCACACGCGCGGCAAACCTCGGTTGGTCGCCCAACGGCCATTGCCATCCATGATGATCGCGACGTGTTTGGGTACATTGCCAACATCAGGGATGCTTTGGGTGCTGCTTATGGCTTGGCTCATGGGGTCTCGCTTATGGTCCGAGAATGGACTTTTAATAATTATCGGCGGTGTGGCATTGCATGGTCAAATCACAACATGCGGGCATTAAATAAATGCTTCAAAAGAATGCGCCGAAAGATTCGGCGCATCAGCAACTTTTAAACCGTTAACACTTCTGCTTCTTTGGCAACCACCATTTTGTCAATTTCAACAATAAATTTGTCAGTCAATTTTTGTACAAAATCTTGCATGCGGCGGTCATCGTCCTCAGAAATTTCTTTGTCTTTCAATAATTTTTTGAGTTGTTCATTCGCATCACGGCGGTGATTGCGCACAGACACTTTGGCCGCTTCGGCATCGGTTTTAACCAATTTCACCATTTCTTTACGGCGCTCTTCAGTTAAAGCGGGCATCGGCACACGAATCAATTCACCTTGAGTCGATGGGTTCAAACCCAAATCGGCTTCACGGATGGCTTTTTCAATGGCGTTGACCATGTTTTTTTCCCAAGGCTGCACACCAATGGTGCGGGCGTCGAGCAAAGTCAAGTTGGCCACAGCAGACAAAGGCGTTGATGCGCCGTAGTAGTCCACATGCACATTATCCAGAAAACTTGGATGCGCACGACCTGTACGGATTTTTGTAAAATCGTTTTTTAAAGCCTCGATGCTTTTATTCATCTTTAGTTCGACGGCAGATTTAATTCCTGAAACGGGCATAAGAACTCCAAATTTATTAGGGACAAGAAAAACTCAGCGACCACATCCATTCACGTCGCTGCTTGATGGACGATATTTTACTGTTTTTTTATGGCTGGCGTTGGTTTTTGTGCACTTGGGTGCCTGTGATTGGCTTATCTTTTAAGGAAAATTGAAAAAACCAAAGACCTGTTTTTTCTATTTTTCCTTGGTTTTTGTTTGCAGCATGACCGCGGTTGGATCAATGACAGGCCGACTGTGCAGGTACGGTTCAATCATTTTTTTGGCATTCAAATAACGGGCATCCTTTTGCAAGGCAGACCACAACAACGGTTCACCCACCGCACGCAAGCCCTCCAGCCGAGATGCATTCACCGCTTTCAAATACGCCATGGGCACACCATTGAGCGCGGCATCCAGATCATGAGGGCGATTGCAAATCAGCACCTGATCGCAACCTGCATCAAGCGCCACTTTAACGCGCTCCACCACGTTCGGATACAACAAGGCAGCCCCTGCCATGCTCAAGTCATCGGACACAATCGCCCCTGAAAAACCAAGTTGCTCTCGCAACATGCCCAACCATGTGGTCGAGAACCCCGCCGCTTGTGCATCAACTTTTGGATACACCACGTGCGCTGGCATCACAGCAGCCAAATCCTGCATCAACATCTGATACGGCAAGACATCATCGGCCATGATTCTTTTCAAACTGCGTTGATCCACAGGCATGTCGGTGTGCGAATCCGCAGCCACAAAGCCATGCCCAGGGAAATGTTTGCCGCAACTTTTCATGCCCGCTTGCAGCAAGCCATGTTGCAAGGCTTTTGCCAACATCGTCACCACGCGCGCATCATGCGAAAACGCACGGTCACCGATCACCGTGCTTTCACCAAAATCCAAATCCAGCACAGGCGTGTAACTGTAATCCACCCCAACCGCTCGCAACTCTGCGGCCAGCACAAAGCCAGCGGCCGTGGTGATGCGCATGGCGTTCAAAGGATCTGTCAGCCACAATTGCCCCAGCACACGCATGGCAGGCAAATGGGTAAAACCATCGGTCTTGAAACGTTGAACACGCCCGCCTTCATGATCCACACTGATGAGCAGCTCAGGGCGCAAGGCGCGAATCGAGCGAATCAGGCGGGTGACTTGCACACGCGATTTGAAATTTCGACCAAAAATGATCACGCCGCCCGTCAATGGGTGCTGAAGGCGTCTTTTATCTTCATCGGTTAAGCTTTGCCCCAACAGGTCAACGACGATAGGGCCTGGTTTGTTCGATTTTTTCGAGGTCAATGGATCGATATTCATTAATGGATCGATGTTCATTTTGAGTCCTTCATTGTTTCCGCCACCACAAATGCGCACACCACATCGCTTTCATCGGTCATTGTGACATGGAAATTTAAACCACGTGCATCACACCATGACAGCAGCGGCTCGGACAATTGAACCACCGGCTTACCCGATGGGGCATTGACAAACTGAACCACGCGCCAACTCATTGGGCTGTGCAGCCCCAAACCAATTGCTTTTGAAAAAGCCTCTTTTGCCGCAAAACGGGTGGATAAAAACAACAAGCCGCGTTCGTGATTGCGCGCATATCGGGCATGAAACACCTTAAGCTCATCATCTCCCAAAATCCGTCGCGCAAAACGCTCCCCACGCGCTGCAAAAGCCGCATGGATGCGCTCCACCTTGAGCAAATCGGTGCCGATGCCGTAAATCATTTGATTTGCAACGCGGTCACGCGCGCTTGATGCATGATTGCTTTCATGTCGCGCACGGCTTTTTCCAAGCCATCAAACACGGCACGAGCCACAATGGCATGGCCAATGTTCAACTCATCGATCACGGTAATCGCAGCAATGGCTTGCACATTGTCATAATGCAAACCATGCCCCGCATGAATGCGCAAACCCAGGCGTTTACCTTCCATCGCCGCCACACGAATGCGCTCCAATTCATGTGCTTGAGCGTCATCGTTGGCGGCATCCGCGTAGCAACCCGTGTGCAGCTCGACCACAGGCGCCCCGACATCCGCCGCAGCTTGCATGGCCTCAACCGTTGGGTCGACAAACAAAGACACCTGTTGCACGCCCGCATCACTCAAACGTGCAATCGCCGACTTGACCGCTTCACGATAAACGACCACATCCAGACCGCCCTCAGTCGTCACTTCCTCACGTTTTTCAGGCACAAGGCACACATCGCGCGGCGCGATCATGCACGCATGGGCAATCATCTCGTCAGTGATGGCGGATTCTAGGTTCATATAAGTGTGCAATTGATGGTTTTTAAATGCCGCCGCCAACTCAGCCACATCGGCATCTTGAATGTGTCGGCGATCCTCACGCAAATGCACGGTGATTAAATCAGCCCCAGCCATTTCTGCGACTTCCGCCGCCACCAACGTCGATGGATACACTGTGCGACGAGCCTGACGCACTGTCGCAACGTGGTCAATGTTAATGCCTAAACGAATGTGATTGTTCATAATGAGCCCAAATGATGTGTGAAAATTGATTGATGATTTGATGATTTATTTTTGAACGTGTTTGAATTTTTAAGTTTCATGCGACCTTGTTTCATGCGTCTTTATTGCTCAAATTTGCCGCTGAACAATCCTAAAACCAAGCAAACACAATGTGGGTTTGCCCCCTGTGATGAACTACAATTGGTGCAATTCGATGAGTAAATTCCGAGTGTGCAGGGGTCGCTCACCAATGTGGTGGTGCAATAAAAACCGCAGCAAATGTTTGGATTCCAGCGCGGTTTGTGCCGCGTGAAATTGATTTCGTTGCAAATCCAGTAAGGTTTGTCCATGCACGACATGCATATCATTCGGTGCGTGAGCCGCATCGATGCGAACCCACTCATGTGCCGACATTGCCAACCCATAACGCGCGTCAAACTCAATCACACCATGCGCCACAGTCAAAGGCACACCATAACCCAACTCGCGCAACAATGCCAGCTCAAAGCCCCGTAAAGCCGCCGCATGTTCGGCCACGGTGCTCAGGCTCAAATCAGCCAAACTGTGCTGATACACATCAAACAGCAGCGGATGTGCATCGTCCAAAGCCAATGCACGGCGCATCCATTCATTCATATAATAACCCGCCATCAAGGCCGCGCCTTGCAGCATCGGGATGCCACCCACCCACTCCAAATCCAATAAGGTCTTCACCTGAGATTTACCCGTATAGCCAATGGACAAGGTTTGAAATGTCTGAAAAGTGCTCGCGCGCCACTGCGTGTAAGGGCGCTTGGCTCCTTTTGCCAACACACTGATGCGGCCGTGATGTCGTGTGAACACATCCAACAGCAAGCTGGTCTCAGAGTAAGGCTGGCTGTGTAAAATATACGCAGGTTCATGCAATATTTTTGAGGCCGCCCGCGCCACACTCTCCCGTCTCAATACAGGCATGTCAACGCCTTTGCGGCGCTCAAGCTTAACGATGGGGATTTTAATGGTTGACGGCATTCAAAGTCAGGGGGTTGATGTGTCGAGGCTTTTACTCATAGCCCAATTTGCGCAAACTCGATTCAGAATCTGCCCAACCTTGGCGCACTTTGATCCATACTTCTAAAAATACTTTGCAACCAAACAATCGCTCCATGTCCACCCGCGATTCAGAGGCGATGCGTTTCAAGCGCTCCCCATCCTTGCCAATCAGCATGGCTTTGTGCGCATCACGTTCAACCAAAATGGCGGCGGCGATGCGGTACATTTTGCCATCTTCTTGAAACTGCTCAATCTCAACAGTGCAACCGTACGGCACCTCATCCCCCGACAAACGGAAAATTTTCTCACGCACAATTTCGGTCGCCAAGAAACGGGTCGGGCGGTCGGTGATGTCATCTTCATCAAAAAACGCAGGATTTTCAGGTAAATAAGGTTTGATTTCTTTCAACAAGAGATCGGTCTGAACACCATTTTTAGCGCTGACGGGTATGATTTGCGCAAAATTGAATTGGCCACTGACTTTTTGTACAAAGGGCAGCAAATCATTTTTCTTTTCCAAAGCATCGACTTTATTGATGACCAAAATCACGGGGGTTTCACGTGGCAGAATTTTCAACACAGCTTCATCTTGCTGGGTGAATTTCATCGCCTCGATGACCCACACCACCACATCGACCTCACCGAGCGCCTGCGACACATTGCGGTTGAGCACGCGATTCAATGCACCGCCATGCTTGGTTTGAAAGCCTGGTGTGTCCACAAAAATATATTGGGTGTTGTCTTGCGTCAACACGCCATTGATGCGATGGCGGGTGGTTTGGGCCTTTTTTGAGGTGATCGACACTTTCTGTCCGATGAGTTTATTCATCAACGTCGATTTGCCCACATTTGGGCGACCTATGATGGCGACAAACCCCGTATGGAACGGTGTTTCTGCTGTTTCGGGTGAATTACTGATCTGATCTGTCATGGTGTATGCTTTGCTTGTGCGTTGTGTTCGACTGGAGGCCAGAGATGACCGTGGCTGCGCGGATAAGGCCAGCCGATCCGTCAGCCATGGTGACTTTTGTCAATCATCCAATGCTTTGGTTTAGGGTGTTTGGTTGTACTGTTGTTAAACACAAAGTAAAGCCTGTTTTGCGTTTGTTGAAAAATAGAGGTTTTGAGCGAGAAATCCGCACAAAACCCAATCAAACCCAAGTAAACGGGTCAATCAACCCATCATCAATCCATCAATCAACTCAACGGATTATTCACGGTGTTTACTGTGGATGTTGTGTGAATGCTTGCTGCTCAACGCCTTTCAATGTCAAACATGAAAAAAGCAGGTGTTTACCTTTTTCATGTTTTTTCCCTATTATCCACGTTTTGAAGGATGTTGTTTAACAGCATTGTCCAACACTGACATGGCCAAATGAGCGGCATGTTGCTCGGCCAAGCGGCGGGTACTGCCTTCACCTTTGGTCTTGATGTGCAAAGCATCAATGACGCAAGACACAGTGAACAGCTGTTCGTGCGCCGCCCCTTGAATGTCAATGATGGTGTATTTTGGAACAGCTAATTTTTGAGCTTGCAAGCGCTCTTGCAATTGGGTTTTGGCATCTTTACCCGCATTGCTGGGGTCTATGGTTTTCAATAGAGGCGCATACAACTGTGCCACAACCGCCTGCGCCGCGTCGAATCCAGCATCCAGAAAAATCGCGCCAATCATGGCTTCAACCACATCCGCCAAAATAGAGGGGCGGTTCAGGCCACCGCTTTTCAACTCGCCCTCACCCAGCAAAACATAATTGGACACATTCAAATCTTGCGCAATCAGCACCAAGGTGTCCTGTTTGACCAGATGAGCACGGATGCGTGACAACTCGCCTTCTTTGATGTGAGTGAACTGATCGTATAAGCAGCGTGCAATGCCACAGTTCAACACGCCATCACCTAAAAATTCAAGGCGCTCATAGTGGTTGGCCGCATAACTGCGGTGGGTTAAGGCTTGACGCAACAGCTGAGCGTCTGAAAAAGTATGACCAAGCTGTTGCTCCAAAACGGTCAATCGGGTCGTTCTGCTCATGTTTATTTAACCGATGTGCCAATGCGTGAGAAATCGTTGAAATTCATCCAAACGAAATAAGCACGCCCAACCAAGTTTTGCTCAGGCACAAATCCCCAGTAGCGGGAATCATCACTGAAATCACGGTTGTCGCCCATCATAAAATAATGACCTTGCGGCACGGTGCAACTGAAGCCATTTTCATGGTACTCACAGCCTTGGCGGGCAATTGAACGCACACCTTGAGGGATGTATGTCGGGTGTTTTTCTTCTGTCCAAATGGCATGAGCGGTGCCATTCTCTGCCAATGCTTCATTGCTTTGATGAACCGTGTTTAATGGAATTTCTTTGGCGTACGTGCCTGATTTTAAATTAGAAATCAACGTGGGCGTTTGTGCAATGGCCTTGCCATTGATGGTCAATTGCTTGTTGTCATACGCCACTTTATCGCCAGGCAGCCCCACCACACGTTTGATGAAATCCGTCGATGGATCCAATGGGTAATGAAACACCACCACATCACCACGCTCAGGATGCCCGACGGGAACAATCACACTGTTGCTGATGGGCATGCGCAGGCCGTACGCATACTTGTTGACCAACAAAAAATCACCTTCTAATAAAGTCGGCACCATTGAGCTTGAAGGGATGCGAAAAGGTTCTGTGATGAAAGAGCGCAACACAAACACCAATGCAACCACACCAAATAAACCCGCAGTGTATTCCAACCACAATGGGCGAGCCAATGCCTCTTGCACGGCATCGTCGTAACCGCCCTTCATTTGGGCTTTGATCGCTTCGGCTTTTTGTGTACGTGCTTTTTTGAAAATCAACATGTCAAGCACCCAAAATATGCCTGTCACAATAAACAGCACCACCAGTAATAAACTAAACCACATAAATGTTCCCTATTTTTATACATTTCATGTCATGCCGTCTGATGCGATGACATGCTTTTAATTGTTGTTAAACACAAAGTCAAACTCTACTTTGTGTTTTTTGAAAATCTTGAAAAAACAGAGGTTTTGAGCGGAAAATCCGCACAAAACCCAATCAAACACAAATAAATCCATCCATTAAGCAAACAGATCATTGGTGGCTTTTACCATAACGCCCATCACCAATACTTCGTGTATGTTGCTTTTAGCGACCCGACGCCATTGACACTCGTGCTGCCATTTCTGCTGTTTAGTCATCCACTCGCAAAATCGCCAAGAACGCTTCTTGTGGCACTTCCACCGAGCCCACTTGCTTCATGCGTTTTTTACCTGCTTTTTGTTTCTCAAGCAATTTTTTCTTACGCGTGATGTCACCGCCATAACATTTGGCCAGCACATTCTTGCGCATCGCTTTGACATTTTCACGGGCAATCACATTCGCCCCAATCGCCGCTTGAATCGCCACATCATACATTTGGCGTGGAATCAATTCACGCATTTTGGCCGCCACATTGCGGCCACGATGCGTGGCATTGCTGCGGTGAACAATGAGTGCGAGCGCATCAATTTTTTCACCGTTAATCAAAATATCAACCTTGACCACATCAGCGGCTCGGTATTCTTTAAACTCATAGTCCATCGAGGCATAACCACGCGAAGTTGATTTGAGCTTATCAAAAAAGTCCATCACCACTTCGGCCATTGGAATTTCGTAAGACAATTTCACTTGACGGCTGTGGTAGGTCATACTGGTTTGCACCCCGCGTTTATTGGTGCACAGCGTCATCACCGAGCCCACATATTCTTGCGGCATGAATAAATTCACAGTGACAATCGGCTCACGAATTTCTTCGATGCGACTCAAATCAGGCATTTTTGAAGGGTTTTCCATCGGAAAAATCGTGCCGTCTTTCATCAGGACTTCATACACAACCGATGGTGCCGTGGTGATGAGGTCCATGTCAAATTCGCGTTCAAGTCGCTCTTGCACAATTTCCATGTGCAACAAACCCAAGAAGCCACAGCGAAAACCAAAACCCAAAGCCTGTGAAACCTCAGGTTCATAGTGCAAGGACGCATCATTCAACTTGAGCTTTTCCAATGACTCGCGCAACGCATCGTATTCGGATGACTCCACTGGATAAAGCCCCGCAAACACCTGCGGCTTAATTTCTTTAAAGCCCGGCAAGGCCTCGGCCGCCGTTTGACGGTTCGCCGATTGAACGTGGGTGATGGTGTCGCCGACTTTCGCCGCTTGCAATTCTTTCAAACCCGTGATGATAAAGCCCACCTGTCCTGCCGAAAGCTGTGGAAGGTTTTTCGATTTGGGTGTGAACACGCCCAAATGCTCCACGCCGTGTTGGGCACCCGTCGCCATCATTTGGATCTTTTCACGTGTTTTCAATGTGCCATTCATGACCCGCACCAACATCACCACGCCCACGTAATTATCAAACCACGAATCAATGATCAAAGCCTGCAATGGCGCATCGGGGTCACCCTCAGGCGGCGGAATGCGCTCAATCATGCGCTCAATCACTTCTCGCACGCCCAAGCCTGTTTTCGCCGAACACAGCACCGCATCCGAAGCCTCAATCCCAATCACGTCTTCAATTTCTGCAATCGCATTCGCGGGTTCTGCCGCAGGCAAGTCAATTTTATTCAACACGGGCACCACCTCAACGCCCAAATCCAGCGCAGTGTAGCAGTTCGCCACCGTTTGCGCCTCAACCCCTTGCGATGCATCAACCACCAGCAACGCGCCTTCGCACGCAGACAGCGAACGCGACACTTCATAAGAAAAGTCGACGTGACCTGGGGTGTCAATCAAGTTCAAGAAATAAGTTTCACCGTTATCGGCTTTGTACTCCAGCGCCGCAGTTTGCGCCTTAATCGTGATGCCACGCTCACGCTCAATATCCATAGAATCAAGCACTTGCGACTCCATCTCCCGATCAGACAGACCACCACACAGGTGAATGATGCGGTCAGCCAACGTGGATTTACCATGGTCAATGTGAGCGATGATGGAAAAGTTACGGATATTCTTCATTTAAATCGTTTCTGATATTTCAATATGTGTCGGTTTACAGCAAAAGCGCTATTTTACTTGATGTGCCCCAAAAAAAGTAAAAACCTCAAAACTCTCTTAATGCCTACCCAAAAAATCAACTGTAAAAAGCCTTGAAATTTAATTTATACGTAGAAAAAAGTTTCGAGTATAATCATGCCGAATGTAAATCGGAATAAACAACGCCGAAAAACCGCACCTAACAAAGTCGTAAAATCAGCAACACCACGCGCGATACCAATAAAAACCATAAACATCGCTGCGGGCATCAATGCAAGAGACAAAGACAAATATCATCTGCTGAACTGTTTTAAAAATGTCTGATTGCTCACAAGGGAACAACCCATGACTTCACCGTTTTTTAAGAAAAACTCACGCATGAAAAAAGCAAAACACTCGACCATCATGGTCATCAGCAATGATCAGCGCACAGAGACCATGCGTGTCAACAGCTGGTTGTTGCACAACATGAAACCGACCTTCATTGCGCTCACCACCCTCGCAACAGCACTGGCCATAGGCTTTGCAGTGTTCGCCATTCAGAGCAAAAAAACGGCCGAAGAAAATGCGGCCTTACAAGTCAAAATTAAAGATTTAGAATCATACAATTCGGCCGAAGCGGCCGCTAAAATCAATGAATTGAAAAAAACAGAAAAGACCGTCTTACAACTCGAAGAATACCTTGATCAACGTGGTGCCAACAAACCACCACCAAAATCCAAAGCAGACAGCCTAGAACCCCAGCCCATGGGTGGTGCTTACCGCCCGATTGCAGGCGAAATCCCCTTCACCAGCCGATACAATCAGCATGCTCAAGATTTACTTGAAGCCATTCAAAACACCCCGATCGGTGTACCGCACGACGGCTACTTGACCTCCCGCTTTGGCAACCGAGCCAATCCATTCTCAGGACAAGGCGCAGAAAACCACCCAGGACTTGATTTCAAAGCCCAAACAGGCGATCCGATTCATGCCACCGCCGATGGTGAAGTGGTGTTTGCAGGTGTCATGAACGGCTATGGCAATGTGGTTAAAATCGCCCACAAATCCGGCTATGAAACACTGTTCGCACACATGTCAGCCATCAACACAACACTGGGACAAAAAGTGAAAGCGGGTGACATCATAGGCAAAGTGGGCAGCACGGGTCGCTCAACAGGCCCTCATTTGCACTATGAAGTCCGTTTAAACAATGAACCACTTGACCCAGAGGTTTTTTTGACATTAAACTGAGCCCGCAACGCCATCATCAGCACCCATAAACAACACCAAGAAGCACCAATAAGAAGCACCAACACACCATTAAAAAAATAATTTTTACAACACTTTACAACACCACCTACAGCAAGGTTTTCCATGTTCGGCAAAAAAACAACTGACAGCAACATCGACCACACCATCACCACCCTCATCGGAGAAGGATGCACCATCCAAGGCAACATCGCCAGTAAAGCCTACATCAAAATCGACGGCAAAATTCTCGGTGACTTGACTGTTGAAGGCGGTGTGATTTTGGGCGAAAAAGGCCACATCACTGGCAATGTCCGCAGCAACGAAGTGATTGCTTACGGCAAAATCGAAGGCGATGTTCATGCAGACAGCCTTCACTTAAAGAGCAGCTGTTCAATTCTGGGCAACATTGAAACCCAACGCTTGCAAATCGATTCAGGCGCTGTGTATCAAGGTGGCGTCACCATGCAAAAAAGCCACTCCAGTGCAAGCACATCAACCGCACACGGCACTTTGGCGGCCGCATAAACACAAGTACACGGCAAAAACATCGCCATAACATAATGATGTCACCAGCGGCACCAATCATTTCAACCGCAAACAGCCAACCCGTCCATCGCCACAAACAAATCAGATTGTGGCGATGACATCAAAAGGGCATCAATTCAAATGCGGTCGCTCACAAACACCGCACACCTCTGAGTGCATTGTCACTCCGTGGCTTCTGACGTATAATAACGGTTTGTTGTTTTAATTTGCCAATCAGAGAACACCATGCCAATTTACGCTTATCGTTGCTCACAGTGTGGACACGCCAAAGATGTGTTACAAAAAATGAGCGATGCTCAACTGACCACCTGCCCCGCCTGTCATCAAGAGACATTCAGCAAACAAATCACCGCTGCAGGCTTTCAACTGAAAGGCTCTGGCTGGTATGTGACCGATTTTCGTGGCGGCTCGAGCACAGACAAAGGCTCCAGCAGTGTCGGTGGTGAAACAGCGGTCAACACCGCAGCAGCAGACTCAAGCAACAAAACCAGCAGCACCCAAGCGACAGTCAGTACCGAAACCACCCACGCAGCGCCAGCCACCGCCAGTGCAGCTGGTGGCAGCCACTAAATCCACAGCTCCCCAGCTTCTTTAAAGCAAAAAACCATGCGCCAACATTTCACCAGTGCCAAAATCCGGAACTACCTCGTTACAGGTGTGTTCATTTGGGTGCCCATCCTCATCACCTTTGGTGTCATTGGCTGGGGCATGAATTTTTTGACCGGCATTTTTGAAACAGTGGTTGACATGGTCGCTCGGGTCATGCCAATCATTTGGCAAGCCCCCATTTTGGCCATTAAGGACATCCCATTTTTGGGTGTGATTTTGGTCATCCTCATTTTATTTTTAACTGGACTGATGGCGGCCAATTTATTGGGTCAATGGTTTTTACGTGTGCTTGATTCGCTTTTTTCTCGTATTCCAATCGTCAAAAGCGTCTACGGCAGCGTCAAACAAGTGTCAGACACCCTGTTTTCAAGCAATGGGCAAGCCTTTCGTAAAGCCCTTTTGGTGCAATACCCACGCGCTGGCTGCTGGACAGTGGCCTTCCAAACAGGCACACCCAATGGCGATGTGGCCAACAAACTACCCGAAGATTGCATCAGCGTATACGTCCCCACCACGCCAAATCCAACCTCAGGCTTTTTCCTTATCATGCCCAAAACCGAAGTGATCGACCTCGACATGAGTGTGGACGAAGCTTTAAAATACATCATATCCATGGGTGTTGTGGCACCCGAAGAACACAGCAACGCAACACCAGCGGTAACAGCAGCACACACTGTCACTGACATTTAACATCAACCAACATTCGTTTGAATTATTGTTTGAATTATTCGTTTGAATTTGAAACCTGATTAACAAAGAAAGAAATCAACATGAGCATGCGCAGTCATTTTTGCGGTCATTTGACCAAAGCCAACGCTGAACAAACCGTCACCCTTTGCGGCTGGGTCAACCGTCGCCGCGACCATGGCGGTGTGATTTTCGTCGACTTGCGCGACAAAGAAGGCTTGGTACAAGTGGTGTTTAACCCAGACGAAGCCGCCATGTTTGAGCTCGCCTCATCATTGCGCAACGAATTTTGCGTTAAAGTCGTCGGTCGCGTCAGCTTGCGCGATGCAGGTTTGGTCAATCCACAACTGGCAACGGGCGAAATTGCAATC
>CALMCL010000099.1 GCA_937862905.1 uncultured Burkholderiaceae bacterium | reverse complement strand
CGATGGCTTTTGCACCCGATGCCGCCAAATCACGGGCGATCAAGCCGCCCAAGTTTTTCGCGCCACCACCAATCAACACCACTTTGTCTTTTAAGCTGTTGTTCATTTTTGCCCCCTGTTAAAAGCATCACCATTGATGCTTCGGTGCATTGTATTGTTAATAAAAATAGAAATAAAGCCGTTATTCTTGTATAAACTGTTTGTTAATTTAAAACAATGGCGAGACGGACATGGACAGGATTGACACCATGCGTATTTTTATACGCGTCGCAGACAGCAAAAGTTTCAGCAAAACAGCAAATGAGCTGGCGTTGCCACGCGCCACGGTGTCGTTGGCTGTGCAACAGTTGGAAGCCCGCTTGGGGCTGCGTTTGCTCAGCCGCACCACGCGCAGCGTGAATTTAACCAGCGATGGCGAAGCTTTGTTGGCGCGCATGCGCGATGTGCTGGATGAATTTGAAATGATTGAAAACAGTCATTTGGGTTCACAAGAGTTGAGCGGTACGGTGCGCATGGACGTGCCCTCGCGTTTCGCGCGATTGGTGGTCGTGCCGCAATTGGCTGATTTTTTAACAATGCATCCTGCTGTACACATTGAGCTGCGCTCATCGGATCGGGTGGTGAATTTGATTGAGGAGGGGGTGGATTGTGCGATTCGCGTGGGCGACTTGAGCGACAGCAGTTTGATTGCAAGCCCGCTGGGTGAGTTGAGCATGGTCAATTGCGCCAGCCCCGATTACCTTCGGCGCATGGGCACGCCACCCAACAACGATGCGCTCATGTCGCATGAAGTCGTGCAATTCGCTTCACCGACCACGGGTAAAGTCACCCCATGGTTGCATCAACAGCAAGGTGAGGTGAGCAGCATCATGCCGCCCGCTCGCGTCACGGTGAACAATGCTGAAACCTACGTGGCCAGTGCACTGGCGGGCTTGGGGTTGGTGCAAGTGCCGATGTACGATGTGATGGATGATTTGAAAGCAGGACGGCTGATTGAAGTGTTGCCTGATGACCGTGCACCCGGCATGCCTGTGCACGCGGTGTACCCACATCGTCGGCATTTGTCGCCGCGGCTGGAGGCTGTTTTGCGTTGGATGAAGGTGTTGATTGAGCAATTACCAGCACGCGCTTGATCGGATGGTTGGCGGTTATAAAGAAAATGCTGCGTGCTTTTTAAAAATCAAATAAAATAAAAACGACTGTGCTTTTTTAGAGAAGGAAAGACACCATGGAGCAAGACCACCTTATTTTTGAACCTCGCATTCAAGGTCTGGATGAGCATGTGCCCCGCAAAATCATGCACCGTCGAACATTTTGTTTTGAAGTGTTTGAACGTGAAGACGGACTGTGGGATGTGGATGCGCAAATGCAAGACCATAAAATGCAAGACATCACTTTGGCCGATGAGCTTCGCCCTGTGGGTACACCCTTGCACGACATGGTCATGCGAGTGACATTTGACAATACCTTGACCGTCGTTGCGGTCGAAGACAAAACCCTCTCCGCACCTTATATGTTGCAATGCAAAACCATCAATTCGGCTTATGGCAAAATGGTTGGTTTGAATGTGCTCAAAGGTTTTCGTGCCGCGATGAAAGAGCGTTTTGCCGACACAGCGGGTTGCACGCACCTGACTGAACTTGCCAACATCATGCCCACGGTGGTGGTACAAGGCATCGGCACCGAACTGGCAAGACGTGCTCGTATGTTGGAAAAAGACGAAGGCACACCCAGTAAAAAACCATTTCAATTGGACAAATGTCATGCCTTGAGCTCAGACAGCGAGGTGGCTCGTTTGTATTATCCAAAGTGGTACACGGGCGTATTAAAAACAGAGGTGCCGACATAAAACTGTCAAAGGGAGGCCAAAAGTGTACACACTAAAACTGACATCACGCCTACAAAAATTAAAAAATGCTGCGGTGCGTAAAAATACTTGAAACTGTTATTTCTTTGCTTCCAGTTGTTGTAAAATGCGCGGGTTTAATGCAAAAAAGTAGTCGAATGCGTGTGATTCACGCGCATGCCGACGCGTGTTTTAACCTCTCTCAAAGGTGATGTCCATGAAGATTCATGAGTACCAAGGCAAAGAAATTTTAAAGAAATACGGCGTACC
>CALMCL010000098.1 GCA_937862905.1 uncultured Burkholderiaceae bacterium | reverse complement strand
GCGTGTGTTGGGTTGCTATTGGGTGGGGAAATTGGTCATCACCATACGTATGAATGACTTCAGAAATGATCACGCGATAGCCATTTAACCACAGGTTTTGGGAGGCTTTGGCCTGTTTGTGCGTTGGGTGCTGCATGAGCTCATGCAAGGCCTCAAGCGATTCCCAATAATATACGTTTGAGATCAAACCCGTTTTAGGGTTTTCCCAGTTTTCTTCACCTATATAACCCTTGATGTTTCTTGCAATCTCTATGATGGCTTGATCGAGGCGATGGAACTCATCGTCAAACTGTTTCTTGGCAAAAATGAAGGTTGAGGCATACATGTTGAGTCTCCCAAAAAATGATCTGTTTAACGTCTATGGGGTGCGTCTTCGTTGTCATCTAAAATGGATTGTCCGTGTGTGTCCAGCTTGTCGAATTGATCTCGATGAACTGCCCACCACAGGCCGTAAATGATGATAAAAACCAAAATGACGGACAGTGGGATGAGCAAATACAAGGTTTCCATGGTTGTCCTATGATGAAGTTCGTAAATAATTTGATGTGGGCACCAACGCGTTGACCCTGCAACTCACTTTGTGGTTGACTACAAGCGAGGCACAGGGCGCAATACGCGTAAGGCATTGCCCACCACAATCAAGGAGCTGAATGCCATGCCGATGCTGGCAATTAAGGGGTTGACGTGGTCGGTGGCGGCCAATGGAATGGCGATTAAATTATACAGCAGTGCCCATGCGAGGTTTTGATGAATCAACATGCGTGCACGTTTGGCGATGCTGTGGGCGGCGTAGACATCGTTTAAGTCACCTGATTGGACGACGAGATCGGCTTGCATTTGCGTGAGGCTGCTGCCGTGCCCCATGGCGATGGCAACATCGGCTTGTTGCAAAACAGGGGCATCGTTGATGCCATCACCCGTCATGGCGACGGTTTTGCCGCTGGCTTGCCATGCTTGAACGCGTGCCAATTTGTCAGCAGGGGTGGCATTGGCGAGGGCTTCACTGATGTGCAATTGAGTGGCAAAAGGCTGCACCACATCGCTTTTATCTCCGCTGATGAGCACCACTTCGCGTTGGTCTTTTTGCAAAGCTTTGATCAAATCGGCGGCCTGCGCACGTGTGCGATCGGCAAGGATAAACCATGCCAGCAGTTCTCCATCCGAACACAGCAAGGCCACACTTTTGCCTTCTATTTGCGCAGGGTGTTCGTCTGTACCAAGCTCGCGCCCTGCGGCAAAATTGGGTTTGCCAATGCGGTAGCCATAACCCGCGACATGGCCAATGACCCCTTGACCGACGACCAGTTCAACGGCATCCACTTCACTCATGCGTTCGGGTAATTTTAAATCTTGCAGCCCTTTGCGCAAAGCCAAGGCAATCGGGTGG
Source organism: uncultured Burkholderiaceae bacterium (assembly GCA_937862905.1). GTDB lineage: Bacteria > Pseudomonadota > Gammaproteobacteria > Burkholderiales > Burkholderiaceae > Hydromonas. The sequence continues at coordinate 14,470 of CALMCL010000098.1, read as the reverse complement.
CGTGATGCGGCTTCGAGCGTGGCGGCAATTTGCAAGGCATCGTTTGCGGAAAAATCAATGGCGCGAGCCGCGTCGGTCAGTTCAATGTGTTCCAAGGTTTGGACATCTTCGGTGAGGGTGCCCGTTTTATCAAAGGCGTACACGTCCACTGCGGCCAAATTTTCTAAAGCCTGAGGCTGAATCACAAGCACGTGGTGTTTGGCCAATGCGCTGGTCGCCGCGGTGAGTACGGTGGGGACGGCCAAAGCCAAAGCGCATGGACAGGTGATGATGAGGATCGAGACGACGACGGGCACGATGCGGCTGCTGTCGTGCAATGCCCAATAGATGGCAGCGATGGCGCATACGGCCAATAAACCATATAGAAAATAGCGAGCCATGCGTTCAGCAGCACGAGCCAAAGCGGGTTTGTGCATGGCCGATTGTTGGGCGAGGCGTTCAATGGTGTCAAGCTCGCTGGCGCCGCGGGCGGCGGTGATGCGGGCGTAAATGCCTTGTTCAATGTTGGTCGCGCCTGCAAGCACAGCGTCACCAACTGTTTTGTGAATGGGTTGTGATTCACCTGTGAGTAAGGCCTGTGAGCACGTGGTTGTGCCTTCAATCAAGGTGGCATCTGCTGGAATGGTTTCCCCGCTGGCGATGAAGACAACATCGTTCACGGCGAGCTCATCGGCGGGTGTGAGTTGCACATTTTTGTTGATCGGAAAATCAATGACTTTCTCAGCAAACATGCGCTTGTGTTGCAAGACGGCGTTGAGGTAACTGGAGGCTTTGTTTAATGCGCGGAACTGGATGTAACGCGCACTCAGCAACAAGCCCACAAACATGGTAATGGAGTCGAAATAGACGTGACCAATGTTGGTCAAGGTGGCGTAGACGCTGGCAATGAAGGCAACAATCAATGCCAGTGCCACGGGTGAGTCCATGCCCAGTTGGCGCATGCGGATTTCTGCCCATGCCCCTTTAAAAATCGGTGTGGCACAATAAAACATGATGGGTAAAGTGAGCACCAGATTGGCCCATTTCATCAGTCGAGCCACGTCAGAACCCATGTCCATGTCGGATGAGACATAGAAAGGGTACATGAACATCATGCTTTGCATCATCAGCAATACGGCGACCAGCATGCGAAACAATTCGCTGCGCTTTTGTTTCTTTTCGGCGGCACTGATGTCTTGGGTTTGTTCCTCAAAAGCGTGGTAACCGAGTTTCTCGATGCGTGCGATGATGTCGGTGGTGGCAATTTTACTGGCATCCAGTTGAATAAAAGCGCGGCGCAAGGTGTAGTTGGCTTGCGCGCTGTAAATGCCATCGACGTGTTGCAGATCGCGTTCAATCAAGTCGGTGCAGGCCACACAGGCGATACCACTTAAACGCAGGTGAATGTCGGTGAGGCGTGGGGTGTTGGGTGCAGTGGTCATGGTGTGTGTCGAAGGTTGATCATGTGGTGATGATAAACCCTGTTGTTTGATACGGAGTCAAGGTGTGTTTTGACATCGCTGTGTCAATCTGCTGTACGACTGAAGTTACGGTTGTAGTTGCGATCGCAGTTACGATCGCAGCTTCAACGGAAACATTGTCGTTATGTCGACGCATGGATCAAATAATTGGATAAATTGACAAATTGTTCCAAGGACAGTTCTTCTGCACGCGCTGTTTCTTTGATGTTGCAGGCGTGCATTTGTTCCGCTGTGACCACGCCGCTTAAGGTGTTGCGCAACATTTTTCGACGCTGACTGAAGGCTTGTGCGACCAGTTTGGACAAATGTTCTTCATCTTTTGCATGGCGGGCGCTGACGGGCTTTGGGTACATGCGAACGATGGCGGAGGTGACTTTGGGCGCGGGTGTGAATGCGTGTGGTGGCACATCAAACAGGTGTTCCATTTCATAACGGTACTGCAACATCACCGACAGGCGGCCATAGGCCTTGTCCTTTGGTGCGGCGACCATGCGCTCGATGACTTCTTTTTGCAGCATAAACACTTGCACATCAATCTGTGGGGCAAAGGTCACGAGGTGAAACAGCAATGGGCTGGAAATGTTGTAAGGTAAATTGCCCACCACTTTGCGCAGGGACTTTTCACCCGCAGGGATGCTGAGGAAGTCAAAATTCAAAGCATCGGTGCTGTGGATGGTCAGTTGTTCAGGTTTGAAACGTTTTTCCAAGCGAGCGACCAAATCTCGATCCAGCTCGACTGCATGCATGTGGGGAATGTATTCCAACAGGGGCTCGGTCAATGCTGCCAAACCTGGGCCGATTTCCGTTAAGCAATCCCCTTCTTTGGGGGCAATCGCGCGGATGATGTCGTTGATGACGCCATGATCGTGCAAAAAGTTTTGACCGAAACGTTTACGGGCGATGTGAGCGGACATTTAAATTTTCCTTGTTGAAACGTTCATTGGGGCATTCGTGTGGCAGGCTTGCACCATGTCATGTGCACATTGAATGGCTGCAAACATGCTGCCAGCATCGGCGGTGTTTTTTCCAGCCAAATCAATGGCTGTGCCATGATCGACCGATGTGCGAACGATGGGCAGGCCGAGCGTGATGTTGACGCCATGGCCGAAGCTGGCGTATTTGAGCACAGGTAAGCCTTGGTCATGGTACATCGCCAGCACCGCATCGGCATTGTTTAAGTGATGGGGTTGAAACAGTGTGTCGGCGGGGTAAGGGCCGCGCACATCATGGCCGCGTTGCTGAAATGACTGAATCACGGGTGTGATGACATCGATTTCTTCCATGCCCATGTGCCCGCCTTCGCCTGCGTGCGGATTCAAGCCTGTGACCAATACCCGTGGTTGGGTAATGTTGAATTTCTGTGTTAAGTCATTCAGTAGGATGTCCAGTGTGCGTGTCAACGAAGGGAGGGTGATGGCATCTGAAATGAGTTTCAGTGGCACATGGGTGGTCGCTAAGGCCACACGCATGCCACCGCCTGCAAGCATCATCACCACATGGCAGGTTTGGGTTTTGTCTGCCAGATATTCGGTGTGTCCTGTGAAGGCGATGCCTGCGTCATTGATGATGCCTTTATGGACGGGGGCGGTGACCATGCCTGAAAACCGTTGTGAGGCAATGCCATGCAATGCGGTGTCCAGTAGTTCAAGCACATAGGAGGCATTGGCGGCGTTCAGTTCGCCAGCAACCGTGGGTGTACGCAGGGGCACATGAACCACATGAATCATTCGAGCCGCTTCCTGTGTGGGGGCGGTGTGGGGCAACTCGGCTTGGTAATGGCACAATTGCACATTGAGAGCCATGACGCGTGCAGTGGCTGTCAAAAAATCATAATCACCAACAAGGACGAGGGGTGTCAGAGGCTTGGGTTGTTTTTGCCACTGGAGTGCGGCGCGCAAACTGACTTCAGCACCAATGCCAGCGGGTTCACCCGTGGTCAGCGCGAGGGGAAGGGGGGTATTGGAATCCATGCGCCATTTTACCACCAGCGACCTGATTCAAGTCGATTGAATTGCGGGTCAATGTTCGAAAAAAAAAGCCGCACAACGCATGGTGTACGGCTTTTTTGAACAGGATTCGGTTGCAGCCCTGATGGGGCTGCGGATGTTCGTCGATCGAATGTGGTTATTTTTTGATCTCAACCAAAGATTGACCTGATTCCATTAAATCTTTCATCCATGCGTTATAAGCTTCAGGCAGTTTTTTCTCCATTAATGCAGCCTTGGCATTTTTGACTTGCTCATCCAAACTGAATTCGATTTCGGTTTGTTTTTCAACCTTGATGATGTGCAAACCATTCTTGGTGGTGATGATGCCAGTGGTTGCGCCATCGGCCAAGCCTTGGAGTGCTTTGGTGACTTCAGGATCCGCTGAGTTGTCAAATGCGATGAAGGGTACTTTGCCGCCATTTTGTGCCGTTTCTGGGCTTTCTGATGCACTGCGAGCAACCGCAGCAAATGCTTCACCAGCATCCAAGCGTGCTTTAATTGCATTCATTTTGCCTTTGGCTTTTTTATCGGTGCCTGCGACAAAAATATCACTGGCAAGAACGCCTTTGGTTGTTGGAATGGGGTTGTTTTTGCCCAATTTTTTTTCTGCTAAAAAGGCATCGACTTCATCTGATGACACTTTGACCTTGTCTTCCACTTCGCGTTTGATGAGGGCATTTTTAATTAAATCCATACGCAAGTCGCGGTTCAATGCCGCCCAACCTTTGTCGCCACCTTGTTTGATGACATTTTGTTTAAATTGCTCAACACTGATGTTTTGGCTTTGCGCAATGTTGTTCAATGCTTGAGCGGTGTCGCTGTCAGACACGCCAATGTTGAGGTTTTTGGCTTTGTTCAACATCAAACGGTTGCTGATGATTTCATTGAATGCACTTTGTTTGACATCATTTTTTTGTGCTTCGGTCAAATTCAGCTTTTTACCATTGGCTTCTGCTTCTTGAGCCGCGACCGCCACGTTGATGCTGATTTGTTCTTGAACTTCTTGTGCGGTCACAGGTTCGCCCGCAACTGTTGCCACCACTTTGTCTAAATTCACTTGCGCCATGGCCAACGTTGGCACAGCCAAAGCGACCATTAATAATTTTTTCAAAAGTTTGCTCATTGTGGTACATCCTTTTAGGTGATGGGTGGGTGATTCGTGCTGCATTATAAATCAAGTCTGAGTCTAAAACACCCGATACTGTTGTTTGGTTGACGCATCCTGTTTCGTTGAATTGTGCGCACCATTTATGATTTTTTTGTGTAATTCAAAATAAAATGCGCCGCACAACCCAACACAATGCCCCAAAATGCGCTGCCCAAATCAAACAAGGTCACACCCGAGGCACATGTCATGAACGTCACCAAAGCGGCTTCACGTTCAGCAGGTTTGTGGTTGTTTGAACTGAAATTGGTCAGTCCGTTTAAAATCGCACCGAGCAAGGCCAAACCAGCGAGGACGGTGATGAGGATCTTTGGTAAACCCAAGAAAAATGTCACCAGCACGCCTGCAATCAAACCCAAACACATACTGAAAGCACCGCACCATAGGCCTGCAATGTAGCGCTTGGCGGGGTCGGCGTGGCTTTCTTTTTCCGTGCAAATCGCGGCGGTGATGGCGGCGAGGTTGATGCCAAAGTTGCCGAATGGTGCGGTGATGAGGGATAAAAAAGAGGTCAGTGAAATCAATGGCTTGGCTGGTGCTTGCGCGGCATTGTAACCTGAAGCACGCAACACCGCGATGCCAGTCATCTGTTGCCCTGTGAGCGTGATGAGTGCAAGAGGCAGGCCAATGTTGACGATGCCTTTGAATGTGAATTCAGGAGTGGTCCATACGGGACTGGCCAAATGCAGTGGCACATGTGGGATGGCCGCCCCTTTAAAGCCAAAGACATAGATGCAGCCCGTGATGAGCACGGCGAGCACGGCATAGCGTGCAAAAAAACGTTTGCCAATCAAGTAAGTGAACAGCATGAGCAGCATCAGCGTTGTGTCTGAACCCAGTGTGGTGAAGGTGTTGATGCCAAATTTAAACAAAATTCCAGCCAATAAAGCCGCAGCAATGGTTTTTGGGATGCGGTTCATCACGGTATCAAAAGCCCCCGAAATGCCAATCAAAAAGATCACCGCACCCGCCACCACAAATCCAGCAATGGCTTCTGCATAGGGCACAGTGGGCAAGGCGGTGATGAGGAACACCGCACCTGGTGTGGACCATGCGGTGATGATGGGCACGCGAGTCAAGTAACTCAAGAGAAAACCAGCCAAGCCGAATGTGAAGCACAGTGACCACAGCATGGATGTGGTTTGTGCCTCGGTCAAGTTACCAGCCTGCGCCGCTTGGATGACGATGGCCAATGGCCCACCATAACCCGCCAGAATGGCGACCAAGGCCGCAGCCAAAGCGGTGGAGGACTGGTCTTTTTTAATTTGAGAGAAGCTGAGGTAATTGGATTGAGGATTTTGCATTGCTGATCTGGATGAGGGTTGAACATAAAGTGATCATTGATTTCAATGATGAACGATTTCAATGATGAATGATTGTTGCAGCTTGCGGGGACGGTGGGCATCCCACCGTCTGGGCTGCACCATCAGGGCAGCAGGAATTGTCCCGTTGCAAATGGCATGACGCGCCCACCGACTTGAATCTCACCCAATTCATTGACATTTAAATACAAATGATTGGGGCGGTTGATTGAAGCGGCTTGCGTGATGTGCCAACTCAAAGGGGCAAGCCCCGCTGCGTGCGCCCATGCGCCAAGGTTGCAGCAGGCCGAGCCTGTGCCAGGGTCTTCAATCACGCTTTGATCCATGTTGAAGAAATAACGCGACGTGACCTCATTGTCGGTTTCGTGCCACAGATAGATGTTGAGGTGCACGGCATCGACGTTCGGATCAAGCAGAGCGGCAAGGTTTGGTTGAGCACGATTCACAGCGGCCGCGCTGTTCAATGGCACGATCAATTGCCACGTGCCCGTGTTCATCCAGCGGGCGGGTGCGGCGAAATCATTCGTGTGTAAATGAAGCGCAGTGGCCAAATGCTCATTTGAAAAAGAACAATCTTGGGCAGCGTAGCCTGAGAGGGTTAATCGGTACACGCCTTCATTGTGATGAATGACCACTGTTTTGGCATTGGTTTGCAGGGTAAAGGTGTTGGGTAAATTCAAATGTTGATGCAACCATGATGATGCACCAATGGTCGGATGACCTGCAAAGGGCATCTCATGATCGGGGGTGAAAATGCGCAAGCGCGCGACATGTTCGGAGCCTTCATCTGGGCTGCAGATGAACACCGTTTCGGATAAATTGAATTGACGCGCGATCAGCTGCATGGTGACGCTGTCGAGTGCGTCAGCATCGGGCACAATCGCCAGTGGATTTCCACCCCAAGGGCTTTCAGCGAACACATTGACCACTTCATAATTGAGTTGTGGGTGCATCATTGCTCCTTGTGTTGTAATGCATCACGGGCATCCGCAATGAAATCTTCAACCTTGTCCAAAGGGGTCGCCCACGAGGTCACGAGGCGAATCATTTGGCGGTCTTCGTCGTATTTTTTCCATACATGAAAGCCGTAGCGCGTTTGCAATGCCGCGATGGTGTGATTGGGAAGAATCGGGAAAATTTGGTTGGTGCTGGAGAGGCTTTCAAATTCAACACCCAAAGCCAACAGGCCATTTTGTAAGGTGAGGGCGCACTGGTTGGCATGGGTGGCGAGTGCTTGGAATAAACCATTGCTGAGCAATGCCAAAAATTGACTGCCAATCACGCGACCTTTGGCGAGCAAAGCACCGCGTTGCTTGAGGTGATAGCGAAAATCGGTTTGCACGCTTGGGTGCACAATCACCACGGCTTCGCCGAGCAAGGCGCCATTTTTTGTCCCGCCAATATAAAACACATCGGCCAGTGCCGCGATGTCCGCCATCGACCAATCGGCTTCAGTGCTCATCAGGGCTGAACCCATGCGCGCGCCATCAATGAAAAAATACAAATTCAACTCAGTGCACACTTCGCGCAAGGCGCGCAGCTCGCTCAAGCTGTACACCGTGCCGATTTCGGTTGACTGCGAAATGTACACCACACGCGGGCGCACGCCATGTTCCCATGGGTGCGCCGCGACCACTGTGCGCACATCGGCAGGCGTGAGCTTGCCTTGTGTGACGGTCACAGGGATGACCTTGTGTCCCGTTGCTTCGATCGCACCCGTTTCATTGGCAAAAATATGCCCTGTGTGTGCCGAAATCACCGCTTCAAAAGGGCGCAGCATGGATGACAGCACGGTCAGGTTGGCTTGTGTACCGCCGCTGAGGAAATGCACCGCCGCTTCGGGTGCGTGACAAATGGCGCGAATCGCATCGGCCGCTTGTGCACTGATGGTGTCCATGCCATAGCCTGCCTGTTGTAGCATTGGCTCATGCGCAATCGCCGCTAAACAGGCGGGATGAGCGGTTTCCGAATAATCGTTATAAAGCTGGTGGTGCATGTTTTAAATCCTTCTCAAGTGGTCGGCATCATCACTCATGTGTTCAAATGATGACCGCAGATGGTGATGGATGTCGTTTCAGTGTTCTTTGGGTCCACAGTTGGGCACATGGTTGAACACGTGGTTGGGCGCCAGTTGGGTGATGGCGCATCAGTCAACAATAAATAATGTCGCCCCAGAGGATGTAGAGGAACGGTGCGCCTCAGCATGATCTGCCACTTGATAGCTCATGCCTGCCGTTAATGTAAATGTGCGCCCATCGTCCAGCTCGGTGTGCAGTTCACCGCTCAGACACAGCAGAACATGCCCTTTGCTGCACCAGTGATCGGCCACATAACCCGCACTGTACTCGACCATGCGCACACGAATCACGTCGAATTGCTGGGTGCGCCAATGGGCCACGCCTGTATCGCCTGTGTGCGCTGTGACGGGAATCGTCGACCAGTCCGTTGTGCCGAAGGGGATGTTGTTTAAATTCATGGTTTGCTTTCTGTACAATTGTTCCGTTGTCATGGGATGGTTTAGGCTTTTTGGCATTTCATCCACTAATTGTGATCAAGTGTGGCATGTCATAAACGCGGTGGGTTGAATGTGCTGTGACGCTTCAATTCCAATCAATTCCAATGCAGGAGGTGCGTGCATGTGAGCACCAATCGGTGGGTTGCGGCAAAACAGCCCAACCCAACCAACCGTAGGTGGCGCAGGTTTATTGCCAATCCAAAATCACTTTACCGCTTTGCCCTGAATTCATTGCATTGAACCCAAGTTCGAAATCATCGATTTTGAAATGATGGGTGATCAATGCACTGATGTCCAGACCCGATTGAATCAACGCCACCATTTTGTACCATGTTTCAAACATTTCACGACCGTAGACGCCTTTGATCTCCAGCCCTTTAAAAATCACTTGATTCCAGTCAATGGCGGTATTCGATGGCGGAATGCCCAGTAAAGCAATTTTGCCGCCGTGGTTCATTTGCTCGAGCATTTGACGGAAAGCAGAGGGATTGCCTGACATTTCCAACCCAACATCAAAGCCCTCGTGCATGTTCAACTCTGCCATCACGGTTTTTAAATCTTGATTGAGCACATTGACCGCGCGTGTCGCGCCCATTTGCCGCGCCAAATCCAAGCGATAATCATTGATGTCGGTGATGACGATGTGGCGTGCCCCCACGTGTTTGGCAATCGCCACTGCCATGATGCCAATCGGCCCTGCGCCTGTGATCAGGACATCTTCGCCAATCAGGTTGAAGGACAGCGCCGTGTGCACCGCGTTACCGAATGGGTCAAAAATGGCCGCCAAATCATCGGTAATTTCATCTGGAATTGGAAAAGCATTAAAGGCTGGGATCACCAAATATTCGGCAAAAGCCCCCGCACGGTTCACGCCCACACCAACCGTGTTGCGGCACAGGTGACGTCGTCCCGCACGGCAATTGCGGCAATAACCACACGTGATGTGCCCTTCGCCCGAGACCCGTTGGCCAATGGTGAAGCCTTGCACTTCTTGCCCCATTGCGGCCACTGTGCCGATGTATTCATGGCCGACTTGCATGGGAACGGGGATGGTCTTTTGCGCCCATTCATCCCAATTCCAGATGTGCATGTCCGTGCCGCAAATGGCAGTTTTGGTGATTTTGATGAGCAGGTCGTTGTGGCCGACTTGGGGCATGGGCAAATCGGTGAGGGTGAGGCCTTTGTCTCGGGTCAGTTTTGCGAGGGCTTTCATGGGATGTCCTTATTCAGTTTGTAAATGTTGTTAATGTTGTTAATGTTGTCAATTTTTTATTCGGTTTTTAAACGATTCGAATGGGAGGCTCAGCCCCAACAGAGCGATGTGGCTTTACCCTTTGATACTTCACTGCAATACGGCAATGCACTGGTGTTTAAATTAAAAAATAAATGCCAATCACCATCAGTGAGGCGCCGACAATGCGACTGATCGGTTGTTTCTCTTTCAACAGCCAAGCCCCCAACAACATGGCAAACAGCATCGACACCTCGCGCAAAGGGGCGACAAACGACACGGGTGCACGTTGTGCAGCGAGCAACGCCAGCCAATACGCCAGCGGCGAAAGGATGCCGACAGCCACAATGCTGCGGCGATAAGGGGCTGCCCATGTGAGTGCAACGACATGTCGCCACAAGGACACGCCAGCAGGATGTTGTAAAGCCCACGGGCTGATGATCAGCGTGCGCACCAAAATACCACTCCAATAATAAGTCAAAGCAGGTAAAGCCAAGCGTTTGACCGCAAAACCATCCACCACGGTGTACAAGGCAATCAAACCACCAATGGCCACGCCATACCGCAATCCGCTGAACAAGCGCGCATCTTTTGTGGGTTGACTCATGGCTTGCAACAAGGTATGAATCCCAGACACCACAAAAATCCCCACAATGATCAGCCCTAAACCCAACCATTGATGTGCTTGCGGCCATTCGGACAGCAGCACAATGGCCAATAGGCTGGCGAACAATGCACCCGAACCCCGAGCCAATGGATACACCACGCCATAATCGGCATGGCGATAGCCCTGTTGCAGTAAAACAGAGTACAGCTGATGCAAGGTCGCGGACAATATAATCAACCCCCACGCCAATGCCGACCATGCGTGCGCATCCTGCCACAGGGTGCGTGCAACCAAAGGGGCAAAAGCAATCAAGCTCACCACATTGCCCGCCCAAATGAATGCTGTCGGCGAAATGCCTTTGATCGCTGCGCGTTTGGAATAGATGTTCCAAGTGGCATGGCACAGCGCACCAAGAAGAATCAATAACAAAGCATTTAGAGGTAAAGTCATGGGCAGTGCGTTAAAAAGTGCTCAGTGGGTCATTCAAGCATGTGGGTTCAAAGACATGGGAATAAACGCAATGCCTTTCATTTGAACTTGAGGTGCTGTTGCACAAAAACCCAAATGCTCATACATCGATTGTGCATAAGGTGTTGAATTGACTGTAAATATCCCTTGGTGGCCTTGTTGAATGGCGATTTGATGCATGTGCTGCCACAGTTGTCTGGCGATGCCTTGTTTCTGAAACGCAGGTGACACAAACAGATAATACAGGTGCGTGTTGTCTTTCATTGCGGCCACACCAACCAACACATCATCCACATGAGCCACACAGTACAAAAACCGATTGTCCTCGATCAGTTTAAGAATCGCATCGGGTTGAAGGCTGTTTAAAAACACCTCTGCCCCATGCCCTTGTGGATGGCGCGTGAAAAAGTGAGCCACGCTGAGAATAAGCGAACTGATGGCGCTTGCATCCTCTGCTGTGGCCTGACGAATGGTGATTGTTGTGGTGGACATAAAAAGCCTTTTGCTGACACAGGTCAATGTTTAATTACACCCAATTTTTGCCCAATTTTAATAAATGCGCCAACGACTTTTTCCACATCTTCAGGCGTGTGCGCCGCTGACATCTGCGTGCGAATCCGTGCGCGACCTTTGGGCACGACGGGGAAAGAAAAACCAATCACATACACGCCTTCATTGAGCAGCTCCGCCGCCATGTCCGCTGCCAGTTTGGCGTCGCCGAGCATGACGGGGATGATCGGATGCTCGCCCGGCAGCAACTCAAAACCAGCTGCGCTCATGGCCGTGCGAAATTGCGTGGCGTTGCGTTTGAGTTGCGCGCGCAAAGCTGTGCCTTCGTCGGACGATAACACATCCAAAACCTTCAAGCTCGCCGCGGCAATCGCGGGTACGAGTGAATTGGAAAACAAATACGGGCGTGAACGTTGACGTAGCAATTGCACCACTTCAGCTTTGGCCGAGACGTAGCCGCCCGACGCGCCGCCCAAGGCTTTGCCCAGCGTACCGGTGTAAATATCCACTTTGTCCGACACGCCGCAATGCTCAGGCGTGCCTGCGCCTGTTGCGCCGATGAAGCCGACCGCGTGCGAGTCATCGACCATGAGCAAGGCACCGTAACGTTCGGTCAACTCAGCAATGCCCTGCAAATTGGCAATCGTGCCGTCCATCGAGAACACGCCGTCGGTGACGACCAATATAAAACGTGCACCTGCGGCTTGCGCAGCCTTGAGTTGCGTTTCTAAATCAGCTAAGTCATTGTTTTTATAACGATAGCGCGCGGCTTTGCACAAGCGAATGCCGTCAATAATCGACGCATGGTTGAGTTCATCCGAAATCACCGCGTCTTGCTCAGTTAGTAAGGTTTCAAACACGCCGCCGTTGGCGTCAAAGCAGCTGGAGTACAGAATCGTGTCTTCTGTACCGAGCAGTCGAGAAATTTGTGTTTCAAGCTGCTTGTGAATCGATTGCGTGCCGCAAATGAAGCGCACCGAGGCGCAACCATAACCGTAATCATCCAAACCTTTCTTGGCCGCAGCAATTAGACGCGCGTCATCGGCCAAACCCAAGTAGTTATTGGCGCAAAAATTCAAAACGGAGCGACCATCGGCCAATTCGATGTGCGCGCCTTGCGGCGTGGCGATGACGCGTTCTGGTTTTTCAAAGCCATCGGCACGAATTTGCGTCAAAGTTTCGGTGAGGTGGTTCAGGTAAGCTGGGTTCATTTCAACTCCATTTGATTGATTTTCTTTTAATGTTTTAATTGATGTCAGGGTTTTGAAACCCGTGAAGCTGCGCTGCGCTTGTTTTCTGACATAAACTCTAAAATTGTTCACGAAAAAGTAGGTGCTCACTTTTTTCGCATTTACTTCATAACCAAACAGCGGCCGCACAATACACCGTCATGGCGACGATGGTGGCGTTTATTATTCTCGCTAATGTCGGTTTGTGCATGAGTTTTTGCAGCAGCGCGCCACCTTGCACCCAAGTGCCACAGCAGAACAAATTAATGACCGTAAAAACCAATGTCGCAATCAAGGTATTAATGAGCAAATGCCCGTCATTCGGTAAATACGCCGCTGGTACGGTCAAGCCCATCACCCATGCCTTGGGGTTGACGTACTGGAACAGCGAGGCTTGCACAAAGGTCATGGGTTTGGCCGCCCCCTTATTATTCGCATCAGGCAAATCGCCGCCTGCGGGCAATGCACCGTTTTTCCATAATTTATACGCCAGCCACAGCATGTAAGCACAGCCCGCGACTTTCAATGCATCTTGCGCGTGAGGGATTTTCCAAAAAATCCCTGCCACACCCAAACAACACAAAGCCAACATCAAACCAAAGCCCAAACTCACACCCAGTAAATGCGGCAAGCTGTGCGCGAAACCAAAACGCGCGCCTGAATACAGCAGCATCAAGTTGTTTGGCCCCGGTGTGATGGATGACACAAAAGCGAAGATCATTAAGGCAGATAAACCGGCGGCAGTGAAGTGGAATAATTCAATCATTGTGTGACTTTCGTATTGTATTTTTGTGGTTTATTTTAAATGTTTTATCTCAAGTGTTTTTACGTTGCTCAAGCACCAATCGTACAGCTAAACCCGCGAGAACACCGCCCATCACGTAGCGCTGTATCTTCAACCAAAGTGGGTGTCGAGTGAACCAAGAGGCCAGCCCAGCAGCGGAAAAGATGACCGTCAGGTTGACGCAGGAACTGACAAATATTTGAGTGAGCCCCAGTTCAATCCCTTGAAAAAAGATCGAGCCGTATTGCGGTGAAATGAATTGCGGAAAAATCGACACATAAAACACCGCAATTTTTGGATTGAGCGCACTGGTTAAAAACCCCATTAGAATCAGTTTTGAGGGCGAGTCATCGGGCAAATCTTGTGCTTGAAAGGGCGAGGTCGCATTTGGTTTGAGGGCTTGCCAAGCGAGCCACAACAGATACAGCGCACCCATCCACTTTAAAATTACGTAAGCCACGGGAATGGCTAAAAACAAGGCGGACAAACCAATGGCGGCCGCACAAATATGCACCAAAAAACCAGCAAACACCCCCACAAGGGATATCACCCCCGCTTGTCGTCCTTGGCAAATGGAGCGAGACAGCAAATAAACCATGTTGGGACCAGGTGATACGGCCAAGAGTAAAGCCGTACCTGAAAACAGCAGCAGTTCGTGCAATGGCATCATGGGATTCTCCTGATTAAATTAAATGGTTTTGGCTTCGGTTGCGTTCATTTGTGTGGTTTGCGTTGGCATCCTTTTCCCCACAAACGCCACCGCCACCACGGCCACCGCAAACACAATGGTCGCGCCATCAATGGTTTCGCCTAGTAACGGAAAGGCCAGTGCGATAGACATGAAGGCTTGCAGCAATTGCACTTGCGAGACGCGCACCGCGCCGCCCAGGGTCAAGGCGTGATACCACACCATCATGCCGAACCACATCGACACCACCGACAAATAAGCAAAGCCAGACCAGGCCAACGCACTCACCTGATGCTCAGGCATCGTCATGACGCTGGCGGGCACGGTGATGGGCAACGCCAATACCAGCATCCAGCACAAGGCTTCGGGCGCAGGCATGGATTGTGACAATTTCGCGCCAAACGCGTAGCCCATCGCACACAGTGTCACCGCCAAAAGAATCAACATGTCCCCCCAATGCAGCACAATCGCACCCGTGCGAAACACGGCAAACGACACCACCA
>CALMCL010000097.1 GCA_937862905.1 uncultured Burkholderiaceae bacterium | reverse complement strand
GCGCAACGTGCGGGTTATTTGCGCGCGGCAGAAAAACTCATGTTTGGCGACTTTTTCAGTGCGAAAGAAGCCTTGGACATGCAAGTCGTGAGCCACGTCCTGCCACACCACGAAACACTGCGTTACGCCGTGCATCAAGCGCATCGTTTGGCCGAGAAAAGCCCAGCGGCGCTGCGCGAAACCAAACGTTTGCTCAAAGTGACGAATGCCGATGCTTTGCGCAAGGCTTTGGATGTGGAAATTGCTTCATTTGCCGAAATGCTCAAAGGCGATGACGCGCGAGAAGCGATGACGGCGTTTTTGGAGAAGCGCAAGCCGATATTTTAAGCACTCAGCCATGCACCTTCGATGTGCATTGCATAGGAAAAGCCACTGTGGATCAGTGGCTTTTTTTTAAGGCTGAAAGCAAGGCTGCTGTTTATTACAAATAACTGCATTAAAGTTGTGCGGTGGCACTTGTTTAAAATGATGGTGCGTTCCTTCCTTAACGCATTTCAAACAGTTCGCGGTGGAAATCTTCGGGAGGCAGGCCTTTTTCAATCAGTGCCGCGCTCAGGCTGTCGCCAAACCCAGCAGGGCCGCAGAACCAGACATCACCTATTTGCCAATCGGGCACTGCAGCGCACAGCCGATCTGCATCCAAGCGACCGTCCAGCGGTTCAGCCAAGATGTGCAAATTGATGCCTGCGGCTTGTGCATCGGCGCGCGCCTTGGCGAACCCGGGCTCATCCACATGGGGCACGCAGAAAAACAAGTCAACCTTTTGCTGTGTTGGTTCAGCCGCGAGTGCGTGCATGCGTGCGATGAAAGGGGTGATGCCGATGCCGCCAGCGACCCAAATTTGACGGGGTTTGTTGCTTTTGAATGTGAATTGACCGTAAGGCCCCTCCAATGTCACGGCCTGCCCTGTTTTTAATTGATTGGCTAAAGTCTTGGTGTAGTCACCCAATTCCTTAATCAGGAAGAACAGATGACCATCGCCCTTCCAGCCCGAAGAAATGGTGAATGGGTGGGCGGCTTCTTTGTCGTCAAAATTCACAAAGGCAAACTGCCCTGCCTCATGTCCAGCCCAACGGTCTTTGACTTTGATGTTGACTCGCACCACACTGCTTTCGGCATAGCGTTCGATGCTTTCAATCACGCCCACTACTTTGCGCTGAGCCCCCACTTTTCTGAACAAGACGATGATCGCCGCCACTGTGCCTGCCGCCATCAGCACTGCCATGAATGGCCCAACAACCTGGCTGTAATATGAAAAGTTCATCGTGAATGTGGAATGAAACACCAAAGCCAAATAAACCAAAGGCATTAAACGGTGGGTTTGAAAGAAATAACGGTAAGGAAACTTTTTGATCAATGCCAAAGCCAGCAACACAACGGCGATGTAAAACGCCCACTCACCGACGCTCTCGGCGGGGTGTTTCAACGATTGAAAAAATTGTTCAATGGATGATCCCGAGGCCGCTTGCCCCCCAGCTGGAGGGCCTTTTGGGCGATTGGGCAATGCGATCAAGCCCAAGCCAGACAACCAACCGGGTGATTCTTTGATGGCCCAATGCATGATGGAGAAGGCCAAACCTGTGATGCCGAGCCATTTGTGTAAACGGTACATTTTATCCAAGCCACCAAAAAATGGCTCAAAACGTGCAGGGCGCACAGCCAATAACATGCTGATGCTCATCACACCGATCGCAATGATGCCGGTGTAATTCATCAAGACATTGCGCATGGGCAAAAACGAATAAGGTGGATTAAACAGGCTTTGATCGGAGAGCAACCACAGCCCCGTCAGTGTGACTAAAAAGCCAATAAAAAAAGGTTTTATTTTTCTCATGATGCACTCCCTCGGGCGTTAAATTAACCCTTATTATAAAAAACATTTGTAAAGTTAATGTTAACGCCATGTAAAGAGGGAGCTTATGTGTTCATCAATTGAATGCTCCAAAAGACCATAAAGCCTGCAAACAGCCACAGTGTTGACACCGGTTTTTCCTCGATTTCATGCGCTTCAACCAGCAGTTCATCGGTGACCAAATACAATAAAGCAGACACACCAAAAGCCAAAATCGCACTGATGGTCATATTGGATGCGCCTGTGAGCAAATAGTTGCCGATCAATGTGCTGCTGAGCACGACCAAGCCCAGCAAGGTGGTCATGAGCACCACACGCCAGCCTTTGATGGTTTCAGAAACCAAGGACAAGCCTAAAAACAACAATTCAACAGATAAACCAAGTGCCAAAATCAGATCCGTTTCATGACTGGCTGCAAAGCCTGCGCCGATGATAAAACCATCGACGGCGATGTCAATGAATGTTGCCATCAATAAACCATAGTTCCATTGTTCGGAAGATGGGGCATGCTCTGCGGCTTGTTCCATCCGAATGGATCACAGCTTCATGGCGTACATCAAGAGGGCGCCAATGGCGAAACTGCTGATGAGCAGCCAGCCAGGCGCGTGCTCACGCCCCAACTCTGGCAGCACTTCAACCGCCAAAGCCGCAAGCACCACGCCCGCAGCGAAATGTTGGATCAAACTGCGCGTATGACGCGTGGGGTGCCAAAAGACAGCGAGTACGCCCCCCAATATGGAGACAAGAGCGGGAATGAGCATGGCGATGTAGGGGTTCATGGTGGTCTTTATTGTTGATTTGTTGATTTGTTGATTGAAGGATTGTTGAAGGATTGTTGAGGGTTTGTTGAGGGTTTGTTGAGGAGTTGATTGAATTTTGGTTGTGTGTTGGTTTTGAATTGAATGGCGTTTAGCTTGCGGATTCAAAAGTGAATTTTATGCCAAAACCATGGGGCTCTACGGCAAAAGGTTTGACATCGACGTGGTGCAGCAAGGCAATTCGCGTGATGATCGACCAACCCAAACCTGCGCCCGAAGCCGTTTGACCCACTGGGCGGTAGAAGCGTTCACCCAAACGCGCAAATTGTGCCGTTGGCATGCCCTTGCCATTGTCGTGCACCGTGAGCGCATGACTGGAAATGCGCACAAAGACTTCAGTGCCCTCTCCGCCGTAACGTTGTGCGTTGTCAATCAGGTTGCGCAAAACCAATGCCCATAACAAGGGGTGACCCAACAGTTGTGGTTGGCCTTCGATGTGCAAATGAATGTCGTCCACGGGCAGACCCGCTTCCAACAAAGCCTCCGTGCTCAATGCGACCCAATCAATCGCGTGGTGACCGATGCTTTCACCATGCTCCAAGCGCGCCAGCTGCAACAGTTGGCTGACAACATGGGTGGCGCGATCAATGCCACTGGTGGCGCGGATCAATGCTTTTTCACGGGTTTCGGGACGCTGACTGCTTTGTGCCAATTCCAATTGCAGGCGTGTGGCGGCCAAAGGGGTACGCAACTCATGCGCCGCATCGGCTGTAAAACGCTGTTCGCGGGCGATGGTGTGTTCCATGTGCGAGAATAAACTGTTCAGGCGATCTTTTAGAGGGGTCAGCTCTGTGGGCACAGGGGTGCTGATGGGGGCGAGGTTGTCGGCTGCACGGGTGGCGACATCCTCGGTGAATGCTTGGATGGGTTTCAAGCCGCGGCGCAAGGCCCAGTACAACACAGGGATCAGTGCCAGCAAGCCAAATAAAGCCAGCGTGCCAATGTGTTCGGCCAACTCATGAGACAGTTCGTTGGCATTGCTGTCTGGAGAGGCCACGACCAACTCAATTTGATCATCCGCGCGACTGGAAACCAACCAATTGCTGCCATTCAAGACCACATCATGTGGGAGTTTTGTCAGAATGGTGTCGGCATCGGTGTCACGGGGTTGAGGTGTGTCTTCACGGTCATGTTGACGTGCACTCACCGCATGAGGTTGTCGAGGTAAGGCCGGCGTGCTGCTGGCATTTAACAATTGACCATTGCTTGCATCATACACCGCAAACTCCATGCCGCTTTCATGGCCAAAGGGGTGAATGTGTTCGGTTTGTAAATCATCTTTGTCGCCGAGGTTGTCCCATAACATGTCAACGAATTGAATGTGCTGGCGCATCAGTAGGTCATGCGTCATGCGTTCAGTTTGCCAAACCAACACCCCCGAAAACACAGCCCAAACCACGATGGTTGAGCACAGCACAAGCGCTGTTGTGCGCCAAACCAGCGAATGTTTCATATGGGACAAAATGGAGGGCATGCGCATCGGGTGCTCGGCTTGAGTTTTAAGAAAGAAAAGGAAGGTACATCAATTTATTTTTTGAACATTCTGTTTTTTGAAATTTCAGTGGGGTTTTATTCAGATCATCAGAGAAAATGCAAGCGCATCGTAAAAACCGTTGATAATCTGTTATCTGTTTGGTTGATGGTTTGACGTTCACATGTTTAATGCACTTAACAATAAGTGCTTAATAAAGGGTTTGAACATCACTTTAAATCATCTCCCATGCGCCAACCAAGGTTGCGTGTGTTGACGATGCTGTCAGCACCCAGTTTTTTGCGTAAATGCGACAAATGCACATCCAGCGCATTGCTTTCAATGTCCACTTGCCAGCCGTAGAGCTTTTCTTCGAGTTGAGCACGAGACAGGTGATTGGGTTTATTGGCGACCAAAATGTGCAACAAGCGAAACTCAATGGCCGACAGGGGGATGGATGTGCCTGCTTGAGATGCGCTTTGGTGGGCGATGTCCAGCTCAAAATCTCGCCAAACGAGGATGTTGGTGGGCTGTTGATGTTGGCGACGCAGCAGCACACGCAAGCGCGCAACCAACTCGGTGAGTGCGAACGGTTTAATGAGGTAGTCGTCGGCACCTGCATTCAAACCTTGTACGCGATCCTCCAGGGCATCGCGCGCCGTTAACAGTAAAACAGGTAGCAACATGTGTTGCCCGCGCATCCATTGCAAGACTTGCAAGCCATTTTTTCCTGGCAAACCAATGTCCAACACCATGACATCGAATGAACATTGTGTTTGCAATGCGGTGATGGCCGATGAGCCATCGCGTAACCAATCCACCAAAAATCCTGCTTCAGTTAAACCATCGACCAAGCCTTCACCCAGCAGTGCATCGTCTTCAACCAAAAGTAAGCGCATGTCCATTCCGATCTTATGCATTGACCACTTGAAATTTTCAAGACTCAGGGGGGCGTTCCGTTTTATTGCCGCGTTTGTAACCGTGAATCATGGCCGCAGGTAGATTCTCTTTGTGCTTCCAACTTTCAGCCAAGGCACCCAAAACATGTAAACCCACGGCAATCATGAACATGTTTGCACTCAAGACATGCCAATTTTCAAGCCATTCTTCTCCGAAAAATTGATCCGTGCCCAACAGATAACCCGTGACCCCTTGATTCAACACCAATGCCATTAGAAACAACATCATCAAAGCCCCCAACGGGTTGTGGCCAATGTAACGCTGTGCCTCACCTTTGAGCTTCAAGCGGATGTACGCGATGACGCGAGAGGGAGATGGCCACCACTCACTGAAGCGCGCATAGCGGCTGCCCGTGAAACCCCAAATGATGCGGATAAACACAATGCCCGCCGCCGCATAACCGACATAGCGGTGCAGTTGGTCGCCACCCTCATCAATGAAATTGAGTATAACCAAAATGGCCAAGCCCCAGTGTGCAATGCGCACAACTTTGTCCCAAACCCTGATTTTATTCGATTCGTTCATGTCGTGGGTCTTTCAATGTTTAATACAAACTACAAACACGGCAGTGACAATAATGTCAGCGCTGCTGATCTAAATCCCGCCACTGCCTTCAATGAAGGTCATTGCATTGGCATTGGCAATGGCGAGCCCTGAATCACAGGCATGCCGTGATTCAGCCCAGCTCATGTTGACGCTTAATGACCTGTTTTAATCGCCTGTCTTAGTCGCCTGTTTTAACAATGCTCAAATCTTTGGCATCAAAGTACACTTCTGCTTTTTTACCTGTTTTGTCAAAACCGTAAATTTCATAGCAGTTGCCCGTGACTTTGAATGTTTTGACTTTATAGCCCAAAGCATTGATTTTTGCTTGTGCATCCGCCTCAGTCATCCATTGGTCTTTTGGATAGGCAGGGCAGCCATTTTTGTCTTTGGCCAATGGGGTGCTTGCCGCTGGAGCCGCCGCTGGAGTCGCTGCTGGAGTCGCTGCTGGAGCCGCTGCTGGAGCCGCTGCTGGAGCCGCTGCTGGAGCCGCGGCAGATGTTGTTGCAGCCGCAGGTTTTTTGTCGTCTTTATCGCCGCAAGCTGTGAGCGCCAAGCCTGCCAACAGTGTCACGAGGGTCATCGATACTGCATGTTTCATGTGAGTCATCCTTAAAAAGAAAGTAAGTGAAATGGCTTGAGGTTTTTCATGACACGCTTCAAGCACGGGTGAATTTAATCAACCCAACATTAACTGAGAATTAAGCCCAAACAATTAGGTCAAAACAAAATGATGTAAAAAAGTACTTGCGTGCTAAAAAACAGTCCCTGCCGCCAAGCATTAAAAAAAATGGCGTAGAATCAAGCCGTGTGCATCACAAAAGCACGCACGTGACTCGCCAGCGGTGATTGAACGGCGCGTCATTTCACACCAATCAACATTCAAACTTGAAGGAGTCACCATGACCATCGTTAAAGTGATTGAAGTTATTGCATCATCGCCCACCAGCATCGAAGACGCCATTCAATTGGCTGTGGCCGAAGTATCAAAAACGGTACGCAACATTGATTCAGTCTACATCAAAGACATCAAGGCGCATGTGAACGATGGCAAAGTCGTGTCGTATGGCTGTATTTGCAAAGTATCATTCCGCGTGGATTGAACGCAGCAGCGTTGAACCGATCTGCGGTCAAGCAACACAAAAAAGCGCGAGTTGAATCTCGCGCTTTTTTTTATGGCGGATTGATGTTCAGTGTGAGGTGGACGAAAAAGCCAGCCCAACGCCCAATGCCGTTAAGATGAAACCGATGCCTCGGTCGATGTGGATTTTATGGCGCAACATGCGGCTGCGCAGATCGGGCGATGAGAAAAATAGGGTCACCCACGTAAACCACAGCCAATGCGCAAAGGACATAAACAACCCATAGGCAAACTGTAACCACAACGATGTGCCGGGCTCGACCACTTGGCTGTAGGTGCTGACCACGAACAGTGTGGTTTTTGGATTGAGTGCGTTGGTGAGCAAACCCATTTTGAACGCTTGAAAAGACGATGGGATGTTTGGACTTTGTGCGTCATGTGTTGATGGAATGGGTGTGCCCCGAAAAGTGAGGCAACCTATGTAAATCAGATACACCGCCCCCACGATTTTTAGAACCGACAGTGCGGTGGGTTGTGTGGCGATGAGCATGCCCACGCCCACCATCGTGTACAGGACGTGAATTTGTACACCCACCGCAATGCCCAGGGCTGTCCATAAACCCATTTGTCGACCGTAGGCAAAACTGTTGCGAGTGACCAATGCAAAGTCAGCTCCAGGGCTGATGACCGCTAAAATCGTGATGAGGGCGATGGGCAGCAATTCGTGCATGGTGTTTCCTTTTGAGTTAAAAATAATGTTGATTAATGCTCACGTTTTATTTGTGATGGGGTGCTTTTTTTACAGGTTTTTTGAGTCTTCACGTGCGCCCCATTATTGAAAATGGTTTTTAATAAAGGCCATGAAATTTTTTAATGACGGCGATTGATTACTTCGCGGTTGTTTAACGGTTATTTGATGACTGCTATATGGTTTTTTTATATGGATCTACTTCATTCGGTTGCTTTATGAATGTTGAAGAGGCACCATTGTTGCGCATAAAAAAGGTGAATTAAACTACGAAAGGCAATTTTCAAAAAGATTCGAGCTAAGCGC
>CALMCL010000096.1 GCA_937862905.1 uncultured Burkholderiaceae bacterium | reverse complement strand
TCAGGGATTCGAACCCCGGACCTGCGGATTATGATTCCGTCGCTCTAACCGACTGAGCTAATTCGCCAAGAACGATATTATCAGCCAAATACCGTATTTCTGTCAAGCATATTTTTGCATTTATAGATTGTTTTCATCACTTTCACTTGCTTTTGAGCTGGCATCAATTGCAGCGGTGACACTTGCTTGGATGCTTTTGTTAAGAGAGGTGGACAGGATGTTGTAATAACTGGTGTAGCTGATGGCGTATAAAAATGTGAAATTCAGCAAAACCAGAAACAAACTGATGAAATAGGTCATCACTGGCAAGGCCATGGCGATGACTGTGGTGGCGGCGATAAAGCCAAACAGGGTGAGTAGCGTGAGGATGGTGGCGAGCAGTATGGGCAGGATGTTTCGACCTATGCTGATGAGGGATAGGGTGATGGCTTGGCTGGCGTTGGTGTTTTGCCAGCCGATGAACATGGGGGCGTAGGTGAACAGTGCGGTGATGGTGAGTGTGACGATTTGAAATAAGGCCAATGCGAGGATGGTGGGGTGCTTGCTGAAAAATGCAATTGGGTTGCTGGCGAAATCTTGCGCCAGAAGTTCTGGGTCGGTGTTGATGGGTTCGGCCACACCGAGTCCCATTTGCATGAAGCGCCCACCATCGATGAATTGTGACAGCAGGAGGCAACCAAGGGCAACGGTGGCGTAAAAAACGCCGAGACTGAATAGGCGGTTGCGTTGTTTGCCGAAAACACCAGAAAAAACTTGCAGGGGGTTGACGGGGGTGCGGGTGCGAATTTTTTGACAAATGTCAGCCAAGCCAAAGGCCAGCATGGGGGTTAAAAATGAGCTGGCGATTGCGCCAATGAATGGCAATGAGGCCATCATCATCAATGTCATGATGGCCCAACCTGTGGCGAGCAGTAAAATTAAAGGTTGCGCTTGAATGAGCTGCCATGCGTTTTTATACCAAGTGAAGCCATTGGCCATGGGGACGCGGGTGATGCTGAGTGGAATGATCATTGTGTTCTTTAGTGGTTTTGAAGCGTTGACTAAATGTTGTAATTTAAAGGGGGGGCTTATTGAGGGCTTTAAATTAAAAACAGTTTTAAGTTAGTGCTTTTTTAAATGCCTTTAAATTGAGCCCTGCGGCTTTTTAAAATGCGCTCAAAATGAGTTGGGTCTTTGGGGGTGAGCATGGCGGCTTCACGGGTGCGGTAAAAATCATACAGGCGCGAAATCCAAAAACGCAGCGCCGCTGCCCGCAACATCATGCCCCATGCGGCTCGGTCATTGTCAGTCAATGGCACAACAGCGTCGTAGGCGGTGACCATGGCATTGAGGTGGTCGGGCAGCAGTTCGCCAGTGGAGCGATTGATGCACCAGTCGTTGACGGTGACGGCCAAATCAAATAACCATGTGTCCACGCCCGCAAAGTAAAAGTCAATGAATGACGGGTTGCTGGGATCGCTAAACAAGACGTTGTCAACAAACAGGTCGCAATGACCCGCTCCAACGGGTAAATCTTTGTAAATCGGGGTTTGTGCAAATGCCGTTTGTGCGGCAACTTCATCACGGAGCAGCTCAGCGATGTGGTCAGGCAGAAATGCGCTGACTTTGTCTTCCATCATTTGCCACCAATCCAAGCCACGCAGGTTGGGTTGATGTCGAGGGAAGTCGCGTCCAGCGAGGTGCATTTGAGCCAGTGTACGGCCCACGCTGGCGCAGTGTGCTGGCGTGGGGGTTGCGGTGTCACTGCCTGAAAGTTTAGACACCAGCGTGGCTGGTTTGCCCGCCAGTGGGCGGAACAGTTGACCTTGTGCATCGGCGTAGGGGCGGGGTACGGGAATGCCTTTGATGGCCAAATGTTGCATAAGCTCAAGGTAAAAAGGCAGTTGCTCGGGTGTGAGCACTTCAAAAATGGTCAATACATAGGTGGTGTTGTGCGCGCCATCGTTGAGAGTGACAAAAAAATTAGAGTTCTCGATGCCGCTGGCAATGCCTTTGAATTCAACTAATGCCCCTAAGTTTAAAGGAGCCAGCCATGTTGCCAGCTCGTCTTGGGTGATTTGGGTAAAAACCGCCATGATGCCTATCAATCATTTGAGTAAAAAAGCCATTTTAGCAAAAATGACTGATTGGGGCGTGGGTTTGTGCAGAAGAGCGACATGTGCGCTGCATGGTCATTGCCGCCAATGCGCTCATCATCATTGATTCATTGATTGCTGTCTTTGGCATTGAAACATTTTTCTGCATCATCCAAATGACGTGTGAGCACATGAGAAATCATGTTGATGCCAATGCCTGCAAATAAAGCAGGCAAAAGATACAAGGCCACAGACAGTTCGGACACAAAAAACACATCATCTGTGACCGCAAGTGTTGATTTGGCGATGTTGGCCAACTGCCTCAATAAATAAATGTCGATCCCAGACAAGACGATCATCAATATGCCAAAAAATAAGATTGTTATTCGAGAAATGGCGCGTTTCAGCAGCAATGCAAAATAAATGCCGAAGGGAATAATCAATGAAAAAAGCAGTAAAAGCCAAAATTTTAATTCTACAAAAACAGAAGTGCTGATGGTGCCCATGGGTTGATGTGTTGTGCCTTGTGAGTGGGTTAAAGAGAAGCGTGATAAGCCTGTTACCGTCATCGGAGATTGATCGGGTTGCGAACGCTGCTTTGTACTGTAGAGGCTCCAGCCCCTTTGTTTATCTGCCAACAACCTACCAAAAACTCTGGATTGAGGCTCGGAAAAGTTGGTGTGGAAACAATCGGGGTGGTGCTTCTATAAAATAAGCTTTAAATAAATTTTAAATAAGTTTGTTGTGTGGCCTCAATGCAGTGTTCGCCTGATTATGATCTGGTTTACAGCTGCATCATTTGCGCCCGCTCTTCATCTGTTTGTGCAAAACCGCGTTTTTCATAGAAGTCGAAAATGGCGTTAACAATATAGTCGGGGTCATCTGTGATGTGCACCAAATCTAAATCCTGCTCGGAAATCAAGTGATTGCTCAACAATTGTTCTCTGACCCAGTCCCACAGGCCCGTCCAAAACGTGGTGCCGTATAAAAAAATCGGCATTTTTCGGCTTTTTCCTGTTTGGATCAGTGTCAATGATTCAAACAGCTCGTCCATCGTGCCAAAACCACCGGGCATAACGACGTAAGCGGTGGCATATTTGACGAAAGCGACTTTGCGTGAGAAAAAATGACGGAAGTTCATTGAGACATTTTGGTAAGGATTGCCCGATTGTTCATGTGGCAGCAAAATATTTAAACCGACACTGGCTGATTTGCCTGCAAATGCCCCTTTGTTGGCCGCTTCCATGATCCCTGGGCCACCGCCAGAGATGACTGAAAAACCTGCATTGGATAACATATTGGCAAGTTTTTCGGTGTTTTGGTACATCGGGTTGTCTGGTTTGGTGCGCGCGCTGCCAAAGATGCTGACGGCGGGGCGAATGTGTGCCAATTGCTCTGCGGCATTGACAAATTCTGACATAATGCCAAGTATGTGCCACGATTCACGTGCTTTGGTCATGGTTGCTTTTTCGAGGTCGGCGGTTGCCGATTCGCTTAAGGTTTGAATGTGTTCTTTTGCGTGTTTGTTCATGATGACCCTTGCTTGATGTGACGATGAGATGCTTAAAGATGGTTTATTGTACGGCATGTGCGACATTCAGAAAAGCAAAGTGAGCCCACTCAGGTGTTGTGCTCACGGTTTTGAAGCGCTTGGAAGCTTGTGTTTTCAAATTTTACGTGGCAAATGGCTTAAACTTTGTGTAAAAGTAAATCAATCGCAATCAATTGCAATCAATCATCGTATGGATTGGTTTCTGGGGGATCAAACAGATACAAATTAAATGCAAATACATACAAGCAAATGCAAAAAAGTGTTGATGATTGTATGGGCATTGTGTGGTTGTCTTTTCGTATTTTTTAATTATTAAAGATTTTTTCATGACTCTGATTTCTGACTTTATGAGCAA
Organism: uncultured Burkholderiaceae bacterium; assembly: GCA_937862905.1. GTDB lineage: Bacteria > Pseudomonadota > Gammaproteobacteria > Burkholderiales > Burkholderiaceae > Hydromonas. The sequence continues at coordinate 16,138 of CALMCL010000096.1, read as the reverse complement.
AACCGATCGCACGTTGTTGGTGGTCGATGGCTCCAGTTTTTTATACCGTGCTTATCATGGTTTACCCGATCTGCGCAGCCCGACGGGCGCACCGACGGGTGCATTGTATGGCATTTTGAACATGCTTAAACGACTGCGCCAGATGGTGCCAACGGTTCATGCCGTGTGTGTGTTTGATGCAAAAGGGAAAACGTTTCGCGATGATTGGTATCCCGAGTACAAAGCGAATCGCCCATCAATGCCGGATGATTTGGCCTTGCAAATTCCTGTGATCGAAGAGGCTGTGCGTGCACTGGGTTGGCCTGTGGTGTCGATTGCCGGAGTGGAGGCGGATGATGTAATTGGTACATTGTCTGTGCAGGCGACGCGCGAGGGTTGGGCGACAGTGATGGCGACGGGTGATAAGGATTTGACACAATTGGTCAATGACCATGTGTTGTGGTTCAATACCATGAGTGACGATGTGCTTGATGCGACGGGGGTGACGGAGAAGTTTGGTGTGCCACCCAACCGCATTGTCGATTATTTGACCTTGGTGGGTGACACCGTGGACAATGTGCCTGGGGTGGAGAAAGTCGGGCCAAAAACAGCCGTTAAATGGCTGGCTGAATACGATTCACTCGATAACATTGTCGCTCATGCAGATCAAGTGGGTGGCAAAGTCGGTGAAAACCTGCGCAAAGCATTGGATTGGTTGCCGATGGCACGCCAATTGGTGACGGTCAAATGTGATTTGGAGCTGGAGGGTGATTTGGGTCACATCGGTGCGGTTCACATGGGCAAAGAGGACAAGGCAGCTTTGCATCGGATTTATGAGCAAGCGGGTTTTAAAGGCTGGCTCAAAGCACTGATCGCTGAAATGGCGGTGGCTGCGCCAGAGTTGGAGAGGGGGGAAACCGCATCGTTGTTTGATCAGCCCGCTGTCACCGCATCGGCGGCTGAGCCTGTGGCATTGATGCCCGCCGCAGACGATGGCGAGCCTGCTGAAATCACCCCATTTAAGGTCAAGTACACCATCGTCAATACGCATTCGGCTTTAAGCAAAATGTACACCGCATTGCGTGCTGCACCACTGGTTGCTTTCGATTCAGAAACAACCTCACTCAGCCCTTTTGCGGCACGCGTGGTGGGCTTGTCTTTTGCCATTGATGCCGAATCGGGCTGGTACATTCCGTTGGCGCATGAGGGCATGCAAAACATCGATCAATTGCCTTTGGACATTGTTTTGAAAACGATGAAGTCGTGGTTTGAAGATGACAGTGCAAAAAAGATTGGCCAAAATCTCAAATACGACACGCATGTCCTCGCCAATCATGGCATCGCTTTACGCGGCATCGCACATGACACGTTGTTGCAGTCGTATGTGCTGGATTCGCACGCGAAGCATGCGCTTGATGCCATTGCCGCGCGTTATCTGCATGTGTCGAGCTTGTCCTATGAGGACCTGTGTGGCAAAGGTGCAGCGCAAATTCCCTTCGCGCAGGTGGAGATTGAGCGTGCCGCAACATATGCCGCTGAAGATGCGGCTTTGTGCCTCGGTGTGCATGCGGTGATGTACCCTAAAATCTGTGCCGATGCGGGTTTAAAAGCCGTGTATGAAACGATTGAATTGCCCACGTCTGACGTGTTGTTCACGATTGAACGCGCTGGGGTGTTGATTGATGCGGATGAGTTGCGTCATCAGTCGAATGGTTTGGGACAGCAATTGTTGAGCCTCGAAACCCATGCGCATGAGCTCGCGGGTCAGCCGTTTAACCTGAACAGCCCCAAACAAATTGGTGAAATTTTCTTTGAAAAACTCGGCATGCCCGTGGTCAAAAAAACAGCCAAAGGTGCACCCAGTACCGACGAGGATGTGTTGCAAAAACTTGCGGAAGACTATCCCTTGCCCAAAGCCATGCTGGAATACCGCAGCTTGAGTAAACTGAAGTCGACGTACACCGATAAATTGCCACTGATGATAGAACCTTCGACAGGGCGGGTGCACACGCATTATGCGCAAACGGTTGCGGTGACGGGGCGTTTGTCATCCACCGATCCCAATTTACAAAACATCCCCGTGCGCACCGAACAAGGTCGAAAAATCCGCACCGCTTTTGTTGCGCCCGCAGCTCATGTCATCATGTCGGCGGATTATTCGCAAATTGAGCTGCGGATTTTGGCACATTTGTCACAAGACCCTGGTTTGCTGAGTGCCTTTTCAAACAACGAAGATGTTCACCAGCGCACCGCGGCGCAGATTTTTGGCGTTGAACTGAAAGATGTCAGCTTTGACCAACGGCGCATGGCAAAAATGATTAACTTCGGTTTGATTTATGGCATGAGTGCATTTGGCTTGGCCAACAACCTTGACATCAGCCGCACTGCCGCGCAAAGTTACATGGATTCTTATTTCATGCAATACCCCGCCGTGTTGCAATTCATGGAAACCACCAAACAGTTTGCACGTGAAAACGGCTATGTGAGCACCCATTTTGGTCGTCGATTGTATTTGTCTGACATCAACAACCGCAATCAAGGCAAACGCCAAGGTGCCGAGCGCGCTGCAATCAACGCGCCAATGCAGGGCACATCGGCCGATTTGATTAAATTGGCGATGATTGCCGTGCGAAATGCTTTAACTGAGCGTGGCTTGAAATCAAAACTGATCATGCAAGTGCACGATGAATTGGTGTTTGAAGTGCCTGATGATGAGGTTGAACTGATGACCACTTTGGTGCCTCAGTGCATGGCCGGTGTGGCTGAGTTGGCCGTGCCATTGGTCGCTGAAGTGGGTGTTGGGCTCAATTGGGAATTGGCGCATTGATCTGTTTTTAAGGAAGTGTGGGAAAGCTCAGGTTTGCATTTCCGTGCTGCTTTTCCGCGCCGCATTCACTCATTTTTTGTCAATGTGGTTTATCAATGTGATTGATGAAGTCTGAAACAGCACATCTAAAAACTCAATACGAATAAACAGATTCAGGTTTTTTCGTATTCCCTTTAAAGGCGAATATGGGTGCACTTGTGTTTGATTACATCGTTGTTGGTGGGGGTTCTGCGGGCTGTGTACTGGCGGCACGTTTGTCCGAAGACCCGACTGTCAGTGTATGTCTACTTGAAGCAGGGGGCAACGATGCTTCTCCCTTTGTGCGCAGCCCCGCTGGCTTTGCGGTGGTTGTGCCTTGGGGCGGTTACAGTTGGCATTATCAAACCGTGCCTCAAGTGCATTTGAATGGCCGTCGAGACAGGGTGCCGCGAGGCAAAGTATTGGGGGGCTCAAGTGCCATCAATGCCATGGTGTACATTCGCGGACATCAATGGGACTATGATCAATGGGCGGCCGCAGGGAATCAAGGGTGGGCATACAATGATGTGTTGCCGTATTTTAAAAAAGCTGAACACAACGAAATATTTCCAAATGACCCCTATCACGGGGTGAACGGTCCACTCAATGTCAAGCGCTTGGATCAGTACAGCCCACTCAATGCTCAATTTTTAGAGGCTTGCGCAGCGCATGGCATCCCTGTCAATCCTGACCCCAATGGGGCACAGCAATTTGGTGCATGGTTGAGCGCGGTCACGCAAAAGGCGGGTGAACGGTGCAGCGCAGCAAGAGCCTATGTGCAGCCCAATCTCAAACGTTCAAATCTGACCGTCATCACACATGCCCACGTGCAGCGGGTTTTATTTGAACATCAAACCGCGATTGGCGTCGTTTATCGGCACGCCAAAAGTCAAGAGGTGATTCATTTGCGTGTACGGCATGAAGTCATTTTGGCCAGCGGCGCGATTCATTCACCACAGTTGCTCATGTGGTCTGGGATTGGTGATGCTGAGGCTTTGCATGCTTTGGGTATTCCTGTTGTGAAGCATTTGGCAGGTGTGGGACAGAATTTACAGGATCATTTTACGGTGACCGCCATCTGGCGGGCAAAAAATCAAACGGGATTGTTTGGCCTGAATCCTCGTGGCGGTTACGATGTTGCGCATGGCATATACGATTGGTGGCGGCATCGCCGAGGCATGTTGACCACGAATTTTGCTGAGTCGGGGGCATTCATTTGTAGTGATGAAAATGTCGAAACACCCGACATACAGCTCGCACTCATTGTCGGCATGGTCGATGAGCATGCCCGTCGCATGCATTGGGGTGCAGGATACAGCATCCATGTGACCCTCATGCGCCCCAAAAGCCGAGGGTGCATCACATTGAACCCAAAGGATGTGTATGGCATGCCCTTGATTGACCCTCATTTTTTAGCAGAACCAGAGGACATTGAGGTCATGGTGCGTGGGCTCAAAAAGACCCTTGACATCATGAACGATGGTGCATTGCAAAGCTATCGAGGTGAATTGCTCTATCCGATCAACGCTCAGAATGACGCTCACTTAAAACACCATATACGACAACACGGCAACACCGAATACCATCCCGTCGGGACGTGTAAAATGGGGATGAGCAGCGATGTGATGGCGGTGGTCGACGATCATTTGCGTGCTCATGGTGTGCGCGGATTGCGGGTGGTTGATGCCTCCATCATGCCAAACATCATTTCAGGTAACACCAACGCCCCAACCATCATGATTGCGGAAAAAGCCGCAGATTTAATAAAGCGCAGTAAAATAGAAAATGACATAAAAAATAGGGGCTCAAATGAAGACTCATTCACTGTTGTTGTGTAAGATGCTTTAATAATGCCAATGCATGATCAAAGTCAACCATTTATGGCATCAAGGCCTTATAGTGACTGATGATGAGAGTGAAATAAGCGCATCCAATTTTTTATATATTGTATTTTTAACCCCCTCAGAGGAGAACACCCATGCAACGTCAATTCAAAGCAATCACCGCAATCACACTGGCCGCCACTTTGGCGCTCACTGGTTGTGCCAGCATCAATGAAGGCATGCAAAGCACTGGCTCTGGTACAGCCATTGGTGCAGGTTTAGGGGCGTTGGCTGGTGCAGCCATCGGTGCAGCCACTGCTGGTAAACATGAAACCCGAAGCATTCTCACCGGTGCAGCGATCGGTGCCGCTGCTGGTGCAGGTGGTGGCTATGTGTGGTCACAACGCATGCAAGCGCAAAAAGCGGCAATGGAAAAAGCCACGGCAGGCACAGGCATTGATGTGAGCAAAACAACTGACAACCGCCTGAAGCTTGACATCCCAGCAGATGTCTCATTCGATAGCAACAGCTATGCAATCAAATCAAACTTCCGCCCGATTTTGGACAAATTTGCTCAAACCTTGCAAGCCAATACAGTCACCACAGTGAACATCATTGGGCACACGGACAGCACGGGCAATGACGCCATCAACAACCCATTGTCAGTCAACCGCGCAGCCAGCACGCGCGATTATTTGACTGCTCGCGGTGTTTCTAGTAGCCGCTTCACCATCGAAGGCATGGGTTCTCGCCAACCAGTGGCGAGCAATGCAACTGAAGCAGGTAAGGCGCAGAATCGTCGAGTCGAGGTTTTCATCGGTGAGCCTGTGGCACAATGATTGGGGCATCGTCAAGTTTAAAAAAGCAAGCCATAGAAAGGCTTGCTTTTTTTACGGTTGAACTTCACCGAGATCAGGCTTCATTGAGGAGTCAGATTCTAAGCTTTGATTTAAATTTTGAAGTTGATGTTGAAATTTGACATGGAAAACCGAAGAAAGTTTTAATCAATTAAAAAATTCATCAAGAGTATGGTGTTTGGTTGCATTCACCATTGAGCTGAAAGGACGCAGTTGAGTGGTGTGAATACCCATTGAACCCCGCATTGAAATCCTTGTGTAAAATGAAGGTGATTTTATGAGGGTGATTTTATTGAACACATAGAGAAAATAGATAAAATCAAATTCTTTGATCACTTTTAAATCGAGACACATTGCATGCATGTCTAAATAAATGATTGCTTGCCTTTGGTTGATCAACGCTCGAATCGCTTTTTTTGTACAATGGGCTCTGTTGGGTTCAATGCTTTGTGACGGTGAATGTGCATTTGAGTTGTGTTTGCATTGAGAGGTATTAAAGTGATGTGTAGTACACGGCACTTGTTTGGTTTGAAGTTAAAAAATATCAATTTAGGAAGTTTATGGCGGCGATTCGTTCTGCAATTTTTATGGTTTTGATCGTTCTTTGGACGATTCCTTTTTCAATTTTGTGCATGTTAACGGCGATATTGCCCTACCGTGCACGGTATGCGTTTACATCTGTGTGGAATCGTGTGACGATTTTTGCCGCGAGGTGGATTTTGGGCATTCGCTACGAATTACGCGGGGTGGAGAACCTGCCTGAGAAAGGCCGCGGCGCGGTGGTGCTGGCGAAACACCAATCTGCATGGGAAACCATTTTCTTGCTGTATGCCTTGGGTAATCCCTTGTGTTTTGTGTTTAAACGCGAGTTACTGATGGTGCCTTTTTTTGGATGGGGCTTGGGTTTGTTGCGCATGGTGGCGATTGACCGCAACTCAGGTCAGGATGCGATGACCCAAACAGTGGATCAGGCGCGTGTGCGTTTGGCCGATGGGGTGTGGATGATCATGTTTCCAGAGGGCACACGCATTGCCCCGGGTGAACCGAGTAAATTTCGCTCAGGCGGGTCACGCTTGGCGGTGTCATTGAATGCACCGATCATTCCGATTGCACACAATGCGGGAGAATGCTGGCCGAAGAAGCCTTGGGTGAAGCAAGCGGGCAAAATCACCGTGTCGATTGGGCCGTTGATTGAAACCGTTGGTCGTCCAGTGAATGAGGTGCACAAAGAGATGGTGGGATGGATTGAAACAGAAATGACCCGCTTGCCTAAAGCGCGTGAGGCGTGATTTGAGCCGTTTGCGAGAGTGGTTAAATCAATTGCAATTGTCGTTGTTTGGCGACAACAATGTGCCCGCGCCCAGTGCAAAACCCATTACAAAGAAAAAAACGCCCACGCGAAGGCGTTTGAAATCAGCTGAGCCAAAGATGCCAGCACCAACACCATCGGTGGAGCCGATTGAAACGCCTGCACATCAGGCGCGACGTGTGCGTGTTGTTGCTTTGGGCACACATGAGGTGCCTTATGCGATTGAGCGTGTGCGTCGTCGCACCGTGGGCATGGTGATTGACCACACGGGTTTACGCGTGCGTGCGAGCAATACTGTGACGGTGTTGGAAATAGAGCGGATTTTGCAACTGCGGGCTGATTGGATTCTCAAAAGTTTAAATAAAATGCAAAACGCGCCGCCACGCGTGAGCTTTGTGCCCAATTTAGCGGTGGTTGATGGTGATGTGTTGCCCATTTTGGGGCGCCCTGTGCGCATCCTTTGGCATGCACGTGCTGAAAAAATCGATGCTCAGGTGTGGTTGGCACAACAATGGGGTGGGGCGGCCGAGGCGGTGCTGATTTTGCGTGATGTTGTGCCTGCGCGCCGTGAAAAAGCAGTGCGCGATGCCTTGGCGACGATTTTATTGGAATATTTGTTTCAGCGTGCGCGCCGTTATGCGGTGGCTCATGGCCTGCGTTATCGACTGATCATGTTGTCGAGCGCGAAAACACTGTGGGGCACATGCCGCAGCGATGGCACGGTGCGCTTGAACTGGCGTTTGGTGTTTTTGGATGTGGCGTTGGTGGATTATGTGCTGGCACATGAGTTGTCTCACACTGTGCACATGAATCACAGCCGTTTGTTTTGGGGGAAAGTGGCGGAGCTGTGCCCAGACTATAAACATTGCGTGCGTGAGTTGAAACAGTATAATTTGCGTGCAACTTAAGGGGATACAGCAGAGATTTTTTTGAAACCAAATCTTTGCCCCGTCATTCCTGTGTGGGTGGGAATTCAGTCAAATGCATCGCATTTGTTAATAATACGAGCGCATTTAATACGAGCGCATTTATAATCAATTCGTTAAATAATCCGCAACGCTGCTTTTTGAAGTTTCCTGAATTCATATTTCCTGAACTCATTCAGATTTTGTGCAGGTTTCCCGCTCAAAATTTTTCACTTTGATCTCCTCAAAACTTTATTTCCGCAAAATAAGAATGATTGTGCAGAATTGCCATAACATCAAATGGTGAGCCATGCGTCCCCAATGGATTCCCGCTTATGTGGGAATGACGAGGAATGATTTGGTTTCGAAAGAGGTCTACTGAATCAATTGGTTTGAAAAGACAAGCTGATTTTCAACAAATATGAAACAGGCTTTTGCTTTGCATTTAAAGAGACTTGATGAGCGCACGACCACAACACAAACAACCATTTTGAAAGGGTTGTTTGTGTTTTGACCATGTACTTTACCTTGATTTTTTAGGCTTTGCGTTCGGTGATGACGTAATGTTTGGTCAATGTTTCAATGACGTGGAATGTGCCTTTAAACCCAGCAGGGATGATGACGGCATCACCAACAGTGAATTCGCGTGTGTCTCCTGTTTCGGCAATGAGCTGGCCGCTCCCGCTGATGACATAGAAATATTCATCTTCGGTTGGTCCCATTTCAATGCGCCATGCCCCCACTTCACTGGCCCAAATGCCCATGAACACTTCACCGCTGTCATTGGTGTAGTGGTGCCATGTGGTGCGTTGCGGATTGCCTGTGACGAGGCGTTCAGGGCGAGGGAAATCGTACTCGGGTGTGGGTGTGGTGTCAGCGAACAGTTGAATGCGGGGCATGGCGGTCCTTGAGATGAAATGGGGGAAAATAGGTGGAGATGTGCTGCTTGATTGTTTGGTTTTGGTCCGTGAATTTTAGCCAATTATCCCTTATGGAGGTCAAGTGGTTGCTGATTCATGCGGGCAATGGCGGGAGGATTATTGCGGTTGATAGCTCAAACGCACGTAGATCGGCGCGTAAGGCTCGGCTTGGGTGATTTCCAACAGGGATTCTCGGGACAATTCAAGCATGGCGATGAAATTAACCACCAATACGGAACGGCCTTCGCCACTTGCAATCAAGTCATGAAACAATTCACCGAACTCCATGAATTGGCGGTGCTGTAATTGGCGCAAAATGCCTGTCATGAATTCGCGGACAGACAGCGTTTCGCGGGTGATGCGGTGTTTTTGGTTGAGTTTGGCGCGTTTCAAAATGTCTTGCCAAGCTGATTTGAGGTCGTCTAGATTGACATTGGGCATGGCGCGTTCAGTGGTGTGATCAATGTCAGCAAGTGCGATGTCGAAATCACGCCCGACCACGGGCAATAGATTTAAACCCAGTGCGGCCAGTTTCATTTGCTCGTATTCCAGCAGGCGGCGCACCAATTCAGCACGTGGGTCATCGACCTCTTCGCCAGTATCGGTGGTTTTGACAGGCAATAACATGCGCGATTTAATCTCGATCAACATCGCCGCCATGAGCAAATATTCAGCCGCCAGCTCAAGGTTGTGCTCACGGATTTGATCGACGTAAATCAAATATTGAGTGGTCACTTGCGCCATGGGAATGTCGAGCACATTGAAATTTTGCTTGCGAATCAAATACAGCAACAAATCCAAAGGCCCTTCAAAGGTTTCAAGAAAAACCTCCAATGCATTGGGTGGGATGTAAAGGTCTTGCGGCATGTTGAACAGGGGTTCGCCGTATAGACGTGCGAACGCCAAACCATCAACCACATCAGGAGTGGTGTCGGGTTTGGCGTTCAGGATGTCGGCCTCGTCCAGTGGGACGGTTGGCTGTGTCATCTAAAGTAAATCTAAAGCAATTTAGTTGTAAACGTAAGGCTTTTGCGCAACCGTTGCCTCTTCAAATTCACGTTGTAAGCGCAAATCTTGGGGCTTGTCCCACAGACGCGCGCGACCATCACGTTGGCCTTTTTCAAGCTGTGGATCTTCTTTTTTCAGGTCTTTTAAAAACAAGGTGACATCGGATTCGTAACGCGCCATTTTTATTGCTCCAAATGCTAATTTAATACAGAGAATTGTTTACAATGGAGGCTCATTTTAACGAGTCCCCACGCTTGGCTGCTATTTTACTCGAAAAACCATGGGGTTGGCGCGTTTTGCTATTTTGATTGTATTGGAAATCTTATTTTGAAGTTGTTTGTTCACCCATCGTCCCAAAATAAGCACACGCTGCAATCTGTGCTGCGTCGTGGCTTGAGCCGCTTGGCGTGTGCGGTGATGTTGTTGATGGGCGCGCCATTGGCATGGGCAGACAATTATAAAGTCAACGTGGATGCGCCCAAAGAGGTGAAATCCATATTGGACACTTACCTTGACATCGTACGCTACCGAACGCGCGAAGACATCCGCGATGAGTACCTTGATTATTTGGTCGATCAAACGCCTGAACAAGTGGCCAGTTTGTTGGCGACGATGGGGTATTTTGATGTGCGCACTGAGGTCAGTGAGGACAATAAAAATTCAAGTGTCAAAGATGCTGAAAAGCCCAACATCACTGTTAAAGTGACTCTGGGGCAGCGGGTGGTGGTCGACAGTGCCAAGCTTGAGGTGCAAGGCCTCATCAAAGAGCAAGACCCCAAACGTGTTGGCACCTTGGAGTTTGACTGGTCTTTGCAAGAGGACGAGCCTTTTACTCAAAACGAATGGAGTTTGTCGAAGACATTGCTGTTGCGCAAAATTCAATCCGAAGCCTATGCTGCTGCACGTTTCGTGGACACACAAGCGTTCATTGAGCCTGAGAAAAAAACCGCCAAATTATCGGCCAAATTGGATTCAGGTCCTTACTTTACTCTGGGTGAAATTGAAGCGACAGGGCTTCGTCGCTATCCGGTTAAAATTGTGAACAATGTCAATGTGATTAAAGTGGGTGAGGCTTACAACCGCAATAAACTGCTCAATTTACAAAAACGTTTGCAGGATTTGCCTTATTTTTCAAGTGTATTGGTTGATGTGGGGCAGAACCCCGATGAAGCAGAACTGGCGCCGATTAAGGTGCAGGTGGTTGAATTACCGACACAAAATTTCAATGGCTTGGTCGGGTATGGTACTGATGCAGGCTTCCGCACCAATGTGCAATACAGCCACTACAATGTGTTTAAACGCGGTTGGATCTTTGATTCCCGTTATGACTGGGAGCAAAAACAGCGCACGGGCACGTTGTCATTGTCCACACCACAAAATGCCAACCATTATCAATGGAGCGTGGTGGGCAAAACGGAGTTGGATCGAACGGTTGATCCGAACACCAACACGGCTCAGATTGGTTTACATTATTCGCGTAAGCTGGAACATGCGTCGATTTCGTATGATTTGGATTATTTCAACAGCAAATTGGGTGATTTGCGCAGCCATGCGACGGTTTTTGGGGTGTCTTGGGCAAAAAATAAAGTGGATGATCCCTCTTTTCCACGCAAAGGTTATGCCATTGAAGCATCAGTCGGTGGTGCATTAAAAAGCTTGGCTTCTTCTGCAACGTTCTTACGGGCGTATGGTCGCTTCCGTTATTTCATTCCATTTAAAAAAGACGATTCATTGTTGCTGCGCGCTGAAGCGGGGGCGGTGGTCACCAAAGACACTTTGTACAATGTACCGTCAAGTTTGCTGTTTTATGCGGGTGGCAGCAGTTCGATTCGTGGCTATGCTTATCAAAGCATTGGCAACACCTATAGAAACAGCAGTTCCTCGGTTTTGCCTGGCCAATTTTTGGCGACCGCATCGGCTGAGTATACACACTGGTTTAATAAGTCATGGGGCGCTGCGGTGTTCTACGATGTGGGTACGGTGAGCAATGATTTAACCAATTTTGGTTTGTACCATGGTGCAGGTGCTGGCGTGCGTTGGCGCAGTCCTGTGGGGCCGATACACTTTGATTTGGCTTATGGCTATCCGCGCAAGAAGTTGGCACCGCATATTTCGATTGGGATTTTGTTTTAATGAGTGCATCTAAACAAGGTTGGCAAGGCTGGCGTTTTTTTATGCCATCACGCATCGTTCCAGACGAGGCGGGGGCGGTGTTGTCGCCTGAAGAAGAGGCCACATTGGGCGAGGCAGGGCAGGGCAATGAGGCGGATGTCCCTCAACCCACCAAGAAAAAGCGACATTGGTTGCGTTGGTTGCTTTTGGTTTTGATCGCAGTGCCTGTGTTGGTGGCGGGTGCCATCGTGGCCATGATTCAAACAGAGGCGGGTACAAAAACCTTTTGGACTGTGGCTAAAGTATTGTCTGCTGGGCAACTGCAAGCCGATTGGCGTTCGGGCAGCTTGGCACATGGTGGTTCGGCGAGCGAAGTGCATGTTCATTTGGCAAAGTATGTGCATGTGGACATCACCAACTTGTCTGGTGAGTGGTCGTGGGCGTATTTGCCTCTTAAATGGTCGGTTGAGCGCATCGCCGCAGACACTGTCGATGTGACCATGTACCCAAAACCAGAAGACAACACGCCACTGGAAAAAGTGACATTGCCACTGTCGATTGATGCGAAGCGGGTACAAGTGGCCACAGTTAATCTCATCAATGGACTGAAAACCACCAGTTTAATCAACATTGACGGTTCAGTTTCCACCGATCAACGTCACCATCAAATCAATTTAACCCACCTCACACAAGGCAGCGCCGAATACACGGGGCAACTGGCGATTGATGGCCTTCGTCCATTTGCATTGACGGGTAAAGTGCAAGCGGTGTCGCAATATGAGGACAATGATTACAGTTTGGATGTCAACGCAACGGGCGATTTATACCATTTAAATCTGGATGTGAACGCAAACGGCGGCAGCGTGAAACAGCCATTAAAAGGCGTGGGGCAGCTCGAAATTCAACTGCTGGATCGCTACTACATTCACCGCGGTCACATCGCGATGACGCATTTTAACCCATATGCATTTTGGGATAAATTGCTAAAAGCCGACCTCGACGTGATGCTGGAGGCCACCCCACAAACGATCAGCATTGAAGAAAACAAAGGCACTGAGAATCGCCAACCCGTGCATGGCAATTGGCGGGTGATCAATCACGCACCAGCGGCTTTGTCTGTGTATTCATTGCCTGTGGATCAAGTGTCTGGTGAATTTGATCTGACCAAAGACCAACAGGATGTGAAAAACCTTGACATTCAGGTCAGCGGCAATGGTCGGATCACGGGTGCAGGGGTGTGGAAAGACAAACAAGGTGATTTCAAATTTGCTGTCAATGGTTTTGATTTGAAAAACGTCCACCCCAAAATGTTAGCAACCCGCTTGTCTGGACCGCTTGAATTGACAGTGACCAAAAGCAATCAACACATTGTCACAACGTTGACAAACAGTGGCTCCAACGCTTTGCAGGTGTTTGCCGATGTCAATGTGACCAATGAACGTGTTGAGGTCACGCAAGCGCGCGTGTCAGGCAGCGCGAATGCAAAGATTGAACTGAAAGGGCAGCTTAAATACACCGAAGGTTTACCTTTTGAAGGTAAAGCTCAACTGTTGCAGTTTAACTTGGCAGAACTGGGTGATTTTCCAAACAGCCGTTTGGCAGGTGATTTTGATGTGAATGGTGTGGTCAAGCCCAATGTCAAAGTCAACCTCAAAGGCCAACTCACCAACAGCGCGTGGGCAGGTGTGCAAGCCCAAGGCAAAATTGATGTCAGCTACAATGCGCCCGATACTTTCACGGCACGTGAGCTTGACGTCACGGTGGGGGGGAATAAATTTTATGCGAAAGGTGCACTGGGCATCACCAAAGACAGTAAGGAAAAAATCAACGTCAACATCGACGCCCCCAATTTAGAGCAATTGCAGTTTGGTTTTGGCGGCAGCTTGGTTGCCAAAGCTGACCTCACGGGCAGCATACTTAAACCGCGCGGTGTGGTCGATGCCACCGCCAGCAATCTAAAAATTGGTACTCAATCGGTGCATCAAGCCACACTCAAAGGCGAATGGAACTCTGGTGCGCAAGGTGTCATGAGTGGAAAACTGGACGTGCAAGGTTACCTGAATGGCTTGGTCAAACTGGATGCACTCAACCTTGAGGTCAATGGCACACAAGCCGCCCATCAGTTCAACGGCAAAATCCAAGGCAATGTGCTCATCCGCGAAGGCGTCGCAGCACGTGAAGTGACCAAAGGCGGGCAAGTACTCAAAACCGCAGCACAACCCCCAGTGCAATGGATACTCAATGCCACCACTCAAGGCTCAGGCCATATCAGCGATGCGGGTTGGCAAGGGCAAATCAGTCAATTCAATAACCAAGGTCAGCCCAACATTGTTTTGCAACATCCAGCACAGGTGGCCTATGAGAAAGGTGAATTGCAATTTAAAAACCTTGATGCGCAAGTGCAAAATGCGCAAGTGAGCTTAGACAGTTTGAATATCCTTGGTGCGCGCATCAACAGCCGTGGTCGGGTCAGCAACCTTGTGATACCAGAATGGTTGACCTGGCTCAACGTGACTTTGCCATTTTATACCGACATGACCATCAAAGGTGATTGGGATATGGCCATGGGCGATTCACCTTCAGGTGGTTTTAAATTTGAACGTGAAAAAGGTGATTTGTCATTGGATAAACGACAAAAAAACACAATCGCCTTAAGCCAATTGGTACTCAATGGCCGGTTATCGGGGCGCACATTGGCCATCACGGGCAATTTAAACTCAGATCGCTTGGGGAAAGTGGGCATCAACGGCAATGTGGGCATGATTGGCAGCCCTGCGGGTTGGGTCATCACGGGCATTTCGCCATTGAGTTTGAATGCCAAAGCGCAAATGGATCAATTGCAGCAGTTCAACTCATTGCTTGGTGCCAACATTCGCTTGAATGGGCAAATGCAGGCGGACATTCACATCGGCGGTGCATTGGCCGCACCTGCGATGAGCGGTGTGTTGACGGGGCAACACATTGACTTTTTACATGTTGAACAAGGCTTCCGTTTGAAAGATGGTGTGATTCGCTTGAATTTGACCGACTCCTATGTGGATTTCGAACAGTTCGACTTCAATGGTGTTGAGGGCAAATTGTCGGTGCGCGGTCAGGCCTCGTATGGCGCAGGTGGGCGTTTACTGACCGCAGAGGTGACGATGGATAAGCTGCGCCCATTTGTCCGTCTCGATCGGCAATTGATTTTGAGCGGTCAAGCTGAGTTGGGTTACGATGGGGTGAGCCAATTGCAAATCAAAGGCAAAGTGCGTGCGGACAAAGCATTGATTGATTTGCCACCGACTTTGCCGCCGAGCTTGGGCGATGATGTCGTTGTGTGTTCGACCAATCCTGAAAAATCACGCAATTGCAAAATCACCAATGATAAAGCCAGTGCAACCGCTCGTTTGGGCATTGTTCCCAGCATCGACTTGACCTTGGATTTGGGTGACAATTTCCGATTTAAAGGGCAAGGGGCGGATGTTAAATTGGTGGGCAATGTTCATCTGGAAAGCAATCAAGGCTCACCATTGAGAACCACGGGTGTGGTGCGAGTGGAAAGTGGGACGTATAAATTTTATGGTCAATTGCTCAAAGTGGATCGCGGATTGATCACCTTCCAAGGTCCGATGGATGATCCTGCATTGAACATGCTGGCGACGCGTTCGGTGAGCAGCACGGAGGTGGGGGTTGAGTTGACCGGCACGTTGGCCGACAGCAAAGCACGTTTGATTTCCACACCCGAAATGCCCGATGAAGAAAAGCTCTCATGGCTGCTGTTTGGTCGTTCATCGAGTACTTTATCCACCTCGGATGGCAGCGCGATTGCTGGTGCGGCAGCCATTTTATTGGGCAGTGATCAAGGGCGAAAAGTCACCGAAAAACTGGGCATCGACAGTTTCAACTTGGGTGCATCTGACAGCGGTTTGACAGGCACCGTGGTTGGTGTGGGCAAGCGTTTGTCTGATCGTTTCACTGTTGCTTACGAACAGGGTTTGGCTTCGGTCGCGGGTGTGGTTAAAGTCACATGGACGCTGTCGCGCAACTGGCAGATTTTGCTGCGGGGCGGCTCAATCAACGGGATGGACGTGCAGTACAGTCGACGGTTTGATAAATTTTAAACCAATGCGGGGTAAGCCCCGCTTTTAAAAGACATCCCATTAAATTGAATAATGAAATAAAAGTTTTGTGACGCAATATTTTATTTTTCAAATGATTTTTTGGTGGTGTCTCAGTGTTGTTTTAAATTGTTATTTAATCACAGTAATAAACACTTGACGCACTGGGGTTGCTATCATATCGTTATGTCCTTATATATAAGGAGATGAATTGTGTTTAAAAAAATGGCGTTAATTAAAGTACGAATAGCAATTTTCGTAGATTGAAAAAGGCCAAGTGAGT
>CALMCL010000095.1 GCA_937862905.1 uncultured Burkholderiaceae bacterium | reverse complement strand
CTGCCGGTGATGCTCGACAAAGAAGCCACCGCACTGTCCACGGTGCTCAATCCAGTTGAAGTCAAAGTCGACAACGAAGCAATCGCACTGTTTGAAGTACTCAACGTGGTGCTGTTCACTGTACTGATCGCAGTGGACAACGAAGCAATGCCGCTGCCTGTGATGCTCGACAAAGAGGCAATGCTGCTGCCCGTCAAAGTTGACAATGAAGCTATCGCGCTGTTTGAAGTGCTCAAGGTGGTGCTGTTTGCTGTACTGATTGCAGAGGACAACGAAGCGATGCCGCTGCCTGTGATGCTCGACAAAGAGGCAATGCTGCTGCCCGTCAAAGTTGACAATGAAGCTATCGCGCTGTTTGAATTACCCATAGAAGAAACAACAGAGGACAAAGAGGCAACCGAGCTGTTCGTTGTGCTAACAACAGTAGACGTTAAAGAAGACAATGATGCGATTGCACTTCCAGCACTTCCAAGCGTGGAAACAACCGACGATAATGATGCAACTGCACTGCCTACCGTGGAGATTCCAGATGATGTGGCTGTTGACAATGAGGTCACTGAGCTGCTTACTACAGACAAACCAGAAGAAGTTGAGGTAGACAGCGAGGCCACAGAGCTGTTTACAGTGGATAAACCAGAGGAGGTTAAAGTTGACAACGATGCGACTGCACTGGTTGTGCCAGCAATGTCTGTTGTAACCGCACCCATTTGATCAATACAATCTTGTGCTGTGTAAGGCAATCCATCGGAAGGATCAATATTGTACACATATCCAGTTGCTGGATTGATTAAAGTCCCAGCGTACTGATTGTACTCAATTTTAACTGCTGAACCACCAGACATTGTGAACTGGCAAGCACCATCATAAGTCGTTGATCCAACCACCAATGTGGCATTGGCAGCAGGGCTGATCAAAAGCATTCCTCCGAGAATCACACCCTCTCCTAGCAATGTGGCCACACCCACTTTTGATGGTTTTCCTTGAGCCATTGTATTTTCAGATACGGCCACCCACACACCGAGTTTTTTATTGAAAATACTCTTATAAATTTTATTCATGACAACACTCCTTAAGGATAAACGTGTCAATAAAACCTTTGAATCTATATTTCAAAGAACCAGCAAGAGATACAAGCAGTTAAAAGATCGGCGAATATAAAGCTTGCTGGCTGCGAAAGTGAAAAAGTTTAAGTATCTGAATAAAAAAATCAGTAAATAGAAACAGCAGAAAGAAGCAAAATGAGATAAGTAAAAAACGTAACACTTCACAAATCAAAAAAATATTTATTATTTGAATTATTTTTAATTAAGAAAGAGAGTGAATCATAAAACAAAATACAAAGCACGTTGCAATAGTTATTACCACGATTATAGGACAATTATTTTTAAAATCAACATAATTAATACAAAATTAAACAATTTTCAATTTGCATCATGCAAACCAAACCTAAGGATTGTTTTTTAATCTAAAAAAATAAATCTTAATGTTTATTTTCGATATTTATCCAAAACCCAACGGTCGCACCGACCACTTAAATATCAACTTTTATAAACTGTTTCCATCGGGTATGATTTTAAAAAACAACCCTCTAGGAAACAGCATGCCTCAAGCCTTATCTCATTTAAAAGTCATCGATTTATCTCGCATCCTTGCGGGCCCTTTTGCCAGTCAAACGCTGGGAGACATGGGGGCACAGGTGATTAAAATTGAACATCCCGATGGAGACGATACCCGCCGCTGGGGGCCTCCATTTGTTGAGCGAATCGATGGATCACGCGATGCCACTTATTTTTTTTGCTGCAATCGCAACAAAACCAATGTCAGTCTCGATTTCACTCAGGCCACAGACAAAGTCATGTTATTGGACATGATTAAAGATGCTGATGTGCTCATTGAAAATTACAAAGTGGGTGGATTGCGCAAATACGGGCTGGACTATGACAGCATTCGGTCCATTAACCCTCGCATCATTTATTGCTCCATCACGGGCTTTGGCCAAACAGGCCCTTACAAGGAGCGCCCAGGTTATGACGCCCTGATCCAAGGCATGGGTGGGTTGATGAGCATCACAGGTGAAGCCGATGGTGCGCCACAAAAGGTCGGCGTGGCCGTGGTTGACTTAATGACGGGCATGTATGCGACCACCGCTATTTTAGCAGCGCTCAGTTACCGTGAACAAACGGGCATCGGTCAACACATAGACTTGGCATTGTTTGATGTTCAAGCCGCCATGCTTGCCAATCAAGCTTCCGCGTACCTTATGAGTGGCGATGTACCGATTCGTAAAGGCAGTGCCCATCCATCAATTGCACCCTATCAACCTATGTTGGTTGCCGATGGTTATGTGATGATGGCAATTGGCAATGATCGACAGTTCACAGCCTTATGTGATGCGGCAAAATGCCTTGAACTCGCGCAAGATGAACGTTTTTCAAGTAATTCAGCTCGAGTCAAGCACCGCACCGAACTAGAAATCGCTTTAGCTCCTTTTTTGATGCGCAAAAACATCAACGAATGGATCAGTTTGGGTGAACAACAGGGCTTTCCATGCGGTCCGATCAATACCATCGATCGCGTGTTTGCGGATGAACAGCTGTTATCACGCAACATGGTGGTGACAACAGATGACGGCAGCCGTTTGGTGGCCAACCCAATCAAATTCTCTGAAACACCTATTGAACAGTACGCCTCACCACCAGTGCTGAAAGGCCGTTGAGAGAAAGATCATTCAAAAGAGCGCTAAAAATGCGAAAGATGCGTAAAAAGCAAAATCCATTCCCCCCTTTCCCTTCAACCTTTGAGTTAAAAACTTTGCCAAAACAATTGCCAATGAGAAGGCTGAGTGTGTCCATTTGTACCATCATGCAGATGTGACATGGAAACATGGCGTTAATGATGCTGTACACCGAGTGGTTTAATTTAGACACGCCATCAACTTTCATAACACCGTTCAACCTCATAAAGGTTTGAACGGGTAAGGACTGAGTCAGAACAAGACCTTTTACATAATAAATGAGTGATTACTCACGCATTCTTAATGTTATTTCAAATAATTTTTTAACGAATTGAAAAGTGAACAATGTATGTGCTCTCACTTTAAAGTAATGAATTTACAGGCTTATTGCCATGATTAAATCAATACTTGCATACCCATTCGGGCGGTTAGATTATTCTTGTTTGTTTTTTAACATTCATATAGAATGGCCATTGCTTATAATTTTTGGACTATTTGTTTGGATGGTGTTTGCATCATACTTTCACTTGTGCGCTTTGACTGTTTGTAAAAGGAATAATTAGAATGAAAAACTTGCGTAACCCAGCCTTGTGGCTCAGTGCAATGTGCTTAATCGGGAGCTTGTCGGCTTGTGGTAAAAAGCAAGAAGCAGCGCAACCGAACATGGAAATGCCAGTGCATGCGCTTGAAGTTCAGCCACAAAGCGTGCCTGTATTGCTCGAAACCCCAGGTCAAACGGCGGGCTCATCGGAAGTGGAGGTGCGTTCGCGTGTGAGCGGGATTTTGCAGAAGAAAAATTACGCCGAGGGCGCATATGTGAACAAAGGCACGGTCTTGTTCACTTTAGAAACCGATTCTGCGCAGCAAGCGTACAAATCGGCCGCGGCCAATGTGGCCAGCCAAAAAGCCTTGCTCGAACAAGCGCAAACCAATTTGAAACGCGTGAGTTCATTGGTCGCGCAAAATGCTTTGAGCCGCCGCGATGGCGATGATGCCAAAGCATCATACAACACGGCCAAAGCGGCTTATGATGCTGCGGTTGCGCAAGCGAGCAACAGCAAGTTGAGCGTGGATTACGGCGTGATTCGCGCGCCGATTTCAGGTTACACCAGCAGCGAGACGCGTTCGGTCGGTAGCTTGGTTAGTCCGCAAGAGATCTTGACAAAGATTTCGGTCATCAATCCGATTTATGTGAATTTCTCTTTTTCTGACAGTGACTTAGCGAAGTTGCGCAACGCCAGCCGCAGCGGCGAGGTGACTGCACCGAATGCAACGGGTTTTCAAGTGGCGTTGACTTTGCCTGACGGCACAGAGTACCCAACGCTCGGACACGTGAACTTCACCGACAAAATCATCAGCGCGACCACGGGTACAGTGCGCGCGCGTGCGGTGTTTGACAATCCAAGCATGGATTTGTTGCCGGGTTCGTTCGTGCGTGTGGCTTTGCGCGGCGCGATGCGCAATGATGCGATTTTGATTCCACAACGTGCGGTGTCTTCGGGCATTCAGGGCAAATCAGTTTGGGTTTTGACGACTGAAAACACCTATGAGCCACGCGTCATCACGACGGCGGACAACATCGGTCAAAGCGTGGTGGTGACCAAAGGCTTACAAGCAGGTGATCGCGTGATTTTGGATAATTTGATGAAATTGCCACAATTGCCACCGAAGTCGAAAGTCAAACCTGTGATGGTGACTTTGGATG
>CALMCL010000094.1 GCA_937862905.1 uncultured Burkholderiaceae bacterium | reverse complement strand
CCAGGCCGACGCAGCATTTTATTGACACTGTCCAAATGCAATTCTTCTTGCTGAATCATTTCACGTGCGTATTCTTCAACAAGTACTGACTTCCCTTCCGACAAGCTGAGTAATTCATAGTAAGCCTCAATCGCAGTGGTTTCATGCGCCAAACTTTCACGCATGATGTCGCCAATGTCATGCTTTTCTGTTTCAAGCAATTGGCCAATGCGCAAAGAGGGGTGCCCGCCCAATAATGTCACCAATTCACCAGCACGGTGTGCATGATCCAAACTTTCGGTGGCGTTGTCTTTTAACCAACCCACGATTGGAATGCGATTATAGCCGTACACCATCAGCGAGTAGTGCGTGTAACGCACCACTCCAGCCAATTCAATCTCCATGATTTTATTTAAAGTTGCAATGATGGCATTTGCATCGGTTTCATTTAAAGTTCTCATGATCTCTCCAAAAATAAAATGGTTATAAATTGAGTGTGAGCTTCAATCATACGCCCATCAAATGATTAAGCATACTTTATTTTAAGCGGTCAAATCCATTCGGTTTGAAGCCACTCGGATGCATGTGCACTGCAAAGTGGCGGTATCTCTTGATTTAAACCGCAGCCTGAATCAAACCTTGCCCCAAGTACTCACCTTTAGCAAAACCAGGTAGGCTGAAAAAATAACCACCACCAAACGGCTTGATGTATTCTTCAAGCGATTCGCCATTCATGCGCCCCTGCACCGTCAAAAAACCGTTGAGCAGATTGGATTGATAACATACAAACAACAAACCCATGTTCAGTTGCCCCGACTTGCTCAAACCTTGTGAGTAGTTGTAACCACGGCGCAAAATCAAATTTTTGCGTGTTTCAGGTGTCCGTGGATTGGCGAGGCGGATGTGCGAATCATGTGGGATGCGCTTGCCGTCTGGATCGCTGGCAAAATCAGGGTCATCGTGTTCATTGGATTTGCCCAAGGGCGCACCGCTCAATTTGTGTCGCCCAAAAATGGTTTCTTGCTCTTGCAATGGCGTGCGATCCCAAAACTCA
>CALMCL010000093.1 GCA_937862905.1 uncultured Burkholderiaceae bacterium | reverse complement strand
CCCCGCTGGCGGCTTCTGACGGCGATGCTGATGTTGCGATGTCGACCTGTGAGCGCCCGCCAAAAAAATTGCGCACGATTTGAGGGATAAAAATCATGGGGTATTGTCCTTTATGTCATCGGATGTCACGGTCACATCACGCCATCCCGTGATCAGGCAGGCATCGACCAAATCTTTAATCAATGTTGACTCACCAAAATAGTTTTTAAAGTCCCGCTGCGCACGCTTGGCACGGGCGAGCTGTTCAGCGGTCAGTGGTTTTAGTGGTTTTTTTGCAGTCATGAGCTCATCCCCAGCAGTTGCGCCTCGGTCATCGCCCGATGCGTGACCACGGCCTGTGCGCATGCAGCCTCGCCGCGCGTCACCAAAGCCCACACACCCGCGCACGCCGCGTCAAACAAGTCATCGCCCACCTTTGGGTTGGCCATCTTGTATGTGTTGTATGCCGCGCCTTGTGCGGGTTTGGATTTAATGTTGCCGAGTTGGCGGATAAATAAGCCCCAGTCCGACGCGTCCGCCTGCACCATCTCAAGCTGGGGCGGTCCCCAGTGGGTGTTGGCGGTGTTTTTGGCTTTGAGGGCATCGGTGCCATCATCCACATAAGGGATGGCCGCTTGCCGATGATGAAACGCCGCACGCAAAGCCGACGCCATCGAATGCTTGGTCATGCCCTCAAAACGGATTGGCGCAAATGGCCAATGCGTCCACGTACTGGCGGTTGATTGCCCGTCACCGATGGTGCGACGGTCAATGTCCGTCAAGCCGTTGTTAAACAACACATCGTTGAGTGTGGTCAACATGCCGACGCCGTATGCGTCGCCCATTGCATAGTCAGGCCTGAAATATTGCCAAAAACCAGTTAAATCCCGCATGACCACCGCATCATCCGTGCCCGCAGGCCATGTTTTGACAAAAGGAAAAGTGATGTGGTTGCCGATTTGCTCACACACCACCAGTGCAGACTTTGAGGCGTGGGCAGACTCGCCGTGCCCCGAGTGGTCATAACCAAAGGACAGCAGGCCGCGTTTTTTATAACGGGCACCGGGCAGAGGGCTGGCTGCCTCCAAACCCGCAGACAAACCCACCGCCATCGCCACACGGATAAACTTTTCCCAAATCCAATTTTGAGCGGCGGCGTTGATGCACAAAAACTGGCGGATGTACTCCGCCTCGGGCAGCTGGTTTTGCATCTCCAGCACAAAAGCCTCGTTGAGGATGCCCAGCTCAATGCCCATGTACACGTCGACGGGCGGCAGGATGTGGTATCCCCCCGATTTAATCAACTCGTCCAGCACATCGGCACCCTTGTGCACCCCCGTGATGCGGATTTGTGGTTTAAATGACACACCTTTATCCACGCCAAGCCGTCGCGCCGAGCCCAACATGGGCAAAAACCGCGAAAACAATCGGTCGGCGGGCATGTCGTCGGTCTCCTCGAGCGATGCAAATGAGATGCCATCACCGTCGATTTGCGACATGATCCCGTAGCAACTGGCTTTGGATTGGTTGTGGAACTGGTATTTAAGGTCAGCGATTTGTCGCCGCCCCGATTTGTAGGCAATCCAGCCCGTCAAAATGTCCGAGCGGCGGATGGCATCGAGGTGATACGTGATGTTGGTTTGACTCTGCTGCAAGCGCGGCGCAACAATGCCCTCCTCTTGGTGGGCTGTGGTCGCCAAAAACTCCAGCGCATACATCTCTTTGACCGCCGTTTTGCCCGTACGGCGGCACGAAAAATCCACCGTGTTGGGGTTGGCGTCCATCTCCAGCATTTTGAGCACCTGCATGGGGTCAAGGTCAACGTTGTGCACATGCTTGGCCCACAATGCATGCGGTTTGATGCCCGTGGTGGGATCGGGCAGGGCAAAGCGCATCACCTCAATCTCGGCGCGATGCTGGACTTTGATGCGTTGAGCGGTGCTCATGTTGCCTCACCGCCGTTTTGCTGTTTGTACTCGACCAGCACCGGGTCGTTCTGTTTGCGCGCATTGGCACGATCCGCCAATGCCTTTAGCGCAGCCATTGACTCCGCCTGTTTGGCCGCATAATCCTCAAGCGACAAGGTTTGCATCTCGCCGGACACCCCTTTCAGGCGGCCCATTGCTTGCTCCTCTTGCTCGATCACCTTGGGTGTCATGCCCATGTCCGACAACGACATGTTGTTGCGGCTCAAAAACTCTTGCAAAGGCTTGAGCAATGGGTGTGCTTTGACTTCCATGATGATTTTTTTATCACCGGTCTCCCAGTCCTCATACGCGCCAATCACGACAAAACCTTTACGATCAATCGCCCACGCGGGGGTCTCAATCTTGACCCCATCGGCAATGATCGTTTGTAATATCTGCTGGATCAATGCCATCACAGCCGCCTGCATGTTGGCGTAAATCGGCTGTAACATTTTTGGATCGCGCTGCTCAAAAGCCGCGTGATGCACCATAAACAATTGGGTTTGTTTGACACATGCAGGCTGCTCAGAGCAATAGTAATGATCAACATCGCACGTCGAGCACGCTGGGTACTTACCGGGTCGGGCGGGGAAATATTGAGCCGTTTGTGCCGACATGCCGTGCTTCAGGGCGTTAAAACGCGTCCGCAGAGCCTCCTCTTTGGTCGGATGCCCCTCAAGGTTGCGAGTCACCGCCGCCTTGCCCTCGCTCGTGCGCGGCCCCGTCGAGTTGGCCCATGCTTTTAATAGGGCTTTTTCATGCGGCGCTTGCCCGGATTCGAGTCCGCAAGTGGGGCACACATCGTAATACTCAAACGGGTGATGCTCTAAGTCCGGCGCAGGCTCAACGCGAGACGGCTCACCGTCAAAGTTTGATCGGCAAGCAAGACATTTAAATGTAACTTTTTTGAGGGGGGCAGATAAATCGCGTTTTGGTGGCATGCTGTCATTAAATCTGACAAGCCTGATGTTTTCACGGGGGGAAAAACCTATAAACCCCAGTTATATAGGGCAATACAGCTTAAGCCGCTTTTTTTAATTGTAATTTTTCAGGCAGCTCAAAAGTGCATGTTTTGGTTCGTAGTAAGGACGCAATGGCACCCCAAAAAACAGAACTATGAACCACGTGTTCATGGTTCTTTT
>CALMCL010000092.1 GCA_937862905.1 uncultured Burkholderiaceae bacterium | reverse complement strand
CGTGTGGTCATGCGCGCCAAAGTTCACGTCGAAGACATGGAAAAAGGCAATCGCCAAGTCATCATCGTCGATGAGCTGCCTTATCAAGTCAACAAGCGCCGTTTGCTTGAATCCATTGCGGAACAGGTCAATGACAAGCGCCTTGAAGGCATCTCAGACATCCGCGATGAATCAGATCGTTCGGGCATGCGTGTGGTCATTGAGTTGAAACGCGGTGAAATGGCCGAAGTGGTTTTGAACAACCTATATAAACACACCCAATTACAAGATACTTTTGGCATCAACATGGTTGCTTTGGTGGATGGCCAACCCAAACTGCTGAATTTACGTGAGATGCTGGTGTACTTTCTTGAGCACCGTCGTGAAGTGGTGACCCGTCGAACCGTGTTTGAATTGCGCAAAGCGCGTGCGCGCGGGCACATCTTAGAAGGTCTCGCAGTCGCTTTAGCGAACATCGATGAATTCATCGCCATCATCAAAGCCGCTGCAACACCGCCGCAAGCCAAGATTGATTTGATGGCTAAAGTATGGGATTCTGAAATCGTCCGTGAAATGCTGTCACGCACCGAAGGTGGTGGTGTGTTGTATCGTCCTGATGATTTATTAATTGAGTTTGGCTTACAGAGCAACGGTTTGTACCGTTTGTCCGATGTGCAAACTCAAGAGATTTTGCAAATGCGCTTGCAACGCTTAACAGGACTTGAGCAAGACAAAATCGTACAAGAGTACAAAGACATCATGGCAAACATTGCTGATTTGCTCGATATTTTGGGTCGACCTGAGCGTGTGACGGCCATCATTGATGCCGAGTTGACGGCCATCAATGAAGAGTTTGGTGACGCGCGCCGCTCACAGATTGAACTCAATGCATTTGACATCGATATTGAAGATTTGATCACACCGCAAGACATGGTTGTCACTTTATCGCACACGGGCTATATTAAAGCACAGCCGCTGACCGAATACCGCACGCAACGTCGCGGCGGTCGAGGCAAACAAGCCGCAGCGACCAAAGGCGAGGAGGACTGGATCGAGAACCTGTTCGTCGCCAACACCCATGATACGATTTTAAGTTTCTCAGATCGAGGTCGCGTGTACTGGACTCGGGTATATGAAGTCCCTCAAGGCTCACGCACATCCCGTGGCACACCAATCATTCGCATGCTGCCGCTCGAAGAAGGTGAAAAAATCACGGTCATGCTGCCCATTTCTTCCGCCGACGGCTTTCCAGAAGACAAATACGTCTTCATGGCCACGCGCTTGGGTACGGTCAAAAAAACCCCACTGTCTGATTTCAAACGCCCCATGAAACGCGGCATCATCGCCGTGAACTTGGACGAAGGCGATCACCTGATTGGCGCCGCCGTGACCGATGGCCAGCACGACATCATGCTGTTCTCTGATGCGGGCAAAGCGGTGCGCTTTGATGAGTCCGATGTTCGCGCCGTTGGTCGAAACACCCGCGGCATGCGTGGCATGCGCCTCGAAGATGACCAAACCATCATTGCTTTGCTGGTAGCTGAAAGTGAAACGCAGTACATCCTGACCGCCACCGAGAATGGCTATGGCAAACGCACGCCAATCACAGAATACACCCGCCACGGTCGCGGTGGTAAAGGTATGATCGCCATCCAAACCTCTGAACGAAATGGTAAAGTCGTGGCTGCTCAATTGGTTGAAGAGGATGATCAAATCATGCTCATCACCACAGGCGGCACATTGGTTCGCACGCGCATTTCAGAGATTCGCACGGTCGGTCGTGCAGCCCAAGGCGTGACCTTGATCGGCTTGGATGACGGAGACGTGCTGTCAGGGGTTCAAAAAATCATAGAAACGGTTGCGGGTGTGGACGATGACGAAGAGGGTGAAGACATCGCGCTCAACGATGACTCAATCACTGCCGCGCCAACGGCCACAGATGAAGGAACAAGCGAGTCCTAAATAACACTGCAAAACAGACCTTGCATCAGCATAAGCGACGAGACCAACTCGTCGCTTTTTTTATATACAATGGGTTATCTCTGACAAAAATTCCGTTGGTGTATGCCCTGCACAGGCCAAAGTGGTTCTGTCTTTATGGGCATTTACCCCTTAGAGTGGTGCTTGAGGTGAAAATTATGAGGTGAATTAAACTACGAAAGGCAATTTTCAAAAAGATTCGAGCTAAGCGCTTG
>CALMCL010000091.1 GCA_937862905.1 uncultured Burkholderiaceae bacterium | reverse complement strand
CTTTGAATGGCTTTAAATGCCGCCAATGTGAGCTCGCGAGCCCTCTTATGATTGACGATGGGTGGCGGGTAGTCGGGCGCGTCAATAGGCAATGGCTGATGAATCTGAGGCGCAGCACAGTGCCGAAGCTCCAACACCCATTGGCGTATAAAGTGGCCTTCGGGGTCAAATTTTTGACTTTGCAGCACAGGGTTAAAGATACGAAAATAAGGCACGGCATCGGTGCCTGTCGAGGCGCTCCACTGCCAGCCGCCATTGTTTGAAGCCAAATCAAAATCAATCAATTGACTGGCAAAATAATGCTCGCCCCAACGCCAGTCAATCAGCAAATCCTTGACCAAAAACATGGCCACAATCATGCGCAAGCGATTGTGCATCCAGCCCGTTGCATTCAAGCACCGCATGGCGGCGTCCACAATCGGAAAGCCTGTTTGCCCTTCACACCACGCTTTAAATTCATTGCGGTCGTTGCGCCATTGAATGCCTTGGGTCTTTGATTGAAACGGCTGGTTGCGACTGATGCGCGGGTAACCGACCATGACATGCCGATAAAAATCACGCCATATCAATTCATTTTGCCATGCCTCAAGCCCATCATGTACCGTTTGCCCACCCTCTGCCTGCACCGCAGCCAGCCAGCATTGCCTTACAGAAAGGGCACCGACAGCCAAGTAAGCCGCCAGTCGGCTGGTGGCATTTTTATTTGGAAAATCCCTCTGCTCACTGTAACGGGCCATGTCACCATTGCAAAAATCAAACAAGCGATTTAAAGCAGCCTGTTCGCCTGCGGGCCAGTCATCATGCAAATGAGGTGTCGGGGCATATGCGCCAA
This sequence comes from uncultured Burkholderiaceae bacterium, assembly GCA_937862905.1. GTDB lineage: Bacteria > Pseudomonadota > Gammaproteobacteria > Burkholderiales > Burkholderiaceae > Hydromonas. Next base: position 709 of record CALMCL010000091.1, on the reverse strand, counting down.
ACTGCTCTGGCATGGAATCCACACTGACATGTGAATGGATTTTCGCGGGTGTCAGCGTGGAAAGAAGCCCAATGGGTTGGTCGATCAGGTGCTTGATGAGCTTCTTTTTGTAAGGCGTGAACACCGTATAACACCCATGGTCTTGGGTCTTTAAATGATCGGGGGCGACGAGGCATTGATCGTGAAACCACTCCATGACAATCGTGTTTTTTCGAAGCAGACGATGGCAACTGCGGTCACGCTCAACCTCATTCCATTCGTATTGGCGGTTGGCCAACAGGTGTGTGACGCCATGATGGGCACACCACATCAACAGCTCAGCGGGGATGTCGGCGTACAGCGGAACGTCAAGCAACTTGAGCGGGATGTTTAAAGCAGACAAACTTGAAGACAACGCAGCAACCGAGCGAAATTCAAAATCAACGCGGGCAGAACCCATTCCATGCTGCTCCCACTGACGGCTCGAACTGATGTACACCGCAACAATCGGAAGCTGAAGGCGTTCAGACCACTCATATGCACGCGTCAGGGCGGGGTTATCGGTCGTTCTTAAATCGGCACGGAACCACACTGCAATCATTGGATGAATTTCCTTTTTATTCAGGATATTGAATGGACTTAAAGCTTCGAGGCAGGTCATCACCATGCCAAAAGATTGATGTGAGCATGCACTTTTTGACGATCAAGCCATGACGCCGTGGCCACACTC
>CALMCL010000090.1 GCA_937862905.1 uncultured Burkholderiaceae bacterium | reverse complement strand
TCAAGCGCTTAGCTCGAATCTTTTTGAAAATTGCCTTTCGTAGTTTAATTCACCCTATATTATTAATTTCCTTCATGCTTTCCCCATTGTTAATTAAAAGACGAAAAATTGTTTTCTCAATCAAATGCTTAACCACTAATAAGTTTGAGGCAACGAACTCCCTGCAGTGCAAATACTCAAGATTAAAAACGCCACAAGTATAACCTTGTGGCGTTTTTTTGTACTACATCTTAAATCTTATTTCTTCCGCTGCGGCGGCAAATCCGTACAGTGACCTTTAAATACCTCCGCCGCCATGCCGACTGACTCGCCGAGTGTCGGATGTGGGTGAATGGTTTTACCCACATCGACTGCATCCGCGCCCATTTCGATGGCGAGGCAGACTTCTGAAATCAAATCACCTGCGCCTGTGCCGACGATGCCGCCGCCGATGACGCGGCCAGTTTCTTCGTCAAAAATGAGTTTGGTGAAGCCTTCGTCGCGGCCGTTGGCAATCGCACGGCCTGAGGCGGCCCATGGGAATACGCCTTTGCCGATTTTGCGGCCTTCAGCTTTGGCTTGGTCTTCGGTGACGCCTGCCCAAGCCACTTCGGGGTCGGTGTAGGCGACGCTTGGGATTTGGCGCACGTCGAAGTAGGATTTTTCACCAAAAGCGGCTTCGGCGGCGACGTGGGCTTCGTGCACGGCTTTGTGGGCGAGCATGGGTTGACCGACGATGTCACCGATGGCGTAGATGTGCGGGACGTTGGTGCGCATTTGCGCGTCGACGTTGATGAAGCCGCGATCTGTCACAGCAACACCTGCCTTATCGGCATCAATCAACAAGCCATTGGGTGCACGGCCGACAGCGACGAGCACCATGTCATAGCGTTGTGGCTCGGCGGGTGCGGTGGATTTGTCGTTGGCTTTTTCAAACGTGACATAAATGCCGTCTTCGCGGGCTTCGACGCCGACGGTTTTGGTGTTGACGTACACGTTGTCGAAACGTTTTTCGTTGTACTTTTGCCAAACTTTGACGAGGTCGCGGTCGGCACCTTGCATGAGACCATCCATCATTTCGACGACGTCAAGGCGTGCGCCCAGACTGGAGTAGACCGTACCCATTTCGAGGCCAATGATGCCGCCGCCGATGATGAGCATTTTGTTCGGCACTTGGCGCAATTCCAGCGCGCCAGTGCTGTCGACAATCCGATCGTCTTGTGGAATGAAAGGCAAGTTGACCACGCGCGAACCTGCGGCAATGATCGCTTTCGCGAAACGCACCACTTTTTTCACATCGGTGGTTTCTGAACCAGTGCCAGTGGTTTCGATCACTTCCATGTGATTCGGATCAATAAATTTACCGATGCCGCGCACTGTGGTGACTTTACGTGCTTTTGCCATGCCTGCGAGGCCACCTGTGAGTTTTTTCACCACATTGGCTTTGTAATCACGTAATTTGTCGAGATCAACCGTCGGTGCGGCGAAGTTAATGCCGTGCGATCCCATGTGCTGCGCTTCATCCATGATGGCTGCGGTGTGCAATAACGCTTTTGAAGGAATGCAACCCACATTCAAGCACACACCACCGAGGGTTGAATAACGCTCAACAATCACGGTGTTCATGCCCAAATCAGCAGCACGGAATGCAGCCGAATAACCGCCAGGGCCCGCACCGAGAACAAGCATTTCGCATTCCACATCGACAGGGCCATTGTATGAACCTGCCGGAACAACCACTGCCGCGGGTGCTGCTGCAACCGTTGGCGTGGGGGCGGCCACAGGGGCGGGTGCGCTGGCGACGGATGCGGGTGCTGCTGAAGCCGCTGCTGATTCGAGCACCACAACAACGGTGCCTTCGCTGATTTTATCGCCCATGGCGACTTTGATTTCTTTCACCACACCAGCGGCACTTGAAGGCACGTCCATGGTGGCTTTGTCTGATTCCAGCGTGACCAGTGCATCTTCGACCGCGATGGTGTCACCGACTTTGACGTGAATTTCAATCACGGGGACATCGCTGTAATCGCCAATGTCTGGGACTTTAACTTCTACTAATTGACTCATTTTGTCTTCCTCTATTTTTATTGATTGCTCCGTCATTCCTGCGTTGAAATGACAACATTTAAATGTTTTTACCGTCGTAATGCACCACTTCTACACCATCTAAACTCAGCTCTTCATCCAAACAGTTCAAGTTAATCGCTGCAGACTCTTCACTGCCACCAGGGGCAATGCCAATTGAAAAAGGCGCACAACCGCAGGTTTTACAAAAATGATGGGCAATTTGATGCTTGTTAAACCAATACGTGCCAAAACTGCCTTCTGGCATGACCAAGTGTGCAGCGGCTTTTGACGTGAACCACAAACGATACCCTTTGCGCCGACAAATCGAACAATTGCATTGCACCACCTTCTTGATGTCCGCTTCAATCGCAAATTTCAACTGCCCGCAATGGCAGCTTCCTGTGTATTGCATGGTGTTATCCTTTTTGCACAGATGGTGGGCAATGCCCACCTTGCGTGTGCGAGCGCTTCAAATTGAAAAAGCGGTTCGAGACGTCACACGGTCTAAATAGTGTTCGAATGCATCGCATGTCGGTGCCATTTTAAACATTCGCACAAAGAAATTAAGCTGCGAACCGACGTACACATCCGCTGCGGTAAAACGTGAGCCCGCCACATAAGCGTTGTGCTGCAAATGTTCCGCCAATGCATTGATGGCGGCATCTAAATCACCACATCCCATGTTCACTTTTTGACGATCATCTAATGTGAGACCCGCGCCGTGAAACGCAAAGCCTTGCTCCAAGGTGGCGGCAGCAAAAAGTGTCCATCGGTAGTAATTGGCACGTTCGTCATCCAGCGGTTTTAAATTCGCCTCAGGAAAAACATCCGCCAAGTACAAGCAAATTGCCGCAGCTTCAGTGACAACTTTGCCGTCATGCACCAACGTTGGGACTTTACCCATGGGATTGAGTGCCAGAAACTCAGGTGTTTTCATCGCCGCGCCGTATTCGAGTTCAATCTTCTCGTACGGCACGCCGATTTCAGCAAGCATCCACTCGGCAATTTTGCCGCGTGACATGGGGTTGGTGTATAACGTGATGGACATTTCCACTTCCTTACATCAATACGCGACGGAAATCAGCCAAAACCGCAGCCAAGTACGCATTGAATCGTGCCGCTGCCGCACCGTCGATCACACGGTGATCAAACGACAAACACAATGGGCAGATCAAACGTGGGGTGAAATCTTTGCCATTCCACACGGGTTTCATTGCCGATTTCATCACGCCCAAAATGGCCACTTCAGGTGCATTGATGATTGGTGTGAACGATGTGCCGCCAATGCCACCCAATGATGAAATCGTGAAGCAACCGCCACTCATGTCGGCGGGCTTGAGCTTCCCTTCGCGCGCCTGTTTGGCCAAATCGCTCATTTCTGTGGCAATTTGAGCCACGCCTTTTTTGTCGCAATCTTTGATGACCGGCACCATCAGACCATTTGGCGTGTCGGCTGCAAAACCAATGTGGAAGTATTTTTTAAGGATGAGATTATCGCCATCGATCGATGCATTGAACTCTGGGAATTTCTTCAATGCCTGTACCACCGCTTTGATGATGAATGCGAGCATTGAGAATTTAACGCCTTGTTTCTCGTACTCTTTGTTCATTTGAACGCGGAAATTTTCGAGCTCAGTCACGTCTGCATCTTCATTGACCGTGACGTGAGGAATCATGACCCAGTTGCGTGCCAAATTCGCGCCAGAGATTTTCTTGATGCGTGACATCGGCTGCGATTCGATTTCGCCAAATTTGGTGAAATCGACTTTTGGCCATGGCAACAGATCCAAGCCAACGCCTGAGCCACCCGCTGGTGCAGCGACAGCCGCACCCGCCAAAGCCACTTGACCGGTCATGACCGATTTGATGAAACCACGCACATCATCGGGTGTGATGCGGCCTTTAATGCCCGAGCCCTTAACGAGGCCGATGTCGACACCGAGTTCGCGTGCAAACTTGCGCACCGATGGCGAGGCATGGGCCGTTTTTGATGCCGCAACGGCAACAGCAGGTGTGGCCGACGCAGCGGCAACGGCTGGCGCAGGGGCTGCCGCAGCAGGCGCTGGAGCGGCCGATGCCACAGGGGCTGCGGGTGCAGCCACTGGAGCAGGCGCAGATGCACTGCCCGCCGCTTCAATGATGACCACAACCGAACCTTCAGAGATTTTATCGCCCAAAGCGACTTTGATTTCCTTCACCACGCCCGCTGCGCTTGATGGCACGTCCATCGTGGCTTTGTCTGATTCGAGTGTCACCAGTGCGTCTTCAACGGCAATGGTGTCACCGACTTTAACGTGGATTTCGATAACGGGTACGTCGCTGTAGTCACCAATGTCTGGGACTTTGACTTCAACGGCACCGCCTGTCGCTGCTGCGGCCACGGGTGCAGCAGCTGTGGCTGGAGCCGCTGGAGCTGCGACTGCTGCAGCAACAGGGGCTGGGGCAGAAGCAGGAGCAGCCTCTGTGTTCGCGCCAGCGGCTTCGATAATGACCACAACCGAACCTTCAGAGATTTTATCGCCCAAAGCCACTTTGATTTCTTTCACCACACCCGCTGCGCTCGATGGCACATCCATCGTGGCTTTGTCTGATTCGAGTGTCACCAACGAATCTTCAACGGCGATCGTATCGCCGACTTTAACGTGGATTTCGATGACGGGTACGTCGCTGTAGTCACCAATGTCTGGGACTTTCACTTCTACTAATTGACTCATTTTGTCTTCCTCATTTTATTTATGTGGCTAGCCATCAAACTTCGCGATAGGTCTGAACATCAGGTGCTTGCACAAGTAATGACCCAATATTCGAAACCGCTTCAATCAGATGAGCACTACCTTCATGTTTTTTCAGTGCATCTTCACTCGCCCACCGCTCAACAAAGGTAAAGAAACTGTTGTCCTGCATGGAGTTCAATAACATATAGGACAAACAGCCCTCCTCTTGTTGCGTATGTTGGATCAGTTTGGCAAAAATATTACGTGCAGTCTCGATGTGCTCAGATTGAATTTTAAACTGAGCCAAAACATGAATGACTGTACTCATAGATTCTCCTGTCAACACTTAAACCGTCATAGGGTTTGGTTTCGTCACGTCCAAATTGTATTTGGCAATCGCTTGTGCCACGATTTCATTTGAAATGGTGCCTTCGTCAGCCAATGATTTGAGCGCGGCCACAGTGACCCAATAGCGGTTCACTTCAAAGAAGTGACGCAATTTTTCGCGCGTGTCCGAACGGCCAAAACCATCGGTGCCCAACACAGTGTAACGAGCAGGAACAAAAGCACGGATTTGCTCGGGCAAAGCACGAACATAATCGGTCGCAACCACCACAGGGGCTTTAGAATCACCCAAGATTTTTTCGACATGAGACACTTGGCGCGGTGCAGTTGGGTTGAGCAAGTTTTGACGCTCTGCTGCAATGCCATCGCGTGACAATTCGACAAAGCTTGGTGCAGCGTATAAATCAGCATCGACATTCCAGTCGTTTTTGAGCAATGTGGCCGCTTCCATGACTTCATTGAAAATGGTGCCTGAGCCCATCAAGCGGACTTGCGCATTGCCTGATTTACGGAAAGCATACAAACCTTTGATGATGTCTTGCTCAGCACCTTCTGGCATTGCTGGGTGTGCGTAGTTTTCATTCATCACTGTGAGGTAGTAGTACACATCCTCTTGCTCTTGGTACATGCGACGCATGCCGTCTTGCACGACCACAGCCACTTCATAGGCGAAGGTTGGATCATACGAAACGCAGTTTGGAATCGCACCAGACCACAAATGGCTGTGACCGTCTTCGTGCTGCAAGCCTTCGCCATTCAATGTGGTACGACCAGCGGTGCCGCCAACCAAGAAACCACGCGAACGCATGTCGCCCGCCGCCCAGCACAAGTCGCCAATGCGTTGGAAGCCAAACATTGAGTAGAAAATATAAAACGGAATCATCGGCAAGTTGTGCGTTGAGTACGATGTTGCAGCGGCAATCCAGTCACACATTGCGCCCGCTTCGTTGATGCCCTCTTGCAAGACTTGACCTGTTTTTGACTCTTTGTAGAACATCAATTGATCATGATCTTGCGGTGTGTAGGTTTGACCATCTTGATTCCAAATACCGAGCTGACGGAACAAACCTTCCATACCAAACGTTCGAGATTCATCAGGGACAATCGGTACGATGTATTTGTTGATGTTTTTGTCTTTCAGCAAAATGTTCAACATGCGCACGAACGCCATCGTGGTTGAAATTTCGCGACCTTCTGCGGTTTCTTTAAGCAAAGGTTCAAAAGCAGACAAAGGTGGGATCACCAGTTCAACATCGGTTTTACGACGGCGTTGTGGCAAGTAACCGCCCAACTCTTGACGACGGGCGCGCATGTATTCGAGTTCTTTTGAGCCTTCTTCGAACTTAACCAGCGGCGTCTTTTCCAAGTCTTCATCTTTGACGGGGATTGCAAAACGATCACGGAATGCGCGGATGTCTTCAATCGCCATTTTTTTCTGTTGATGCACCGTATTTTGTGCCTCACCCGATGAACCCATGCCGTAGCCTTTGACCGTTTTTGCCAAAATCAATGTCGGCATGTCAGTCGCATCTTGCGCTTCTTTGAAAGCAGCGTAAATTTTGTGTGGATCATGACCACCGCGGTTCAAATCCCAAATGTCGTCGTCAGACCAATCGGCGACCAAAGCTTCAAGTTCAGGCGTGTTGAACACGGTTTTACGCACATATGCACCATTCTTGGATTTCATCGTTTGGTACTCACCATCCACGATTTGACCCAAACGTTGCATCAAAATGCCTTTTTTGTCACGTGCAAACAACGCATCCCACTTCGTGCCCCAAATGACTTTGATGACATTCCAACCCGAACCACGGAATTCGGATTCGAGCTCTTGAATGATGCTGCCATTGCCGCGCACAGGGCCATCCAAGCGTTGCAGATTACAGTTGATGACAAACACAAGGTTGCCCAAACGTTCACGACCCGCCATGCCAATCGCACCCAATGATTCGGGCTCATCGGTTTCACCGTCACCCAAGAACGCCCAGACCTTACGACCTTCTGTTTGTTGCAAACCACGGTCTTGAATGTATTTCATGAAACGTGCTTGGTAAATCGCCATGATTGGCCCCAAGCCCATCGACACGGTCGGAAACTGCCAAAAATCAGGCATCAACCAAGGGTGTGGGTACGATGAAATGCCATTGCCATCCACTTCCTGACGGAATGAATCCACTTGTGCATCGCTTAAACGACCCAGCAAATACGCGCGTGAATAGATACCAGGCGAGCAATGGCCTTGCGAGAACACCAAATCACCACCATGGGTCGCCGAAGGTGCGTGCCAAAAATGGTTGTAACCGACTTCATACAAGGTCGCTGACGATTGGAATGAGCCAATATGGCCACCCACATTGGTGTCTTTATTTGCACGCAAAACCATGGCCATCGCATTCCAGCGCACATATGCACGGATGCGGTGCTCAATGTCTTGGTCACCAGGAATGCGTGGTTGTTGATCAACGGGGATGGTGTTGATGTATGGCGTTTGTGCACTGAAAGGTTGATGAACGCCATGCGTGCGCGCGTATGAAATGGTTTGGTCGATCAAGTAAGCCGCACGTTGTGAGCCACCATTTTCAATGACGCCATCTAAAGCGTCTAACCATTCTTGTGTTTCTTGCGTGTCAATGTCCACGCCCACATTGTGTTGTGCAGCCATGCTTGGGTCTCCTAAGAACTTGTTATTGTTAAATATTGTTAAATATTCATGTCAATCATATTAAACCTCGCAGTACCACTACCAAAGGTGTACTTGCAATTGTTTTATATTCTATGCGCTGTGTCAGCCAGCTGCAAGCACTTTCTCACAGAGTGATAGCTATTTTCATATTGCGAAAATACGGAGCAAACCTTCAATATAAAAATGAGACACGCACAAAGGTAAATACTTTAGAATCCGCTTTATACGCAATATTTCTATGGGGAAAATGAGTTATCACAGTTCCATTCACTGCCTGCTCAGTCTCGTCACTCATTCATATTTTTTTAGGATAAACCATGATTTCTCGTCACAATGTTGAAGACCGTTACTCAGATATGGCTGTTTACAATGGTGTTGCTTACCTTGCAGGGCAAATCGCCAACGACACCACACAAAATATTGTTGGTCAAACACGAGAAGTGCTGGGCATGGTGGACGCTTTGCTGCAAGAAGCAGGAACTGACAAATCCCACATCCTCATGGCGCACATTTATTTGAGCAACATGTTGGATTACGATGGGATGAACGAGGCGTGGGATGAATGGGTGAAAGACATCAAAGGCCATGCGCCACCAAGGGCAACCGTGCAATCGCCATTGGCAGGCAGTGAATTTTTAGTTGAAATCGTTGTCACTGCTGCCGTAGGTGCCACAACCAAATGAAGTAAGTTACGAATAATCAGAGGGGGTGAAGCGGGCATTGGATTCAATGTGTTGCGCACGAATCAATGCTTCGGTGAGGTTGCTGCATACATTTTCCGCATGGATGTCATCAAAAAATCCCGACCTTTGAATGATGGACGCGGGCTGATCATTCAACTCACACAGCACCAACGCAGCATTTTGTTTGACTAAATTTTTATGCACCATGCGAATGATGTCCATCCCTGTGGTGTCAATATTGATGACCTTGCTCATATCCAAAATCACCACTTTGGGCTGCACAGTGAGGTTGACCAGTTGCGACTCCATCTTGTTGGCCGCCCCAAAAAACAAACTACCAAACACACGAAAAGCCAAAATACGCGGGGCACCATCTTCATCTGACAACGCCTCAACACCATAGAAATCTTCCAATGGGATCCGTTCAATGCGGGTTAAATCAGACATGCGGTAAATAAAAAACAAGCTGGCCAACACCATGCCCAGCTCCACCGCCAAAGTCAAATCAAACACCACAGTGACAAAAAAAGTACTCAGCAAAACACTGCGATAAGCGCTTGAATAGCGCTTCAAGTCTTTAAATGCATGCCATTCACCCATGTTCAATGCAACCACCACCACAATCGCCGACAACGTTGCCAATGGAATGCTGCTCGCCAATGGTGCCAAAGCCAGCACCACGGCCAATAAGACCACTGCATGAATGATCCCCGCAATGGGCGTGCGCCCGCCCGTTTTGACATTGGTTGCGGTCCGCGCAATCGCACCCGTGGCTGCAAAGCCACCAAACAAAGGCGCAATGCAATTGGCCACACCTTGTGCCATTAACTCCTGATTGGGATCATGGCGATCATCAATCTGGCCATCGGCCACCCGTGCTGACAACAGCGACTCGATCGCTCCCAATAACGCAATGGTGAGCGCAGGTGAAATGAGCTGACCAATTAAGGACAGATCCAAAGTCGGCATGCTCAACGGGGGAATGTTTTGTGGAATGCCACCAAAGCGCGAGCCGATGGTTTCAACAGGCAAATGCATCAACAATGCCAAGGCGGTCATGATAACCAACACCGCCAATGGCGCTGGTGCATGACGCATCCATTCAAAGCGGCGCGCCCCACGACCCCAAGCAAGCAACAACAGCAAGGACACAACAGACACAAGCACCGTCGTTACGTCCAGTGTGTTTAAATGAAAAAAAAGGCTTTTCATTTTGGCAAAAAACTCACCAGGCAATTGGTCGATTTTCAAGCCTAAAAACTCTTTCACTTGCGACAAGAATATCACCACCGCTATGCCGTTGGTGAAACCAATCACCACAGAAACAGGGATGAAACGGATGAGGTTTCCCAAACGAAAAGCCCCCATCGCCAGCAACATCAAACCCGCCATCATGGTGGCAATCAGTAGGTTTTGTACACCATGCTGTACAACAATGCCATACACAATCGGAATAAATGCCCCTGTCGGGCCACCAATTTGAACGCGCGAACCGCCCAATGCCGAGATGATGAAGCCCGCCACAATGGCCGTCCAAATGCCTGCCGTAGGGCTCATGCCCGACGCGATGGCAAAAGCCATTGCCAGCGGCAAGGCAAGCACGCCGACGGTGATGCCCGCCGACACATCGGATAACAACATGCTTTTGTTGTAATTGCCGAGGCAATCCAACAATTTTGGATGGAAATGGATTCTCATTACTTGCCTCTTATTTTTATAGTCAAACTTGACTGTCATCCAATGTGTTTATGTGCGGATTTATTTTGGTTTTTCAGGTGCATGATGGCCCTTCAATCAACCTGCTGAATCGATGAACCCTGCCATATTGTGTAACTCACTGCAAGGGAAAATGTCATTGGAAATGACTCATGATACAAAAAACCCGCATCAAAGATGCGGGTTTTTTTATTAACAATTCAAACACTTGTCAAGTTGATGTCAGCATCACTCTGCTGACGGCGTTTGCGTGAAGTCCATGACATCGTCAGCGCCTTCAACCGCAAAGGCTGGGGCGTCATCGAAAATCGCAGCTTCTTGTTGCGCACGGTTGTGATCATGGGTTTTTTTATTCGCACGTGCACGGTGGAAAGCCAAACCCGTACCCGCAGGAATCAAACGACCCACAATGACGTTCTCTTTCAAGCCACGCAGTTCATCGCGTTTGCCCATGATTGCCGCTTCGGTCAAGACACGTGTGGTTTCTTGGAACGATGCCGCAGAGATGAACGAATCGGTCGACAACGATGCTTTGGTGATACCCAACAAAACATTGCTGTAAGTTGCGGGTTGCTTCTCCGCAGCCACCATGCGTTCATTCTCAATCAACATTTCAGAACGTTCGACCTGCTCACCTGGAATGAACTTGGTGTCGCCCGCATCAACGATTTGCACACGACGCAACATCTGACGCACAATCACTTCGATGTGCTTGTCATTGATTTTCACGCCTTGCAAACGATACACGTCTTGAACCTCATCGACGATGTAAGTCGCCAACGCTTCAATGCCCAACAAACGCAAAATGTCTTGTGGATCGGCTGGGCCTTCAATGATGACCTCACCTTTATTCACCACTTGACCGTCATGCACTGACAAGTGCTTGTCTTTGGCAATCAAGAACTCATGACTGCCACCGTCCAAGTCAGTGATGACCAAACGTTGTTTACCACGGGTTTCTTTACCAAAGGTCACTGTACCGGTTACTTCAGCCAACATGCCCGCGTCTTTCGGTGAACGGGCTTCAAACAACTCGGCCACACGCGGCAAACCACCGGTAATGTCACGGGTTTTTTGCGATTCCATTGGAATACGCGCCAACACCTCTCCTTTACCAACTTCTTGACCGTCACGCACCATGATCAAGGCACCGATTTGGAAGCCAATGGTCACGGGGTGTTCTGTACCCGGAATCTTCACTTCTTCACCCAACTCATTCAACAATTTCACTTGTGGGCGAACCGTTTTAGAGGTTGAAGAACCGCGGCGTTTCGGATCAATCGCCACCAAAGTCGCCAAGCCAGTCACTTCATCAATTTGACGGGCAACAGTCACGCCTTCTTCGACGTTTTCAAACTTCAGACGACCTGCATACTCGGTGATCACAGGACGGGTCAATGGGTCCCATGTCGCCAATTGCGTACCGGCTTTGATTTGTGCGCCATCAACGAACAACAAAATCGCACCGTATGGCACTTTATGACGTTCGCGTTCACGGCCATAATCATCAGCGATGATGATTTCACCTGAACGAGAAATCACGATTTGCTCGCCTTTGGTGTTGGTCACATAACGCATGGTGTTGGTGAAACGCAAAATGCCATTTGATTTGGCTTCAACACTGGACACGACTGCTTGACGCGATGCGGCACCACCAATGTGGAAGGTACGCATCGTCAACTGTGTACCCGGTTCACCAATCGATTGCGCTGCGATCACACCCACAGCCTCACCTTTGTTGACCAAGCCACCGCGACCGAGGTCACGACCATAACATTTCGCACACAAACCATAGCGCGTGTCGCATGACAACGGCGTGCGGACTTTAACCTCATCAATGCCCAATTTTTCGATCAATTCAACTTGATCTTCTTCGAGCATCGTGCCCACTTCAAACACGGTTTCTTGGGTTTCAGGGTTGATCACATCGGCCACCACCACACGACCCAAAATGCGTTCGCGCAAAGCTTCGATGACTTCACCACCCTCAACGAGGGCTTTCATGGCCACGCCATTCGATGTGCCGCAATCATCCTCTACCACCACCAAATCTTGAGTCACATCAACCAAACGACGGGTCAAGTAACCCGAGTTCGCTGTTTTCAATGCGGTATCGGCCAAACCTTTACGCGCACCGTGGGTTGAAATAAAGTATTGAGAAACGTTCAAACCTTCACGGAAGTTCGCCGTGATCGGCGTTTCGATGATCGAGCCGTCTGGCTTGGCCATCAAACCACGCATCCCCGCAAGCTGGCGAATCTGTGCCGCTGAACCACGCGCACCGGAGTCGGCCATCATGTAAATCGCGTTGAACGATTCTTCACGGGTTTCGTTGCCATGACGATCCAACACTGGATCCGTCGACAAGTGTTCCATCATCGCTTTACCGACTTGATCACCCGCACGACCCCAAATGTCAATCACTTTGTTGTAACGCTCACCTGAAGTCACCAGACCTGAAGAATACTGCTGTTCGATTTCTTTCACTTCTTTAGAAGCGGCGGCAATCAAACCTTCTTTGGCGGCAGGGATCAACATGTCATCGACGCAAATTGAAATGCCTGCGCGCGTTGCCAATGAGAAACCGTTTTCTTTCAAACGATCCGCAAACAACACGGTTTCGTTCAGGCCACACTTACGGAAGACCAAAGTAATCAATTTAGAGATTTCTTTTTTCTTCAGCGTTTTGTTCATGATTTCGAACGACAAACCGGCTGGCAAAATTTCTGACAAGAACGCACGACCCACGGTGGTTTCGTAACGCTTCATGCGTGTGGTGCGTTCGCCTGTTGCTTTATCAATGTCCACTTCAGCAATGCGCACCGTGATGCGCGTGGTCAATGCCAATTCACCTGCTTGATATGCACGACGCACTTCATTCACATCCGCACAGAACATGCCTTCACCAATGCCATTGGTTTTCGCGCGGGTGGCGTAATACAAACCCAAGACGATATCTTGCGACGGCACAATTGAAGGCTCGCCAGACGCTGGGAACATGATGTTGTTCGATGCCAACATCAATGTACGGGCTTCGGTTTGCGCTTCGATCGACAACGGCACGTGAACCGCCATTTGGTCACCGTCAAAGTCGGCATTAAAGGCCGCGCAGACGAGTGGGTGCAATTGAATCGCTTTGCCTTCAATCAACACAGGTTCAAACGCTTGAATACCCAAGCGGTGAAGTGTTGGTGCACGGTTCAACATCACTGGATGTTCGCGAATCACGTCTTCCAAGATGTCCCACACCACAGGCTCTTGCATTTCAACCATGCGTTTGGCTGATTTGATCGTGTTGGCCAAACCTTGAACTTCGAGTTTGTTGTAAATGAAGGGTTTGAACAATTCCAAAGCCATCAATTTTGGCAAACCGCATTGGTGCAATTTCAGCTGTGGACCGACCACAATCACCGAACGACCCGAGTAATCCACACGTTTACCCAACAAGTTTTGACGGAAACGACCGCCCTTACCTTTGATCATGTCTGCCAAAGATTTGAGCGCACGTTTGTTCGCACCCGCCATCGCTTTACCGCGACGACCGTTATCGAGCAAGCTGTCCACCGCTTCTTGCAACATGCGTTTTTCATTGCGCGTGATGATTTCAGGCGCACGCAACTCCAACAAACGTTTCAAACGGTTGTTGCGGTTGATCACACGGCGGTACAAATCGTTCAAGTCAGACGTCGCAAAACGACCGCCGTCCAATGGCACCAACGGACGCAAGTCTGGTGGCAACACAGGCAACACTTCCATCACCATCCATTCAGGACGAATGCCTGAACGTTGGAACGCTTCAAGAATCTTCAAGCGCTTGGCGATTTTTTTGATTTTTGCATCAGACGATGTTGCTTGCAACTCAGCGCGCAAACGTTCGATGTCCGCAGGCGTATCCAAGTTTTGCAACAACTCACGAATGCCTTCTGCACCCATCAACGCGCGGAACTCATCACCGTACTCTTCAGTTTTGGCGTAGAAGTCATCTTCCGTCATGATTTGGCAACGTTTGAGCGGTGTCATGCCAGGTTCGATGACCACGTAGGCTTCAAAGTACAACACGCGTTCAATGTCACGCAAGGTCATGTCCAGCACCATGCCCAAACGAGATGGCAATGATTTCAAGAACCAAATGTGTGACACAGGCGCGGCCAATTCGATGTGGCCCATGCGCTCACGACGCACTTTGGTCAACGTGACTTCAACGCCACAGCGTTCGCAAATCACGCCGCGGTGTTTCAGACGTTTGTATTTACCGCACAAGCATTCATAATCTTTGATGGGGCCAAAAATTTTCGCGCAAAACAAACCATCGCGTTCAGGTTTGAACGTACGGTAGTTAATGGTTTCAGGCTTTTTGACCTCGCCAAAAGACCATGAACGGATTTTTTCAGGCGACGCCAAGCCGACTTTGATGGCCTCAAAGTTTTCATCGGGTTGGACTTGTTTAAATAAGTCGAGCAATGCTTTCATAATCTCAAGCTCCAAAAACATTCAAAAAAAGTAACAACCAACTTTTTTTGATTTTAATTTAGAGATTTTGCGCGGGCAAGCCGCACAAAATCTGATTTCAATTCACGTAACAATTCTGCAATCAAACACGTTCGAGATCAATGTCAACGCCCAGTGAGCGAATCTCTTTAACCAACACATTGAATGATTCAGGCATGCCTGGATCGATTTCATGTTCGCCTTTGACCAAGCTGTCATACATTTTGGTACGGCCATTGATGTCATCCGACTTGACCGTCAACATCTCTTGCAAGATGTATGACGCACCGTATGCTTCAAGTGCCCACACCTCCATCTCACCGAAACGCTGACCACCAAACTGCGCTTTACCGCCGAGTGGCTGTTGCGTCACCAAGCTGTATGGGCCTGTTGAACGGGCATGCATCTTGTCGTCAACCAAATGGTGGAGTTTCAGGATGTGCATGTAACCCACAGTGACATGACGCTCAAACGCTTCACCCGTACGACCATCGTACAAACGCACTTGAGTTTTCGTTGGCGTGAAGCCACGCAATGCCGTCGCTGGATCGTCATCAGGGAAGGCCAAATCAAGCATGCGACGAATTTCTTTTTCAGAAGCGCCGTCAAACACTGGGGTTGCAAATGGCACGCCTTTTTTCAAGTTGTGCGCCAAAGCCATGATTTCATCGTCAGAGAAGGCGTTCAAATCTTCTTTTTGGCCTGAACCGTTGTAAATCTTGTCCAAAAACTCACGCATTTTTTCGACTTTGACTTGTTCAGCCATCATCTTGTCAATGCGCCAGCCCAAACCTTTGGCCGCCCAACCCAAATGCACTTCCAAAACCTGACCCACGTTCATGCGCGAAGGCACGCCCAATGGATTCAACAAAATGTCAACGGGTGTGCCATCGGCCAAATGCGGCATGTCTTCGATCGGCAAAATGCGTGACACCACACCTTTGTTACCGTGACGACCCGCCATTTTGTCACCAGGCTGCAAACGACGTTTAACCGCAAGGTAAACCTTAACCATTTTGATCACGCCTGCTTGCAGGTCATCACCTTGGGTCAATTTCTTGCGTTTTTCCTCGAAAGCACTGTTGAATTGTGCACGTTTTTGTTCAAGTGAATCACGCACAGCTTCCATTGCTTTGGCCGCATCTTCATCCGCCAAACGAATGTCAAACCACTTGTATTTATCAGCCAAATCATGCAAATACTCGGCCGTGATGGTTGCGCCTTTGGCCAATTTATTCGGGCCGCCGTTGACCATTTTATTGATCAACATTTTTTCCAAACGGATGAAGGCATCGCCTTCAACAATGCGCATTTGGTCATTCAAATCATGGCGATAGCTGTTCAAATCCGATTGAATGATCGACTCAGCACGTGCATCGCGTGGTGTGCCTTCGCGCGTGAACACTTGCACGTCAATCACGGTACCTGTTGTACCACCTGGTACGCGCAATGAGGTGTCTTTCACATCAGAAGCTTTTTCACCGAAAATCGCGCGCAAGAGCTTTTCTTCTGGTGTGAGTTGCGTTTCGCCTTTTGGCGTCACTTTACCAACCAACACGTCGCCGGCTGACACTTCAGCACCAATGTAAATGATGCCAGAGTCATCCAAACGGTTCAATTGCAACTCAGCCAAGTTTGAAATATCACGGGTGATGTCTTCTGCACCCAACTTGGTGTCACGCGCCACAACGGTCAACTCTTCAATGTGAATCGAAGTGTAGCGATCATCGGCCACCACGCGTTCAGAAATCAAAATCGAGTCTTCGAAGTTGTAACCGTTCCAAGGCATGAAGGCGACCATCATGTTTTGACCCAAAGCCAATTCACCCAAATCCGTTGACGCGCCGTCCGCAATCACGTCGCCGCGTGCCACGATGTCGCCTTTTTTAACGATCGGACGTTGGTTGATGTTGGTGTTTTGGTTTGAACGGGTGTATTTGATCATGTTGTAAATGTCAACACCGACTTCGCCTGCAACCGCCTCTTCATCATTCACGCGAATCACGATGCGGTTTGCATCGATGTGGTCAACAACACCACCACGCAAAGCTTGCACCGCTGTGCCCGAGTCGACCGCGACAGTGCGTTCAATGCCCGTACCGACCACGGCTTTTTCAGCGCGCAAACAAGGCACGGCTTGACGTTGCATGTTGGAACCCATCAATGCACGGTTCGCATCATCGTGTTCAAGGAAAGGAATCAACGATGCCGCAGCAGAAACGATTTGTGACGGTGCAACGTCCATGTATTGCACGCGCTCGGGTGACACGAGCAAGGTTTCACCCGATTCACGCGCAGAGACCAATTCATCGGTCAACAAGCCATTTTCAGCCACAGTCGCATTCGCCTGCGCAATCACGTATTTGCCTTCTTCAATCGCTGACAAATAGTCGATGGTGTCAGATACTTTACTGTCAGACACACGGCGATATGGCGTTTCGATGAAACCGTATTCGTTCAAACGCGCATAAATCGCCATTGAGTTGATCAAACCAATGTTTGGTCCCTCTGGTGTTTCAATCGGGCACACACGGCCATAATGCGTCGGATGCACATCTCGCACCTCAAAGCCAGCACGTTCACGCGTCAAGCCACCAGGGCCCAGTGCAGAAATACGGCGTTTGTGCGTGATTTCAGACAATGGATTGGTTTGATCCATGAACTGAGACAATTGTGACGAACCGAAGAACTCTTTAATCGCCGATGAGATCGGTTTGGAGTTGATCAAATCATGTGGCAACAAACCTTCTGATTCCGCTTGTGCCAAACGTTCTTTCACGGCACGTTCAACACGCGCCAAACCAGAGCGGAATTGGTTTTCAGTCAACTCACCCACACAACGCACACGACGGTTACCCAAGTGATCGATGTCATCCACTTCACCCTTGCCATTGCGCAAATCAACGAGCGTTTCAATCACATTCAAGATGTCGGTGTTGTCCAATACCATTGAGCCTTCGTCAGAATCACGGCTCAAACGGCGGTTGAACTTCATACGACCCACGCGTGACAAATCATACGCATCTGGGTTGTAGAACAAACGGTGGAACAAGGCTTCAACGGCCTCTTCGGTCGGTGGTTCACCAGGACGCATCATGCGGTAAATCGCGATGCGCGCTGCATTTTGATCGGCCGTATCATCCAAACGCAAAGAGTTTGAAATGAATGCGCCATGATCCAATTCATTGGTGTACAAAGTGTCCACAGACGCGATGCCAGCCATGCGCAGTTTTTTCAGTAAATCTTCAGTCAACTCTGCATTGGCATTGGCAATCACCTCACCTGTGTCACGGTCAATGATGTTTTTCGCCAACACCAAGCCCAACAAGTAATCTTCTGGCACAACAATTTCTTTGAGCCCTGATTTTTCGATGTCACGGATGTGCTTGCCTGTGATGCGTTTGTCGCGTGCCACGAGGACATTGCCCGATTTATCAATGATGTCAAAGCGTGCAACTTCACCGCGCAAACGCTCAGGCGCCACGTCAATGTAACCGCCCTCAACAGACAATTTAACAGGGACAAACTCGAAGAAGTTTTCGAGAATTTGCTCTGGTGTCATGCCAATCGCTTTAAGCAAAATGGTCACTGACATTTTACGGCGACGATCCACACGGAAATACAAGATGTCTTTGACATCAAACTCAAAATCCAACCATGAACCACGGTAAGGGATGATGCGAGCAGAGAACAATAATTTACCTGAGCTGTGGGTTTTACCCTTGTCATGCTCAAAGAACACACCAGGCGAACGGTGCAACTGAGACACGATCACACGCTCAGTACCGTTAATCACGAACGAGCCTGTATTGGTCATCAAAGGCATTTCGCCCATGTAGACTTCTTGCTCTTTAATTTCTTTAATGGTCGGTTTTGATGCTTCTTTATCCATCAACACCAAGCGCACTTTGGCGCGCAAAGATGAGCAATATGTCAAACCACGTTGTTGACATTCTTTCACATCAAAAATGGGATCAGCCAACTGATAACCCACAAACTCCAAGCGAGCCATGCCATTGTGCGATTCAATCGGGAAAATCGATGTGAATGCGGCTTGCAAGCCTGTGTTGGTGCGTTTATCAGTTGCTACGTTTGCTTGTAAAAAATCATAGAATGAGCGCAATTGCGTTTCGAGCAAGTAAGGCACTTCTTGCACAACTTCGCGCTTGGCAAAGTTTTTACGAACACGCATTTTCTCGGTGAATGAATAAGTTTGGGCCTTCGCCATCACACACTCCAAAAGACGACATGATGTGCGCAAACCATCCAACAGCACACAACATGACTAAAACGACACGGACGACCATAGGGGGAATTTGGTGGTTGGCCACTACCAACCGCTGGCGGACAATACACATGCGCATTGAATTGAAAAACGTTATATGAAAAAACGCTCGGCGAGCCTCTCTATCGAAGCACCCGCCCACAATGGACTGCACGCATATCCGACCAAATTTATTTTCTCGTCGTCGAGAAGAAAACAAACAAAAATGCACTCACCTATTTCCAGCAAATGCATTTATGTTTAATTTCAAAGAGAAATCGGGTTAAATTTTTAGACAGTCTGAAATTATACCAGATTTTCAAACGCTCAGGGACACTAATTTTAGCGCAAAAAACTGGCAACATTGCTGCTGCCAGTTTTTAAAACCCAATAACAAATTACTTGAGTTCTGCTTTCGCGCCAGCTTCTTCCAATTTTGCTTTAGCAGCTTCTGCATCAGCTTTTGGAGCGGCTTCTTTAACTGTTTTTGGTGCGCCATCAACGAGGTCTTTCGCTTCTTTCAAGCCCAAACCAGTGATTTCACGAACTGCTTTAATCACGCTGACTTTATTTGCGCCAACTTCAGTCAACACAACGTCAAAATCAGTTTTTTCTTCAGCAGCAGCTGCTGCGCCGCCCGCTGGGCCTGCAACAGCAACAGCTGCAGCAGAAACGCCAAATTTTTCTTCGAATGCTGATACCAAATCATTCAAATCCATTACAGACATTGCACTTACTGCTTCCAAGATGTCATCTTTAGTGATAGCCATTTAAAACTCCTAACAATCGGTTCTTTGAACCGCAAATATTTAATGTGAGATCACGCCACACACAAGTGAGGCGAAAATCAAATCGTGAAATTAAGCTGCTTCTGACTTCTGTGCGGCTACAGCGGCCAAAGCGCGCGCCATACCTGCTACAGGTGCTTTCATTACGTATGCCAACTTCGACAACAACTCTTCGCGAGAAGGGATGCTTGCCAATGCTTTGATACCAGCTTGATCGAGCAACTTGCCGTTGTAAACGCCAGCTTTCAAGATCAATTTATCATTGGTTTTAGCAAAGTCATTCAAGACTTTAGCGGCAGCGACAGCATCTTCAGAGATGCCATAGATCAATGGACCCGTCAGTTCAGCCGATAAAGACTCAAATGACGTGCCTTCGATCGCACGGCGTGCCAATGTGTTTTTCAACACTTGGATGTGAACGCCTTGCGCGCGCGCATTTTTACGCAATGTCGTCAGAGCGCTAACGCCAACCCCACGATATTCAGCCACTGCCATTGTTTGCGCGCTTGCTACAATTTGCGCAACTTCTGACACGACGGCTTTTTTACCTTCAAGATTCAATGCCACGTTATACTCCTACTTCATTTATAAAGTCGTGCACATTCAAAAGAACATCGCACAACACCCAACGACTTCCGTCATGGTTTTGCTTTATAAACATAAAACGAAATCATTTTCGGGGTCGCCATTCTGCGTTGGCTTTCATTCGAGGAAACTTGATCAAAACCAAGCATCGCCAAACGATCATTAAGTGCAACACACCAACGGTCTTTGAAAGCCCGTTGTGGCGTTTTAAGCATTTCAACTAAAAACACACACAACAACCCAAAGCTCTCTTTTATACCGCAGTCATTCAACTGCCGTATAGTCATACCTATTAGCCAGCGATTGTACCGCTGTCCACGCGCACGCCCACACCCATTGTTGATGAGAGTGCAACTTTACGCACATAAACGCCTTTGCTTGAAGCTGGTTTCAATTTAACCAATGCATCAACCAATGCCGCCAAGTTCGATTTCAATGCAGCAACTTCAAAGTCAGCGCGACCCAAAGTGGCGTGAATGATACCGCCTTTGTCCACACGGAATTGCACTTGACCGGCTTTAGCATTTTTAACTGCAGTTTCAACATCAGGCGTCACAGTACCAACTTTTGGATTTGGCATCAAGCCACGTGGGCCCAAGATTTGACCCAAAGTACCAACGATACGCATTGCATCTGGAGTGGCAATCACGATGTCAAAATCCATTTGGCCAGCTTTAACTTGCTCAGCCAAGTCTTCCATACCAACAATGTCCGCGCCAGCTGCTTTAGCCAACTCAGCTTTTTCGCCTTGAGCAAAAACCGCCACACGGACTGTTTTACCTGTACCCGCTGGCAAAACAACCGAACCACGAACAGTTTGATCTGATTTCTTTGGATCAACGCCGAGTTGAATTGCAACGTCAACAGATTCGTTGAATTTTGCAGTCGCTGTTTCTTTGACCAAAGCCAAAGCGTCATCTGCTGCATAGACTTTATTGCGATCGACCTTAGCCGCCAATGCTTTTTGTTTTTTAGATAATTTCGCCATGATTACAGACCCTCCACCGTGATGCCCATGCTGCGAGCGCTACCAGCGATGGTGCGTACAGCTGCGTCCAAATCAGCTGCCGTGAGGTCAGGCTGTTTGGCTTTTGCAATTTCTTCCGCTTGTTCGCGCGTGATTTTAGCCACTTTGTCCGAATGTGGACGTGCAGAACCTTTGGTGATTTTCGCTGCTTTTTTCAACAACACCGTTGCAGGCGTTGTTTTCATCACGAAAGTGAAGCTCTTGTCAGCAAATGCTGTGATGACCACAGGAACTGGCAAACCAGGCTCGATGCCTTGGGTTGCAGCGTTAAACGCTTTACAGAACTCCATGATGTTCAAACCACGTTGACCCAATGCTGGACCAACTGGAGGAGACGGGTTTGCTTTGCCCGCTGGGATTTGCAGCTTAATAAAGCCGATAATCTTCTTTGCCATAATTAACCTCTAAATGAGTGGTATCGCCATTTTAAGCATGTGCATGCTTGACTTTGGCTCCTCGTGCCGTTCATTTGAACATTCTGATTTATTTCAAAAACAAACCAGAGCAGGTTGAACGGCTTAACCTGTATTTTTTATTGAACCTTTTCAACCTGATCAAAACCCAGCTCAACTGGGGTTGCACGGCCAAAAATAGTCACAGTGACACGCAATTTATTGCGATCATAATTCACTTCTTCAATCACACCATTGAAGTCAGCGAAAGGCCCTTCAGTGACACGCACAGACTCGCCCACCTCAAATTCAATTTTTGGACGCGGACGCTCACCATTCATGTGTGCGAGAATTTTATCCACATCGGCCTGCGGCAAAGCATGCGGCTTATTGCCCACCCCACCCACAAACCCAGAAACCTTGGGCGTGCTCTTGACCAAATGCCAAGACTCATCGGTCATTGCCATTTCGATCAACACATAACCCGAGTACAAGCGACGCTCAACCACCACGCGCTTGCCATTACGCATTTCAACAACCTCTTCGGTCGGCACCAACACACGGCCAAATTGCTCTTGCATTTCAGAACGCCCAATGCGCTCATTCAGAGCGCGCTCAACACTCTTTTCCATGCTTGAGTACACCTGAACAAAATACCAACGCTTATCCATATTATTTCCAACGCAAAATTAAGTCGTACAGTACGAATTCAAGAACTTTATCCACACCCCACAGGAACAAAGACATGACGCCCACAAAAGCAAAAACGACACCTGTCATTTGAAAAACTTCTTTGCGCGTCGGCCACACCACTTTACGTGTTTCGCGATAGGCCTCATTGGCAAAAGTCAAAAACGACTTGCCTGTCGGCGACACAAAAAACGACACAACAGCAGCAGCAAAGCCTGCAAGCAAAATGGCCGGCTTCACATATTCCGAAGCATCCTTAGGCACAAAAAAATAGGCCATAAATGCGGCCACTAATATTACGATCGGTACCCAAACGCCCCACTTGGCATTCGATACATCTTTAATCTGTTGAGATTGAGACATGTACTCACTCTACTTGAAGCAATCAAAAAAATTTGACTTGATTAGGAATTGACGCGAGAACCGCGACATTTGAAACAACTTGTTTTTCGATATGGCAGGGGCGGAGGGTCTCGAACCCCCAACCTACGGTTTTGGAGACCGTCACTCTACCAATTGAGCTACGCCCCTACACCGAAAAACTTAAAACGGGATTCTATCACATTTACAGAACCCCGTCTATTTTTTATCCAAAACAACCCACCTCAATGCGTTATTTTGGATCAATCTTCAACCCTAAACCACGGGTTAATCATACTTAAGCAATGATTTTAGCCACAACACCCGCGCCGACGGTACGACCGCCTTCACGA
>CALMCL010000089.1 GCA_937862905.1 uncultured Burkholderiaceae bacterium | reverse complement strand
TTATGCACGTGAATGGCAGAACCAATGCGGTCGTTGGGATATTTTGGATGTGGTGCGCACTGCGCATGCTCTGCGCCCAGAAGGCATTGAATGGCCAACTGGTGAAGATGGCAAAGTCAGTTTTCGACTGGAATTGCTAACCCAAGCGAATGGCATCGCTCATGAAAAAGCACATGATGCGGTGTCTGACGTGCGTGCAACCATCGCATTGGCACGCTTGATCCGCGAGAAGAATCCAAAGCTATTTGATTTTTGTTTGGCTTTACATAAAAAAGACCGTGTGTCTGATGAAATTGGTTTGATTGGCGCTGCTGGTAAGCCATTTTTGCATGTTTCAGGCATGTTTCCCGTTGAACGTGGTTGCTTAGGGGTGGTTTGGCCTTTGGCGCAACACCCGACCAATAAAAACGAAATCATCGTCTGGGATTTGGCACACGATCCGCGTGAGTTGCAGGGGTTGTCGGTTGATGAGATTAAAGTGCGCATGTTCAACCGTGCTGACGCATTGGCCGATGGCCTGACGCGCTTGCCAATCAAAACCATTCACATCAATAAGTCCCCAATGGTCATTGGCAATTTAAAAACACTTTCGCCAGCGATGGCTGATAAATGGTCAATTGACTTGGTGCAAGTGGCTGAACATGCCAAGCATGCGGCTCAGTTGGTGGATATGAGCGCGACGTGGCGTGATGTGTATCACCGTGATTTTGGTGAGGCCTTGGATGTTGAGCAAGACTTGTATGGCGGTTTTGTGGGCAATGGCGACCGTCGCGTGCTCAATGATTTGCGTGTCCTTGATGCTGAAAAAATAGCCAAGGCCAAGCCCAGCTTTGTTGATGCTCGCCTAGAAGAGCTGTTTTGGCGCTACCGTGCGCGAAATTTTCCCCAGTCTTTGAATGCTCAAGAGCAAATCGAATGGCGTGTGCACTGTGCCAATCGGGTGCTTCACGGGGCTGGTGGTGGTTTGACGGCCGATGCGTTGCTGGCTCAGCTTGATGAATTGGGTGATGAGCTGAGTGAGGCAAATGATGTCGAAGGACAAGAAATTTTAGGCGAGTTGTATGATTATGCCCATGGATTGGCAGATTATCTGTCTTGATGTGATTTCAATCCATGGTTTACTGGGTATCTGCTGCGGTGTTCTGCGACATTGAACTAGACGTAAGATTGGATCAAAATGGTGCGCAGTGCTTGTTAAAATAGGTAAAACTACGTTTTTTGTGAAACGACTGTGCTCTTTTGATGCATTTACGCACTTGCAACATGTAAAAAATATGTTAGACTTTACTTGACAAAATAGTCTACGACTTGCATTTTGAGTCTGTTTTTATAATTTTTTACACTGGAGAAAGACGATGAGCAATCGTAAAATAGCTTTATTAAGTGGTGGTGTTTTTGCCATGTTCATGGCGGCATGCACGCCTAAACAAGAAGTGAAACCTGCTGCTCCCGCAGCCGATGCTGCTAAACCAGCAGCCACTGCACCCGCAGCTGAAGCCATGAATTTGAAGTTCGGTACTGATGCCACTTACGCTCCATTTGAGTCGACCGACGCGTCAGGTGCAATTGTTGGTTTCGACATTGACATCGCCAATGCGATGTGTGAAGAAATGAAAGCCAAATGTTCATTCATTAATCAAGCATGGGAAGGCATCATTCCAGGTTTGACCACCAAGAAATACGATGTGATTGCATCTTCGATGAGCATCACGCCCGAACGCAAACAATCGGTTCGTTTCACTCAAAAAATTTGGAGCGCACCAAACCGCTTCGTGGCTAAAGAAGGCAGTGCTTTACAAATTACACCAGAAGGCATGAAAGGTCATGCATTTGGTGTTCAGCAAGGCACGATTCAAGAAACCTATGCTAAAAAATACTACCCAGATGCAAAAATCAAGAGCTATAAAACCATTGAAGATGCATATGCAGATTTGGCTGCAAAACGCATTGAAGCGGTCTTCGCTGATGGCGTGGTCTTGAGTGATGGTTTCTTAAGCAAACCAGCGGGTAAAGGCTATGCTCAATTGGGTGCAGATGTGCCGAATGCGGCAGACCCAGTGATCTTGGGCGACGGCACTGGCTTTGCAGTGCGCAAGGAAGATGCTGAGTTGGCGGATAAATTGAACAAAGCATTTGATGCGATTCGTGCCAATGGCAAATACAAAGCGATCGCTGACAAGTACTTTAAGTTTGACATCTACGGCGGTTAATCGACTCACGTCGATGCACAAGTGCCCTTCATGGGCACTTGTTGTATGGCCTGTTCTTATATGGGTCTATTCATCACACACATAACAATCAAATATAGCCATCGTTAAATTAAAATTAAATTTACGTTCTGCTATAAAAAACAAATCATTATCAAGCCAGAGGCTGTGTTATGGATAAAATAAATATCATCATGCAGTACATGCCACGCATATTAAGCGGCGCATGGCTGACATTGGCGGTGGCATTGCTGTCATTCGCACTTTCTTTTGCATTGGGTTTGCTGGGTGCCAACATGCGTTTGTCTAAAAACAAGCTCATCAACGGCATAGCGACCGCTTATTCCACCATCGTCCGTGGCGTGCCCGATTTGGTTTGGATGTTCCTTATTTATTACGGCTTGCAATATTGGCTGAATGATTTTGCTGAAGCGTACAATTACGAAACCATTGAAATCAGCCCATTCATGGCTGGTGTGTTCACGATTGCATTTATTTTTGGCGCTTATTTCACAGAAACGTTTCGTGGTGCCATGTTGGCGATTCCATCTGGGCAAATGGAAGCAGGTTATGCTTACGGCATGAGTGCTTGGCAGGTGCTCAAGCGGATCACTTTTCCTTTGCTCATGCGTTTTGCTTTGCCGGGTGTGAAAAATAACTGGTTGGTGTTGACGAAAACCACAGCATTGGTGTCGATTGTGGGTTTGGATGATGTGACCCGCTTGTCGCAACTGGCTGGCAGCAAAGAGCAAATGTCTTTCATGTTCAACTTGGTCTCAGCGTTGCTGTTTTTATTATTGACCACGGTGTCCTTGGTCATTTTCCGTAAATTGGAGCGCCAATATGCACGTGGCGTGCGTGAGGTGCGCTATGAGTCCTAATGCTTTCGATATTTTCTTTCGCACTTTTTTGAAGTGTTTAGAAGGTTTGCCGTTGACCTTGTTGCTGACATTCAGTGCGGTGTTGATGGGGTTGGTGTTGGCCATTCCTTTGTCAGTGGTTCATGCCCGCCGGTCTACTTTTCCTGCCCGATGTGTTCGTTTGTTCGCTTATTTCTTTACGGGCACACCGTTGTTGGTGCAAATGTATTTGTTTTATAAAGGTTTTCCTGAGTTCGATTGGGTTCAATCTTTGATGGACACGGAGGCTTTTGACTTCTTAAAAGAGGGTTTTTTTTGGGTGTGGTTGGCATTGACTTTAAACACAACGGCGTATTTGATTGAGATTTTTTCAGGTGCTATCAAAAACACCGACAATGGCGAGGTGGAAGCAGGTCGTGCCTATGGTTTGAGTGCGGGTCAAGTCACCCGTCACATCATGCTGCCTTCTGCATTGCGCCGTGCCTTACCTGCGTACAGCAATGAAGTCATCATGATGTTGCAATCCACGGCGTTGGCATCGTCTTTTACTTTGTATGAGGTGATGGGACAAGCGATCATCATGAATTCAGAAACATACCGTCCTTTCCCCGTTTTTATTGCCGCGGCAACCGTTTATTTATTACTCACATTCATTTTGGTGTACTTGTTCCGTTTGGCTGAAAATCGCTATTTGGCGCATTTGAAACCAAGGACTCATTAAGTGTCCATTCAATATTTATATCAATAAGGTTGGCTATGCGTGTTGAACAACACAATTTATCAGGTGCTTCACTGGGTACTCAACGGGCTGTGACTGCATTGCACTTCGGTTCGGAATCTGCAACTCGCAAAATTTACATTCAAGCGAGTTTACATGCCAATGAATTGCCAGGGGCTTTGACTGCTTACCATTTGCGTCAAAAATTACTTGAACTTGAATCACAAGGACAACTTCATTCGAAAATCGTTCTGGTGCCGATGTGCAATCCAATTGGTTTGGGGCAAAGTATTCATTATGCCCATGTGGGGCGCTTTGATTTGTTTTCAGGTCAGAACTTCAATCGTTTGGGCGATTTGAGTTTGTTTGAAATGACTTTGGCTCAGCTTCAAACCGATCAAGCCACTTTGGGTTCAGATGCAGTGAGCAATGTGCGCACCATACGTCAAGCCATGGCCAAGGCGCTGGCACAGCGACAGGGCGTGACTCAGCTTGAACATTTGCATTTGATCTTGCTCGGCCTTGCCCATGATGCCGATGTCGTGCTTGATTTACACTGCGATGAAACAGCGGCTTTGCACATGTATACCTTACCCCAGTTGTGGCCAACTTTAGAACCATTGGCTCGATTTTTAGGCAGTCGATGCCAGTTGTTGGCTGAAGACACCCATGTCAATCCTTTTGATGAAGCTTTATCAACAGTTTGGGCGAAATTGCGTGCGGCTTATCCAGAGGCGAACATTCCATATGCCTGTGCCAGTACAACTGTTGAATTGCGCAGTCGCGCCGATGTGGCGCATGAGTTTGCGGTGAAGGATGCCAATGCGATTGTCCAGTTTTTGGGGTTCCGTGGTGATGTGGCTTTGACTTCAGCGCAAACACAAGCACTTCCCGATTTGTTGGCAGCGCCCAATCCTTTATCAGGTAAAGCATACGTGTTTGCGCCTCATTCGGGGGTGGTGGTGTTTCACATCGAAGCGGGCGATGAAATCGCTGAAGGGCAGATTGTGGCTGAGGTCATTGACCCCATTCAAGGCGAATCGGTTGGTGTGTTCAGCCCGATTAACGGGTTTGTTTTTGCTCGGAACACCATACAGTTTGCCCAGCAAGGTGATAATTTGATCAGTGTTTCAGGCAAGGTTGATTTGGGTCATGGTGCTGGCTTGTCGGCATAATTGTTGATTGGCTTTTTCAAATGATTTTAATCATACAAAATAAATAGGTTGAACAGCATGGATAAATTAAAAGTATTGGGCATTCATAAAAGTTATGGTGACCATCAAGTTTTAAAAGGTGTATCGCTCTCTGCCCAAGCAGGTGATGTGATCAGCATCATTGGTTCAAGTGGTTCAGGTAAAAGCACATTTTTACGCTGCATCAATTTGCTTGAAAAGCCAAATCAAGGGCAAATCTATTTAAATGGTGAGCAACTTGAATTAAAAACAGCCAAAAATGGTGAGTTGAATGCAAGCAATTCCAAACAGCTGCAACATTTTCGCAGCCGTTTGTCGATGGTGTTTCAACATTTTAATTTATGGCAACACATGACTGTGCTTGAGAATTTGATTGAAGCACCGATTCGAGTGTTTGGCATGTCAAAAGCAGATGCCACTGAGCGGGCGAAGAAATACCTTGATAAAGTGGGTTTGCAAGGTGCCGAAAATAAATACCCATCGGCCATGTCGGGTGGACAACAGCAACGCGTTGCGATTGCACGTGCCTTGACGATGGAGCCAGAGGTCATTTTGTTTGATGAGCCGACGTCAGCACTGGATCCTGAGTTGGTCGGTGAAGTGTTGCGTGTGATGCGTGCATTGGCTGAAGAAGGGCGCACCATGATCATTGTCACCCACGAAATGGGGTTTGCACGTGAGGTGTCCAACCACTTGATTTTCTTGCATAAAGGGTTGATTGAAGAGCAGGGCAATCCACGTGAAGTGTTGAGTCATCCAAAATCTGAACGTTTGCAGCAATTTTTGTCAGGTAATTTGAAATAAAAAACACCTTAATCTTAAGAATGATTCAATAAAAAATGCGCTCAATATGAGCGCATTTTTTATTGAATCACCGTTTCTTAAAGCTAAACTGATGGGATGGATGGTGTTTTCGCTTGAGCAATTGAATGATGCTGCCCCATTTGTACTGAAATGGGCCAGTGGTTTGAAGCAAGCTTGAAGCAAACGTCTGTTTTAATCAGTTCAGCACGAGAAGCTGAATTTTACGGGTCGATCACCCGAATGATGCGTTATTTTTTTGCCGCAATGTCGTGGTGATTCAAAACATAACCCCGCGATTTATAAAACCCCCAGCGTTCACGCGCAGCTTGCTTTGGCGCGTCCTCATTGGGCACCACTTCAATCAAGCGGTTAAAACTGGCAAAAAAACTGGGTGTGACATCTGACAGGTTGATCAAAACATTGTGGTGAGGAAAATCGAGCATGGCCTCACTGATGAGCACAATGGCGGCGCTGTGTGATAATGATGCATTGGCTTGTACATCGTGCGCTAAAAATGCGGGGTTGTGCCAAAGTGCATCGCTCAATGCACTTAAAGTATCTGGGTCACCATACACCACTGCCGTTTGCTGAGCTGTGTGCACTTTATGGAGTAAACGGGCAACGTAATCCAAGCGATTGGGGGCGTTACTGAAAAAATCGATTCGAGTCATGAAGAAGGCATTAAAGGTTATGGTAAAAACCACCAATAATTCGTTTGGTTAATTGATGGATTTACTTGGGTTTGATGAGTGCGTGATTGCATGAGTTGATGCATCTATTCGCATCCGTAGGGTACAGCTGTTTGCGTCATATGATGCTTCATTTAATGGTGGTCGTCCTCATCTTCACCATCATGCTCATGTTTAAGCCAAGTGCATAATTCTGCTGGTAAAAGTTGCTCATAAATGCTTTCATCCTCTAAAAATACAGCTAAATTTTTGACGGAAACAAAGCCCACATTGGGGAAGCGTTCCGCCATGTCACGTAAAAACTCATATTTGGCACTGCCAACACCAATCAAGAGGTAATAAATTTGCGCATCGGTTTTTTCGATGTGTTCAAATAATGCTTGGGTTGCAGATTTATCGGTGTTCTCACCGTCGGTCAAAAAATAGTTGATGACTGGCAAAGGCTTCTCTTCGTTAACATGGCCTTTAAACAGTTTGCGAAAAAAGTTAAGTACAGGCGAGTTGTCTTGACTGTAATAATTCAGATTTGCTTGGATCGCGGGTGCATACCGCGTGCCTTCCCACAAAATGTGATCCAAATCACCATCCATCATTTCTTGGTTCACAATGTTTTTGTAGTTTTCGCGAGTGGCCACGCAAGCGAGTGCCGTGCGGCTGGAAAATCCCCACACGTCGATTTCTCCATTGTCATCACAAGCCAATCCAAGTGGCAAAATACGCTCAACGACTCTTTGAACCACACCTTGTTTGTATAGTTCAGTCATTGAACCGGAGACGTCAAGATTCATGCCCACGCGAGCGCGCACGACGTGGTCAATACCATTTTTTTCGAGGACAAAACGAACTTTTTCAACTTCTTTTTCAATCTCAAAGATACTCATGTTTTTTCTCCGTTTAAATGTTCAATCAATTTTAGATAAATGCGACGCAGTGATGCAAAGGCACTTGTGTTGGGCTGTTTGGCCGTCAATGCGGTGGTGTAAGCGGTATAAAATAGGGGTAAATCTTCATGCAAAACGTTATTAGTCGTCACCTTGAGCATGTTCAGATGTTCAGCCAGCACATCATGGGTGTGATGTCCGATGGTCAATGTCGTTTGGGTGTTCAAAAGGCTGGTGGCACGATTTTCTAAAGCGTTTGCTTGGGCGTTGTAGTGTTCTTGAAGCGCTTTGCCCATCGGGGTGCGGCGGATGTAGTCGGCCATAAAATGTGCCGCGATGATGTAACCCATCGTCTCGTTCATGAGCTGAGTGTAACGTGGCTTGATTGTGGACAGTGCGGTGCTGGCTGTCATCAATGTGTGTTCGTGCTGTTTCAGTTGCTCAACGCACGTCAGCAACTGAGGATAATATTCACCAAACACCTTACTCGGCGAGGCTTTGGGGGCAATCAGTCCCGCCAGTTTTTTCAAGGTGGATGGTTGTTCGTGATCAAATACTTTTTCAGGATCAAGCTGCTTAATGATTTTGAGCACTCGGTTTAGTGTTTCTTGTCCGTGTGCGATCTGTTCATTGTTGGCTATATTGAGCTCAGTTCCACTCATTTGACCATGTTCAACTTGCAAATCTTCACCAAAGCGCACGATGTCTTCAAAATGCGGATCATCTAGATTGACGCTGTGGATGATTCGTAAAGCCGAGGTCAGGATGTCAATTTTGGTTGAAGGATTCTGTGCCTGCAAATCATCAATGCGACACGGTATGCGCTGACGCAACACCCCGTCAGCCAGAACTTTGGGCGTGGTGCTTTTGGGTAGCAGTTCCTGTGCCGTGCCAAACAGTACGCTGGGTTTTTTTGTGGGCTGTGTGATGATGGGTGCCTTTTCTTGCACCTGATGTTGCACTTGATGTTGCATCTGATCATTGCCCTCAAAAAGCACTTTGGGTTTGCTTGGCATCGTTATTGATAAGCTTCGATGATGTCAGCCAACCCTGTTTTCGAGCCTGCGCCGATGGCTGTGAATGCCCAAGAACCGTCTATTTTTTTCATCAATGATCCCACTTGTAACGCAGTAAAGCCCGCGAATTCACCTGTCGGATGATAACGGCACAACTCATTGCCGTCGGCATCGCAGACCTCGACAAATAGGCCCTTGATTTTACTGAAGTCCAGTTTTCGCTCGACAGCCTTATGAATCGTTAGCCAAACGGCAATTTCAACACCTTTGGCGGGCAAACGAGACAAATGTATCATCATCTCTTCGCTCAAGTCTTCTTCATGGCTGTCC
Organism: uncultured Burkholderiaceae bacterium; assembly: GCA_937862905.1. GTDB lineage: Bacteria > Pseudomonadota > Gammaproteobacteria > Burkholderiales > Burkholderiaceae > Hydromonas. The sequence continues at coordinate 2,022 of CALMCL010000089.1, read as the reverse complement.
CCATGCGCACTGTGCTCGAGTTCAGCAGCGCCACCTTTGCGATTGTCTGAAGAGTGCCACATGGATTGATCAACCGTTTGAAAGCCCACGACATCGCCATCCTCATCTTCAGCTGGCGTTAGCGTTTTGTTGGCATAGGTCAAAAAGTGCGAGCCTGCACCGTACATCGCTGGTGCATTGGCGTCGCCACCACGATGAATCAGCAGTACCGCATGCGAGTCAACATCGTGTGCGGTACCGCTTTTGGCTGGATCCCAATAGGTGCCAATGTGTAAGGATGTGAGGGCTTTGTCTACCTCAAAAATATCTCCCTTTTCCAGTACAAAAACACCTGCGCCGTCAATACTTGTCATACATGCACCCTAAATGGTAAGTGAATCAGTTGTAAAGTGTGATTGGAACAAGCCAATCAGCCCTATGTATATCATGTCTATGGATTTATGGTCATGGGTTGAGTGTCGCTACGGTTTGCTGAACCTGTTTGAGTAACTCTCGTGTATTGGTGATTTTAGTGACATTTTTTTGTCGCTCTGCATCGACTTTGTTTGAGATGTTGCCCAATGTCGTTGCCACGCCGAGCAGCAGTTGCGCATTTTCAAGCTGAGCATCTGCTGCGGAACGTGTGGCATCAACCGATACGGTTTCGAGCTGTTGCAGCGAATATTTTTGCAAATCGGCACGCAACTCACGACGCATGACATTGAGTTGTTGCAATGAGCGAATTTGGAATGTGGCGTTCAAGCGCAACAGGGCGGACTTGATGTCATTGAATTCAACTTGCGATGAGCTGATGGTGTCGGCCAATGTCATTAAACCTGCGCTTTGTGCAATGCCAATCGACTCCAAATCGACGGGTGCCTTGGTGTATGCAGACTCAAGCGTTAATACGCGGTTTTCAAACAACTCAACTTTGATGCGCAAGTCTTTGGCATCGCGTATTTGCATGGGGTCTTGTGAGGCCTGCGCTTGTGTTTCAATATGTGCCAGTTCGGTTTGGGCATTGTGCAATATCTCGCGTCCAGCAGCCACGTACACCCCCAACTTTAAAATACTGTCGCGATACCCTGTTGCCTGTTGACCGAGACGGTTGATTTCAGCAATCAGTTTATTGCTCTCTGTTGAAACCTGAATTTCCATGGGCCGAATTAAATCGAGTAAAGAGGAGGCTTTGGATTTAAGTAAGCCGCGTACTTCCTCAGCTGCAGACTCTAGTCGGCTGGCTTGACTGCCCAGCCCCATCATTCTGGCAATCCGTGAAAGCAAACCACCTTCGAGCTTTTTGCGAATCTCTGCCTCCAGCGAAGGCAAATCCATGTCTTTGACGCCTTTACTCACTTGACGGAATAATTCAAACAGAACAGGTGAGTCGGCTTTGGTAATCTGTTCAAGCATTTCATCCAAATGGCGGCTGAACTCACCGACGGGTTCTTGTCCAAACGTGACTATTTGTGTGCCAGCGAGGCTGGGGACATTGAATTTTTGCACCACATCAGGGACTTTTTGTGCCCATTCTACTGGCAGATGAACTGCCACAAGGGGGAGTTTTTGTGAGGTTAAAGCCTTAGAAACTGCAGATTTGAGGCTTGTTTCTTGTTCCATTCTCATTGTCCTTTCGTTGGGGTAGATTGTATCAGTACCGATTGAAAAAATCCCCTAATTGAAAAAATCCCCTAATTGCATGGGGATTTAAATGCGACTCATGTCAGTCAAATCATCTAAATAACAAATAACTAAAGAATTAATAGTGAATTAATGATGAATTAATGATGAATTAATGATGAATTGACGGTGCTCTAGAGTCAAATCCAGAAGCCAATCTAGACTCAAATCAGTCGATGGCATGATGTCAATCAAATGTCATGCGTTGAATCCGCACGGCATTCAAAATTGCCAATAACGCCACACCCACATCGGCAAACACCGCTTCCCACATGGTGGCCAAACCACCCGCGCCAAGTACCAATACTATAGCTTTGACCACAAAAGCCAGCGTGATGTTTTGCCAAACAATTTGCCGGGTGG
>CALMCL010000088.1 GCA_937862905.1 uncultured Burkholderiaceae bacterium | reverse complement strand
CGAAAGCACCCCAATCAAGACTTCATTCAAGTGGACACCACAAATATCTTATTCATCTGTGGCGGTGCGTTTGATGGTCTTGACAAGGTGATCGCCCATCGTTCACAAAAAGGTGGGATGGGCTTCAATGCCGCAGTGCATAAAAAAGAAGAGAAAAGCGTTGGAGAACTGCTCTCAGAAGTTGAAACAGAAGATTTGATCAAGTTTGGTTTGATTCCTGAGTTGATCGGTCGTTTGCCCGTATTGGCCAAACTTGGCAACCTTGACGAAGATGCTTTGGTCAACATATTGACACAACCCAAGAACGCCTTGGTGAAGCAATATGGCGCCCTGTTTGACATGGAAGATGTTGAGCTGGAAATCACCAACAACGCTTTGATTGCCATCGCTAAAAAAGCATTGGAACGTAAAACAGGGGCACGTGGCCTGCGCGCCATCGTTGAAGAAACTTTGCTGGACACCATGTTCAAACTGCCTTCTCGGAAGGACATTGCCAAAGTCATCGTGGATGAAGCCACGGTCTCAGATCGACAACCACCACAATTGATTCCAGTTGAGGCGGCCAGCAGTCATAAAAAAGCAACACCGCTGCATTCTCTGGCTTCTTAAGTAAAAGCAAGCAAAAGAAAACAAGCACCAATTATTGACCATCATGATGGTCAATAATTAAATGATTAAAACGAAACAGGCAAACTTTTCAAGTTTGCCTGTTGTTTTTTTGGCGGCTAAAATAGCGGCCAAAGGTGCACCTTTTTGGGCAAGGTGCTCTGCGGTGAACGTGTCACTCGCTGGGTCATGCGTTAAGTTTGGACAACAGAAAAAATCATATTTTTTGATAAAAAATTTATGAAATCAACCTCAATCGACAACAGAAGTTGCGCCCTTGTAAACAACACGCCCAAATAGCCGCAGCACACAAACAAGGTAAATCAAAAAGATCATCGCACAACACATCCTGATCATTTGAACCCATTTGAACGATTGTGACTACATTGGGTGAATTCATTGTACCCTTTTTCATTCGATGCGCAAGTGTTTTTTGTTTTTAAATTTCATAGACTTAAGTTAAATTTTATTTTTCACAGCTTTACTTTACAACAGTAAAAAATAAGATACAATGTTTTTTTACCAAAAAAAGGACACCTCATGCGCTCAGGCAATCCCACCCTTTCTGATGAGACCTTCAAACAGCAGGCCGGTATCACAGGCGAACGAATGACTTTGAATGGCACGGTCAATAAAACAGGCATTCTGTTGTTTATTGCCGTTGTTTGTGCTGCCCTGCCTTGGCGTTTGCTGATGCAACAAAGTTCAATGGCCTCAATGATGATGCCAATGGCCATCGGCGCCGCTGTGATTGGTTTTATTCTAGCACTCATCATTTCATTCAAAGCACATACAGCTCCTTACCTTGCACCAGCGTATGCAGCAGCTGAGGGTGTGTTTTTAGGTGCCATTTCAGCCGTTTTTGAAATGCGTTACCCTGGTATTGTGCTGCAAGCCATGGCTTTGACTTTTGGAACGTTAGGCTGCCTGCTGTTGGCCTATAAAAGCGGTTTAATTCGGGCTTCTGAAAATTTTAAACTGGGTATTGTTGCGGCCACAGGTGCAGTCGCTGTGCTCTATTTGGTTAATTTTGTCATGTCATTTTTTGGCAGCGGCATGGGGTTCATCAGTGCACCCACCCCGATTGGCATTGGGTTCAGCGTGATTGTCGTTGCAATTGCGGCCTTGAACCTGGTATTGGACTTTGATTTTATCGAACGCGGTGTAAATAATGGCAGTCCAAAATACATGGAGTGGTATGGGGCTTTTGGTTTGGTTGTGACATTGGTTTGGCTGTACCTAGAAATCCTGCGGTTGTTGTCTAAGCTGCGTGACCGATAAAAAAAAGCGCTCAATTCATTGAGCGCTTTTTTTGGTTTCCTCAAATCGGTGAATTGCCTATCAAATTTCTATATTTCTGACCCAAGGCATCGCAAAAGGACTTGCTTTTGCAATGTCAATCAATCATTGGGCTTCTGGAAACACGAACACTTCCACTCGACGATTTTGCGCTCGCCCTGCTTCAGTTGCATTGTCAGCAATGGGTTGAGTTGAGCCACGACCATAGGAGGTCATGCGTGCGCTTGATGTGCCACTGGTCACCAAAAAGTCTCGCACACTGTTGGCGCGCGCCAATGACAATGCCTGATTGGCATCGGCATAACCTGAATTGTCGGTATGACCGACAATCACCACGCGACTGTTTGGCGTTTGATTGATGACTTGAGCCACATTGGTCAAAGTGGGCACAAAAGTGCTGCGAATGGCAGCACTACCCGAGTTGAAAGACACATCGCCTGCAAGGTTGATTTTCAGAGAGCCATCGGCCATTTTGGTGACATTCGCACCCGTGCCATTCAAAATAGAACCGATTTGGCTGACTTGTTGATCAATGCGTTGACCATAATTATTGCCAATCACCCCACCCAATACCCCACCCAGCGCTGCACCAATCAGTGCACCTTCATTTTTCTTACCATTTTTTGAAACAGCGGCGCCAATGACACCACCCAAAGCCGCACCAGTGCCTGCACCGATGGTGGTGTTTCGATTCATACCGCCAATGCCGTTAAACGGCTCGGTGCTGCCAATCGCTGTGCCCACAGGGGTGTTTAAACCGTTGTTGCTCACGCAACCCGCCAGCACTGCCACTGCGATGAGGGCAACACTGCTTTTTTTGAGTAAAAACGAATTCATGGTCTTTCCTTTCAAAGGTCTTGTTCAGGTGGGCCGCATGCCCGTGCACAGTGTAATGCTCAAGCTTTAGATTTGGTGCACACAATGCACCAACTATTTTTACAAAGCTAAAACCTCAAACTGCCGTACAATAATGCTTTACTGTGCATGTGCACCCGATATTCAAAAACCAGTGCATCAGCGAGTTGAAATGCTGACGACATAAGCGGTTTATCTTTGTAAAGAATCCACCATGCTCTACAATTGGTTGAAAATTTTTCATATTGTCTTTGTGATGTCTTGGTTTGCAGGTCTTTTTTACTTGCCACGCATCTTTGTCAATTTGGCTCAAGAATCAGATGCGCCTTCTCAACATCGCCTGCTGTTGATGGCAGCACGTTTGTATCGCTTCATGCACATCCTTGCCATTCCAGCGATTGGACTTGGGTTGGCGCTGTGGTTGGGCATTGGCTTTCGAGGGGGCTGGTTGCACATCAAGTTGATGCTGGTGCTTGTTGCCGTGGCTTATCATGTGTATTGCGGCAAGCTGCTGAAAGACTTCAACCTCAATCGCAACACCCACAGCCATTTTTGGTTTCGCTGGTTCAATGAAATCCCAGTGATTTTGATGTTGCTCATTACAGCACTGGTGGTGATCAAACCCTTCTCTGCTTAATTGACTTCCATTTCATATAACCCTTCAATGGGATTTACCCCCATCACCCCCATTGCCCATACGCTGGGCGGTGTCTTTTTACCGGATTAAAAAACATGTCGTTGTCCTTTTTCGCACCTTGCCCCCGTGGTTTAGAACCCTTATTGGTTCAAGAACTCCAGCAAATCAATGCCCTGCACATCAAACTCACCCACGGTGGTGTGGCTTTTGCAGGTGATCTGGCATTGATGTACCGTGCCAATTTACATTCACGCATCGCATCGCGCATTTTACTCAAGCTCAACCAAGGCGGCTACCGCAATGAAGACGACATCTACAACCTCGCTTCGCGCACACCATGGAGCAGCTATTTCACACCCGATCACTCAATCAAAGTTGAGGTCAATGCGATCAAGTCACCATTGCGCAGTTTAGAATTCATCACGTTACGCATCAAAGATGCGGTCTGCGACTACTTCCGTGACTTAATGGATCGCCGCCCAAGTGTTGACACGGCCACACCCGATGTGCGCATTTATGCCTTCATCACTGAATTCGATTGCACGCTTTACCTCGACACATCAGGTGAGGCTTTATTCAAGCGCGGCTGGCGTGAAGACAAAGGCCGCGCACCTTTACGTGAAAACTTAGCGGCTGGCTTGATCATGTTGTCGGGCTGGAAACCGACCCAACCTTTATTTGACCCGATGTGCGGCAGTGGCACCATCATCATCGAAGCGGGCTTGATGGCCGCCAACATCCCCCCAGGTTGGCAACGTCATTTTGCATTCGAGCAATACCACGGTTTTGATAAAACGTTATGGCAAAAGGTTTTGAATGATGTGAAAATTGATAAAACACCACGTGCCATCTACGCTTCAGACATCAGTGCCTATGCTGTTAAAGACATCGAGCACAATCTGGGTCGCAGCGGTTTGCCTTTCTCAGTCGCTTTTGAACAACAAAATGTTCTTGATGCCATGCCACCAGGTAAAGACGGTGTGTTGGTCTGTAACCCACCTTATGGCGAACGGATTGATGTCACCACTTCTGAAGAATACGCCGTATTCTTCAAACAATGGGCCGATCACCTCAAAGCCAATTTTGCGGGTTGGAACGCTTACATCTTAACCTCAGATCGTGACACCCCCAAATACATGCGCTTATCGCCAACCAAGAAGACCCCCTTATACAATGGCGCATTGGATTGCCGCTTGTTTGAATTTAAAATGGTTCAAGGCAGCGCACGTAAAGAAAAACCAGCTGAATAAATGGGTCGCACCTCTCATCATGAGCTTGCATGACCCACAAAAAAGCACTGCGATCCGCAGTGCTTTTTTTCACATCAAAAAACGATCCATAGAGATCCATATACCATCGTTTACAGTGCAAATTTACGACCAATGCCAATACCGAACACCCAAGGATTGACCTTTAAAGTACCCAACGCAGTGCCACCCAAGCTGGCTTTGGTGCGGATACCGATGTATTTCACATCAGCATTGATGAAATATTTATCGGTCACCATGACGTCTGCACCGACCTGAGCCGCCAAACCAAAGCTGTTTTTCTTGATGGAGACCGCACTGCCACCCACATTCAAGTCATTGTTGTAAAAACGGCTGTAGTTCACACCCGCACCAACGTAAGGGCGAATTTTAGCATCGGGCGCAAAATGATATTGCACGGTCAATGTGGGTGGCAACACACTGACTTTACCCAAATTACCCAAATCGCTCGACAACGAATGACGGGATGTACCCAAAATCAACTCAGCACCAATATTCTTTGTGACCATGTAAGTGAAATCCAACTCTGGTACCACTTGTGTGCTTAAATCAGAATGAATGCTCGACAACACATTGGTGCTGCTGACATCGGGGCTCACCGCAATCGCACGTGCACGCACGATTAAATCGCCCTGATCCGCCATTGCAGGTGATGAGCAAATTGACAAAACAGACAAACCAGCAAGCAACATTTTTTTCATAATAAACTCCGAAATATTTTCATTTTAAAGAGGCAGGGGAAACAAAATCATGGCTCAAATGCATGCACACCCATCTTTTGTGTGTCAGAGAAGCCCGCCTAAAACCTTATTCTCTACATGGTTATTGTGCGCTTAAACAAACACTTGTGCTTATTATTTTTTAAACTATTTTTATTATATTAAACCAACATTTTAACAAACTGTAGTAATTTAAACTGTTTTATTTAGTATTTTAATAACATATTAAAACACTCGGGTATTTTCATGGGAAAATATGCACCCGCAACATCTACATTCACCTGATCAGCCAACTGTCATAAAAATCAACAGAATATCAAATGCTGCATGGCATTAAAAAAGCATGGCTTACAGCCATGCTTTTGAATTGTGGTCTCTTCAATTTTGAACCGTTTCGATCAACGCACCTGCCACCAAGCCAAATCGGGCACCAAATGCAAATCAACGCCATAAGCTGCACTTAAAAACTCCGCTTGCATCACCTCATCAATCAACCCTGCGGCAATCACTTCCGCTGCTCCTGTTGCATTTTTTTGAATCAAAAGCACATGGGTTGCAAATTGCGACACTTGATTGAGGTCATGCACCGCCGCCACAACCGCACAAGGTGCATCATGCAACTGCTTCAGCAACACCGCCTGCCACGACAAATCCTGTGCTGCCAATGGCTCATCCAATAACCACAACTGTGTCAAAGCCGTGGTGCGAGCGGCACTCATGGCCCACGTCAAACGCTGCCGTTCCCCACCAGACAGGGTATGCACCCAATGTTGGGCAAGGTGATGCAAACCGTAACACGTCAACACACGGTCAATGCACGCATCATCCGCCTCTTGCGCCACACTGGTCAATGCCTGTACAACCGTTAAAGTAAATGGCTCATCGTAATGCTGCGGCACCCACACCCGAAGTGCGGCCTGTTCACGGGCAGACAGGGCATTCAATGGGCTCCCCGCCAGAAACACCTGTGACGTCATTTTGGCATCAATGCCCAACAATGCATGCAACACGCTGGTTTTTCCTGTGCCGTTTGCCCCCAAAATCACCCAATGCTCACCTGCTCGAACCGTCCAATCAAACGGTGCTAAAACAGTGCGAGCACCATGTTGAATGGACAACTGGCGAGCCTCGACAATCACAGCACTTGTTTTTGTGCTCATGCACTGGCCCCCTCTCGCGCACGCACAATAAGCCGCCATGCCAAAAAGGGGGCGCCAATCAACACCGTGAACAAGCCCACAGGCAGCTGTGTCGGCGCAAACAAAGTGCGTGCAATGGCATCCGCCACCACCAGTAAAATCCCACCCCACAAGGCACACAACGGCAACACCATGCGCATGTTCGAGCCAAAATAACGCCCGCCCAACGACTTCACCACATGTGGAATGATCAAACCAACAAACCCGATCGCCCCCGCCTCCATCACCGCCAATGCAGTCGCCACGCCTGCCAACAGCAACAGTTGCCAACGCAATCGCGTCACATCAACCCCAATGCTGTGTGCCATCACCGCCCCACGCATCAGCGCCGCCATCGGTCGAGCCACGGTCAAAGCACACAACAGCACCAACCACATGCCACACCACGCCACATAATGAGAGCCAGCACCAGCCAAATCACCCATCATCCAAAACAAAGCACTGCGCACATTGCGATCAGGCAAAATCAATAAAATCCCACTCACCGCTGCCGTCAACAACGAAGCCAACACAATGCCCAAGAGCAACAAAACAGTCACATCGCCTTCAAGCCGTGAATAGCGTCGCATCACCATCAGCATCAAGCCCAAAGCAGACAACGCCCCAAACAAAGCCAAGCCTTGTAGCAACAACCACGATCCGCCCAACAACATCCCAAGCAACACGCAAAATGACGCACCCGAAGCCGCCCCAAGCATGTACGGTTCCGCCAAGGGATTGCGCAACAACACTTGCAACATCAAACCCGACATCGCCAACAAACCACCCACACCGAAAGCCGCCAACACCCGCGGCAGGCGCAATTGCCAAAACACATCATGAGACAACTCAGCCGTCCCACTGACCACACCCAGCGCAAGCACAGCAACAGACAACGCAATTGACACGAGCACAACCACCCGCCCGCGCGAGCGCACAAAGGTCATCAAGGGTTGTACATTGCTGTTGATCATGCCAGAACCATTATTCATTATGTATAGTGCTCCAAAAGTAAAACCTACTTTTGCCAGCTTGATGTTAAAATTTTGGGCGAAACGTCACGCAACGCCAAGAAAAAATAAAGGCGAGCCAACGCTCACCCATTTTACCGCCGATAAACTGCACACAACGCATCGCCCAACACACTTTTTTTGCGTTCATTTCACCCATACTCGAGGTGTGATCTGCACGCCATCATTGAAACCAACAATCCATTCAAAACATCGAATCATTTAAAAACTTCATCATCACCAACAACAGACAGAACTATGCACTTTTGCGTGCAAAACGTTGGTAAACCAAATAAGCCAATGCGCCACTTTGCAATAAAAACAGCACCTGAGAAAACCCATGCAACTGTGCAAAAAAGGCCTCAGCCTGTGCGTTAGGCAACAGCACCTTCAACGCCGCCATTTTGGGTGCCAGACCCACGTATTGAATCAACACCACAAACACCAATCCGACCACACACCACAACTCACGCTGATGCAACAATTGTTTCGCACAACGCACGCGCAGATCAAGCAAAATCAACGCTGCACAGGCCAAAGCCAGCACATTCAAAGCCATAAACACCTGCCCTGCCGCATCACCCGCCACCTCACGGGGAAAATGCGCGAACAACGCGGGGGCAAACACGTAACCGGCCGCCCATGTGGCACCAGCCCACAGCACAAGCGCGAAATCAGACAGCACACTTAAAAACAAGATGCGTTTGGGCAACGTGGACGACAGTGTGTTCGTGTTGTTCTTTAATGGATTCACAAGGGCACTCAATCAAAATTTAAACGCGGGCGATTAAGGAAATGCATGGTAAAAACCGTAAACAACTCAGTGGGCTCTCCCTGCTCTGGGTTCTGCCAGCTTGGATTTTACTTGTGTTTTATCTCTAGATTTCCTTGGGAAAAAACACCCACTCAAGCACAGCAAAATAGGCTTTTACTTTTCCATGCTTCTTTAAATGTACAACACCTCAATGATTTCATATTCACGTTTGCCTGATGGGGCTTGAAACTCAACCACATCTTCCGCATACTTGCCAATCAAGGCACGCGCAATCGGTGAGCTGATGGAAATTTTGTTCAACTTGATGTCCGCTTCATCGTCACCAACGATTTGGTAACGCACTTCCGCGCTGTTGTCCAAATCCTCAAGCACCACCGTCGAGCCAAACACCACTCGGCCTTCGGCATCCAATGTTGATGGATCAATGATTTGGCAATTGGACAATTTGGACTCAAGTTCCAAAATGCGGCCTTCGACAAACGCCTGTTTTTCTTTTGCCGCATCGTAATCTGCATTTTCTGATAAATCGCCTTGCGCACGTGCTTCTGCAATCGCGTTGATGACCCACGGGCGCTGCACAGATTTCAAATCATGCAATTCATCTTTAAGCAATTGTGCGCCATAGGTGGTAATTGGAATCGCTGCCATGTTTATCCTTCTCAAACTATAAAAACCGATGTGATATCGTTCATCGCAAAGTAAAAACCACCTTGCGTTGGTTAAAAAATAATGCTCTAAAAAAAGCACCGCAGCCCTAAGGGGTTGCGGTGTTTATATGCCGTATTGTACACAATTTTTTATTTTTTGCTCAAATTCTTGCATTGATTTCTTGTGCGAGCTGTTCGATTGACGTGGGGCTCAACGTTTAGGGCTGACGGTATTCCGCCGATGGCCACAATGGAATGCCACCGCGCGGCGTGAAACGCCCTTCAACCTTAATCCATTTGGGTTGCAATAACGAGACCAAATCATTGCAAATGCGGCAAATGCACGACTCATGAAACTCACCATGCATTCGAAATGAACCCAGATACAGTTTTAATGACTTCGACTCCACGCACCACTCGTTGGGCTGCATGTCGATCACAATGGTCGCAAAATCAGGCTGACCTGTGACAGGGCACAGGCTTGTAAACTCTGGACACACCATGTTCAGCGTGCCCGTGACACCATTTGGATTGATGCTCGATTGAACAAATGGATTTGGAAAACGTTCGAGCAATGAGGCATCGGGCTCATCATAACGGTAATCGGTTTTTTTATTGCCCAATGATTGTAAATTGGCGTGAAGTTCCATGCTGTTAACATCCTTAAAAAACTTAAAATTCAAAACGTATATCCAACTTATATTTAAACGCTCAAAGCCTCAAAAAGCACTCAATGGCATGCTCATCGAATGCCCGTCAGCTTATGCGTTTGCAAAGACATCTGCCACTGCGGATGCGCCATACAATACTTGATGCAGGCAGCCGTGTTGCTCTGCTGCGCCGCACTGTCCATCGGCTGCAAATAAAAATGCTCAAAATCAAGTGCAGCAAATGATTCAGGCAAAGCATTGAGCTGTGGATACACCAATTTCAACTCCTGCCCACAGGTTTGTGCCAATGCATTTGAACCTTTCGGGCTGATGCACAACCAATCAATGCCAGCGGGTGCAGGCAATGTGCCATTGCTTTCCACACCCACCTCAAAACCCACGGCATGCATGGCCACAATCAACGCATCATCCAACTGCAACAATGGCTCTCCACCAGTGAAAACCACATAAGGGATCCCACCCTTGCCCTGCCATGTATCGGCAATGCACTGCGCCAATTCCTCAGCGGTGGTGAATTTGCCCCCATCCTCATTCACGCCAATAAAATCCGTATCGCAAAAGGTGCATTGCGCCGTCGCTCGGTCTTGCTCTCGTCCACTCCATAAATTACACCCTGCAAAACGACAAAACACAGCGGCACGACCCGCTTGCGCACCTTCGCCTTGCAAAGTATAAAAAATTTCTTTCACCGTGTACATTAAACATCCCCTTGCACAAACACAGCCGCACCATGGCATTCATTTTTAAACACATCCACACGTGACAATTCAGGCAAAGCATCGCGCAACTGAGTGGCCATCCAAGCCGCCAAAGTCGCGCAGTCATACTCCGTCAAACCCGCAATCGTGTCCAAAGCATAGTGATCAAGCTGATTGTAAATCGGTTTGAACACCGCTTTCACATCCGCAAAATCACGCAACCAACCCGCCTGTGGATCAAGTGCTGCACCCTGTAAATACAAGCGCGCCAAATAACTGTGTCCTGTGTAACGCCCAGCGCCATCAAATGGCTGAGCCGCCTCAAAACGCACCTCTTTCCAAATCGTAAAACCCTTGGCATCACGGCGCGAACCCGCAGTTGACGTTTCAAACACCTCAACCGAATGCAAAGGCACAACAGACTTCAAACGCTGCCACACCCATTCAGTCAAATGCTCACTGGTCGGATTCTCTAAACCTTTGATGTGATTGAGGTGGCTGTGGTGCAATTCCGCATGCACCTGTTGCCACGCCTTAGCCAACCGCTCAGGCGCACATGAGTGAGCGTCCACAAACAATTTAACCTTAAAACCGTGACCATGCAAACGCCCACATTGGTGCCCTTCAGGCACATTGGGAAGAAAATGTGCCGCTGAAAACTCGGATGTCAACCAACGAACAACCATCGCCCCTTCACAACGCACACCCACATTCGGCGCAGAGCGCAACTCAACGGACACCTCACGATCATGTCCCCCATCACCCAGATGGGACAGCTGCGATTGCAACGCCACACTGACATACTGCGCCAACGTCACATCACTTGGCTCAATGAAAAAATCATTCAAATCACGCATGTGCCATACCGCGCACACCGATGCCAACGCCTGCTCCAGTTCACTCAACGGTGCATCGCTGGTCGCCGTCACCCAAAAACTGTGCCCATGGCGTTCAGAAGCACCCAAACGCCGCGCCGCCTCAAAACCCATGCCCGCAATAAACCTCTGTTTCAACATATCATTCATGGCGCACTCAACACAAAGTCAACTGAGCATCATCATGCACCACAGCATCAACAGCACACGCACTCGCCAACGTCCGAACCACCAAAGGATCCGCCACACCCGCCTGAGCAAACCCCTGCGCACGCAAAATACACGCAGCGCACTCACCACATGGCGGCACCGCACCGTTATAGCACGTATGGCTCAAAGCCAGCGCATCCATCGCACCCACCGCCTGCGCCAACCTCACCGTCTCCGCCTTACTCATGAACATCAAAGGCGTGTGCAAGGTCACACGGCTGTCCATGCCCAAACGCAAAGCCAGTTCCAAAGATTTAAGGGTATTTTCACGGCAATCGGGATAACCCGAATAATCCGTCTGCGCCACGCCCGTCACCACATGAGCGAGGCCTTTTTGATATGCAAAAGCCGCTGCAAAAGTAAGAAAAATAAGATTACGCCCAGGCACAAATGTATTCGGCAATGCCGCATCATCGTCCGCACGCACACCCGACTCAGGCGCAATGTCATCGGTCAACGCATTGCCACCCATCGCCGCAAACGTATCAATCGGCAAAACCGTCTGCTGTACACCCGCCAACGCCGCAATCTTTTGAGCCGAATCCAGCTCCACCCGATGCCGTTGACCATAATCAAAAGTCAGCGCCTGCACGTTTTCACGCCCCCAGCGCGCCACCGCCCAATACAGGCAAGTGGTTGAATCCTGACCACCCGACAGCACGACCAGCGCACCCGAGGCAACACCACCTGCACCGCAGGCGGTTAAATTTAAATTGTCCATCATGTCCTCGAAAACAGTCGAAGTTAAAAAATCACGCCGCCGCTCAAGTGATCGCGAGGCGTATTGGGGACGAATTATACGCTAAATCAACGCACAACGAAAAAACACGTGATGAACACGCATCAAAATAAGGATTAAGAAAAGAGGTTGGATTGGTTGGATTTGAAAGCATTCAATCATTCAAATGAATGCGCACACCCACTCAACGGTTGTGCCAAGCCAATTTCATCGCAAAACCAATCAAACTCAAACCAGCCAAGCGTTTAGCCACAACCTGCGCAGATAAAAAACCTTTCAACTTCGCAGCCACCCAATTGCCCGCCAACACCAAAATCAATTCATATAAAAAACACAACACCGTCACATGCAGCATCATGACGCCCAAAGTCAACGTACTTGAGTCATGGTTCAAAAACAACGGAAAAAACGACACAAAAAACAACATGACTTTAGGATTGGTCAAACTCACCCACATCGCCTGCCGCGCATACATCCAAGCAGATGTTCGCCTAAATTCAACCTCAGCCGCCACCGATCTCGAAGAACGCAGCAACCCCAAGCCCATCCACAGCAAATACGCCACACCAAACCACTGCAACGCCTGAAACAACAAAGGATTCGTCTGCATCACCGCCGCCAAACCCAATGCAGCACCCAACATCCACACCGCATCACCCGCCAATGTACCCAACACAGCCCCCATGCCCGCACCGATGCCGTGACGCGCCGTCGCATTCAAAATCGCCAACGTCCCCGCGCCTGGTATCAATTGAAACACAATCACCGCAGCGATAAAGCTGCCATAGTTTTGAATACCGAACATGACCCATCCTTATATCAAACGATCAAACCAGACACATACAACTAGCGCGCTTCATCAATCCAAGCCTGCTGAATCGCCTCCAACACCTTTTCGCCCCCGCGAGCGTGGTCATCGTCAAAATCAGGCAAATCCACCACCCAATTGTGCAAATCGGTAAAACGCACGGTCGTTGGATCCACATCAGGATGGGTTTCGTACAACTCAATTGCGATGTCTAACACGTCAGACCATTTCATATCAATCCTTTTTCAATTCACGTCAATTTATGAGGCTGCATACCCGCTGGTTCTTGGAGATGTGGATGGCTTTGGTGTCCCTTGAACGGAGAAGCCACAACAAACAATCCACCACCCCCGTGTAAACGGAAGTCCAGTGATTTGAGCCATGCCCAAACCATGCTTAATCCGTCATTCCCGCGCAGGCGGGAATCCAGAGGGGCGCAAAATGCACCCCATTTATAACAGCTTAAATCTGTCAACAAACATATGCATGAGACCAAATGACAGTATAAGGGCAATTACAAGACATCCAACACCAAAAGGAACACAGCCATGTATGCAAACGTATTTTACTTAAACCACTCGCCATTTAAAAACACATTCAACCGCATTTTAAAGATTATTTTCAAAAAATGCCCTTAAATCGCGCGCCGTCTCACTCGGTGCCTCAACCATCGGCACATGCCCAACCTGCTCATACACCACGACTTTTTGCGCATGAAGGTATTGCTGCATCACATTCACCGCATCCACACTGATGATGCGATCCTCTTTGCCCCACACAATCATTACGGGCGCTTTAATCTGCGGCACCCCATCAATCCACGGCTCTCGAAAACCAATAGAATCATCGCGGGTGATCCCTTTTAAAACACGACAATACACCGCACGGTTAGGGATTTTTTTTGCAATCGAGCCCTCACGCAAAAATAGCGGCACTTTGATTCTTTTGTAACACGTCAACGCCTCCACCCGACCCAAATCCTCAATCTTTTCAGGAATCAAAGCACGACGCTTCTCCTTCATACCCACATCCACCTGCCCACTGAACCCATTGTGAACGGGCATGCTGCCCGCACTGTCGATGAACGTCACGGTCTTGGTCATGTCAGGGTACAACACAGCAAAACTCTCAGCAATCAAACCACCCATCGAATTGCCCACCACATGTACAGGTTGAACAATGCCCAACTGATTGAGCAATACGCTTAAACGCCGCGCCTGCGCCATCACCGCATAATCGCCCTCCAACGGCTTATCACTCGCACCATGCCCGAGCAAATCCACCGCAATCAAACGGTAATCACGGGTCAACTTCGGCGCAACCATCAACCAATTCTCTTTTTCACCCGTAAACCCATGCACAAACAAAACAACGGGCTGATCCGCCCGTTGATTGTCAAAATACGCCATCGTCTGCCCTTCGATCAGCGCGGTGCAACCCTTTAAATGCGCCAACCGAGCCAACAACGACACCACCCCCTCATATGCTGCAATTTTTTGCTCAGGCCGTGCCATGCCAAATGCACCGCGCACACACAACAAGCCTAACCTCAATGCAGCTTTCATAGAGTCCTTTAAAAATCGTGTGACATTAAAAAAGGTCATCATATCACCT
>CALMCL010000087.1 GCA_937862905.1 uncultured Burkholderiaceae bacterium | reverse complement strand
CAGTCGGTTAGAGCGACGGAATCATAATCCGCAGGTCCGGGGTTCGAATCCCTGATTCGCCACCAATACATTAACTAGTAGTGCCCACAGTTAGCAAACAAACCCGCATAAACATTACGTTTAGCGGGTTTTTTGTCGTTTGTGGGCAACCTCGGAAATACGGCGGTATAAATTAATTTGTGGGTAATGTAAAATCAATGCAATAAATCTAACCCCATTACTAACAAATCCCCGTAAAAACTTATATGGCAACCATATTAATTACCGACAGCGAACTAAAAAAACAATTTCAATCGCTGAAAAAACACACATAGATGGGGCAGGCAAACCCACATGAAAACTGGATTGTAGCAAATGCTACATTCATGTAAGATACTCCACATGGATCATTTCTTTTCGCTCATCACCACACTCCCGTCAGACAATGCCACCGCCCGTATGCGCATTTGGCGCTCCCTTAAAAAATCGGGTGCGGCCATTCTGCGTGATGGTGTGTATTTGCTTCCTCAAGAAGATCAATACAAACACATATTGGATGACCTTGCTTCGGAGGTGATTTCGTTGAATGGTAGCGCACATGTGGTGCTGATTGAAGAACCCGCAACGGGTCAATTCAAGCAGCTGTTTGACCGCAGCGCTGAATTTTCTGAATTATGCGCTGAGGCTCGCTTGATCCTAAAAATACTGACGGTTGAGTCTTCTGCGGGTTTGTTGAAAAGGATCATGAAATGCAAAAAAACATTTGAGCATTTGATTGCCATTGATTTCTTCCCTTCCGAATCTCAAAAGCAAGCCAAGCTGGTACAAGATGAACTTCAGGCTGCAATCGCTCGCATCCTCTCTCCTTACGAGCCACAAACAATTGAATCAGACATTCCAACCTTAAGCATCAGTGAATATCAAAATCGGATATGGGTCACGCGCGCCCGACCTTGGGCTGACCGTTTGGCGTGCGCTTGGCTGATTCGCCGTTTCATTGATCCGCAAGCCGAAATTCTTTGGCTAACCTCTTTTAACAATGACCCCAAAGAAGTGGTTGGGTTTGATTTTGATGGTGCGGTATTCACACACGTCGGGGCGTACGTCACCTTTGAAGTGATGCTGGTCAGTTTTAAATTAGAAAATGAACCCTTGAAAAAAATCGGCAGCATCATTCATTTCATCGACGTGGGCGGCATTCAGCCCATCGAGGCTGCAGGCATTCAAACCGTACTGGCAGGCTTGCGCGACAGCATCCATGATGACGATAAACTTTTAGACGCTGCCAGTCATGTCTTTGATGGTTTATTCGCTTCATACCAAAAGGCACAAGATCATGAGTAATCCTTCAACTCAAAACAACTTCAATATGAACGAAGCCCCCAAAGCCATTAGTTTCTGGGACGCTTTTCGATTTTGGCTGAAACTGGGTTTCATCAGTTTTGGTGGCCCTGCGGGGCAAATTTCAATCATGCACCAAGAGT
Source organism: uncultured Burkholderiaceae bacterium (assembly GCA_937862905.1). Lineage (GTDB taxonomy): Bacteria > Pseudomonadota > Gammaproteobacteria > Burkholderiales > Burkholderiaceae > Hydromonas. The sequence goes on along the minus strand of CALMCL010000087.1, from coordinate 8,557 downwards.
TGGTTGAGCGGCGGCGCTGGATTTCTGAAAAGCGTTTTTTACATGCCCTTAATTATTGCATGGTGTTGCCTGGACCTGAAGCTCAGCAATTGGCAACCTATATTGGCTGGCTCATGCACCGCTCATGGGGGGGCATCGTGGCGGGCGGGTTGTTTGTTTTGCCATCGCTGCTCATTTTAATTGCATTGTCGTGGGTGTACATTGCTTTTGGTCATGTGGCATGGGTGGCGGGTGTTTTTTACGGCATCAAGCCTGCTGTGACTGCGATTGTGTTACAAGCCGCCCATCGCATTGGTTCACGTGCGTTAAAAAACAATGTGTTGTGGGGTATTGCAGCGGCTTCATTTGTGGCGATATTTGCATTGAATGTGCCTTTCCCATTGATTGTGCTGATAGCCGCAGTGATTGGTTATGTGGGTGGTCGCGTCGTGCCACAGCATTTCCAAATCGGTAGCGGTCATGGTCAAGCCAAGTCATCTTATGGCGCGGCGTTGATTGATGATGACCCCCCCCTCCCGAGCATGCACAGCTCCGTTGGTTCAATGTGCTGCGCGTGGTGGTCATCGGGGCTGCGCTGTGGGTGCTGCCCATGGGCTTTTTAACAAGCACCTTTGGTTGGGAACATACGTTCACACAAATGGCATGGTTTTTCACCAAAGCGGCTTTAATGACCTTTGGTGGCGCGTATGCTGTGCTGCCTTATGTCTATCAAGGCGCGGTGGGGCAATATGCTTGGCTGACCCCCACACAAATGATCGATGGTTTGGCATTGGGTGAAACCACGCCGGGTCCACTCATCATGGTGGTGGCCTTTGTGGGGTTTGTGGGAGGCTATGTGCAGGCTGTGTTCGGTCCTGAACATCAATTCATGGCGGGTGCAATGGCGGCGACTTTGGTCACGTGGTTTACTTTTTTACCTTCATTTTTATTCATTTTGGCGGGTGCACCATTGGTCGAGGCGACCCACAATGACCTCAAGTTCACCGCTCCGCTGACGGCCATCACCGCCGCTGTGGTCGGGGTCATTGTGAATTTGGCTTTATTTTTTGCTTACCATGTGTTATGGCCTCATGGTTTTTCGAGTGGTTTTGATTGCTTTTCAGCTTTGATTGCAGCATGCGCTGCGCTTGCTTTGTTTAAATTTAAAATAGGGGTCATCCGAGTGATTGCGGTGGCGGCTTTGGCTGGTTTGGTTTATACACTCATCACTGTGGGTTGAAACAAGTAAGGTCACCGCAATCAGATATTTTGATTGACCAACCAGCATGACACCTGTCTTGTGTGATTTCAAAAGGTCAGGCATTTCGTATTTTAAAATGGGTTTATTGCCCGACATTGCTCACCGCATTGAGTGAATTCCCAATGCTGCGAAATAGATCATTGGGGATCTGCAACACAGCACAGCCTGTCAAACACATTGCGATGGTGGTGATGGTCAGTATTTTGAATGCTGTAATGGGTTTCATAGAGACCTCATGTTCAAATGTTATAGGGTCGCATGCCAGCAAAACATCACATTCACATGTGACGCACCTCATCGGGTGCATGCCCTTACCAATGCAGAAATGGGCTTGCCACGCGGTAAGCCCATTTTTATTTTTAACTTGCACCGTCTGAGCAATGACAATCAGTCCATGCGCTGAGATTCAAGCGATTCAATCAACTTGACGAAAACGTGGGTCATCCGACCAATCCTCGTCTACTTTTTTCTTGTCTTTTTGCCATTGCGGTGTTTGCGTGTCCACCAGCTCCACAAGGGCTTCACGTAAATCAGCCATGCCTGCACCGGTTTTTGCGCTGACATAGATGCGGGCAATGCGACCCTGCTCATCACGTTCAATGCCTGCTTCATGCGCCGTGAGATCAATTTTATTCCAAACCAAGACCTGATGAACATGGTCGGCTTCAATTTCTTTAAGCACTTTGTTCACTTCATCAATCTGATCAAGGCGAACGTCACTGGCGGCATCCACCACATGCAACAACACATCCGCGTGAACCGTTTCCTCCAATGTCGCGCGAAAGGCCGCAACGAGCTGATGCGGCAATTCTCGGATGAATCCCACCGTGTCAGAGATGACCACTTGTCCCGCGCCTTCAACATACACCTTGCGTGTGGTCGTGTCGAGTGTCGCAAACAATTGATCAGCAGCGTATGCCGTGGCACTGGTGAGGTGGTTAAACAGTGTTGATTTACCCGCATTGGTATACCCCACCAAGGCAATGTTCAAGCGACTGCCTTTGGTGCGAGCGCGGCGTTGTGTCTGTGATTGGCGTTGAAATTTATCCAATGCCGCCTGCAAACTGCGGCGACGATCACCAATCAAACGCTGATCAATCTCAAGTTGGCTTTCGCCCATACCACCACGCACGCCGATACCACCGCGTTGGCGCTCCAAATGTGTCCACAAACCAGCGAGGCGCGATGAAAAATAATCCAACTTGGCCATTTCCACTTGCAACTTGCCCTCGTGACTGACCGCACGTTGAGAAAAAATATCAAGAATCAAGCCTGTCCGATCCATAACAGAAACACCAAGCTTCTCTTCAAGGTTACGTTGCTGAGCTGCACTGAGGCTGTGATTAAACACCACCATGTCAGCATGATGCATCTCTACTTCCAGCTTAACCTCTTCGGCCTTACCCGAACCAATAAAATATTTGGCGTCAGGCGCTTTGCGGCTGCCTGTAATCGTGGCGCACACTTCCCCCCCCGCGCTGGAGACGAGCAAATGCAGTTCCTCCATAGAAGATTCAAAGTCACCTTTGCCAAAATATAAACCGACGGTAATTGTACGCACTGTAAAACCTTTTTCACCCAATTGATGACCATCACAAGATTGCATGAAGCAAAAATACCTTATGTTGCGTCTATCGTTCATCACACCATAAATAAAAACTACGTTGTGATCATTAAAAATTACTCAAATCAACGGCTTATGTGGAGAACCCACATACAGCCTAAAAACGGCCATAAAAAACACAATCCATGCTGGCGTGTTGACAATTTTATGCAACCGCCAGAATTGAATAGTCAAAAAAGCAATGGTCTGCCATCTGCTTTTTTTAAATGCGACAAGCCCGCCCACTGTTAAGCGGGCGGGCTTCGCATTGATGTTGCAGCGAAAAATTACTCAGCCGCTTGAATCTCTTGAATGTTCACTGGACGCGATGGAACAATGGTTGAAATCGCGTGTTTGTAAACCATTTGTGTCACCGTGTTGCGCAACAACACAACATATTGATCAAATGACTCGATGTTGCCTTGCAATTTGATGCCATTCACCAAATAAATCGACACAGGCACGTGCTCTTTGCGCAAGGCGTTCAAAAAAGGATCTTGCAACAGTTGTCCCTTGTTCATTTCATACTCTCCAAAAAAATAAATTTATAATTCAAAACATGAGTCACGGTATTGTTATTCTTGCTCGCATCAGTCAAAAGACTTTGCAGCCGTGATCATTTTCATCGCCGCTGTAAACGATGGCCTTACTGTACAGCATTCTTATTGCATTTATAACGATAAAACTGAACTTTATACACCTCGCCCGCTTAAGTATTTCTACTTAAACACAGTTCAGCTTCCTATCATAGCAGCTTTATCTGCGCCTTGCATAAGGATTTGTGCTGTTTTTAAATTGAATGCGCAACGGTGTGCCTTCAAGTTTAAACGCATCGCGGAAACGACCTTCGAGGAATCGTTTATAAGATTCAGGAACATCTTCCAAAGAATTACCATGAATGATGACGACAGGTGGGTTTTGTCCACCTTGGTGTGCATAGCGCAATTTTGGACGCGAACTGCCACTGCCCTTGCGTGGGGGCGCTTGGTGCTCAAGTGCTGTGTGCAATGCACGTGTTAAACGGGGTGTCGACAGATTGGCAAAAGCAGCTGCATGTGCGGCATGAACGGATTGCAACAGGGCATCAACCCCCAAGCCTTTAGTGGCCGTGGTGTAATGAAACTTGGCAAAATCCAAAAAGATCAATTTGCGAAGGATATCAACTTTCACACGGTCGCGCTCATAGCTGTCCACCGCATCCCATTTGTTCACAGCGACGACCAATGCACGACCTGATTCCAAAATGAAACCCGCAATGTGCGCGTCTTGCTCAGAAATGTCTTGGCTGGCATCAAGCATCAAAACCACCACATTGGCATCGGCAATGGCCTGTAACGTTTTTACCACAGAAAACTTTTCAATCGCTTCGAATACTTTCCCACGTTTGCGTAAACCAGCCGTATCAATCAACACATACTGTTTACCTGCACGCTCAAATTCGATTTCAATCGCATCACGCGTCGTACCAGGCATGTCAAACGCAATCACACGCTCTTCACCGATGAGTGTGTTGATCAGTGTGGACTTACCCACGTTCGGGCGCCCCACCACTGCGATTTTGATGGGACGAGCGGCACGTTCAGCATCTTGCACAGGGTTGAAGGGTTCATCTTTATTCTCACGATTTTTCAAAATCGCTTCAATGTCCGCATCATTCAACACAGGCATGTCGTCTTTGACGCCCGATGCATCCAGCCAATCGGGTAAATCAGAGACAGGTGGCAACACCATGTCCAACGCATAGTCGAGCAGCTCACGCACACCATCACCGTGTGCACTGGAGATCACCACAGGATCGCCCAACCCGAGCATGTAAAACTCAGCGGTCACATTGGCGTGACGCATGCCCTCGGCTTTATTGACGGCAAGAATCACGCTGCGACCCGTTTTTCGCAAGTCATCAGCGATGATTTGGTCATGTGCATTCAAGCCTGCACGACCATCCACAATGAAAATCACCACATCGGCTTCAATCACCGCTTGACGGGTTTGTTTCGCCATTTCATGATAAATGCCTTCTTTCGCAACGGGTTCAAAACCACCCGTGTCAATCACCAAAAAAGGACGTTCGCCCATGCGACCATTGCCATAATGGCGGTCTCGCGTCAAACCAGGAAAATCTGCCACAATCGCATCGCGCGAACGGGTGAGTCGATTAAATAAAGTCGATTTGCCCACATTCGGGCGGCCGACCAGTGCAATGACTGGTTTCATATCTGTACTTCTTTCAAAAACTGTTTCAAAAATAGCATTCTATTTTTGGGGAAAACACATGACTTCACCAACATCAAGATTGGCAAAACACATGTGTTTTCAATTCAAAAAACACGCGGCACCACAGTCCATTTCAACTGCTGTTAACACCCCAACACAACCCATGAGTCCGATGCAATTGAAGGACATAGGGCACTGTCACCACCTCCTGAAATCATCACAAGGGAGATGAACCATTCCAAATTTGCCCCTCATCCAACACCCAACACATTGATTTCATTCTAAGCGTCACATGACCGCTTTGGCACAACGCCCAATACAAACCACAGCATTCAATCATGGGAGAAGCAGGGTCTCACTTTGCCATATTTCTTATGCTCATTTCTGAGCTTTTTTCCCACTTAAGCTTTAGGCAATAAATCCAATTTACCTTGCAAAGCATCCAACATGTCTTTACCACTTGCACCCTGCTCTTTGGCCAATTTAACCGCTTGCTCCAAAGCCTCACGCGCTTTGGCGGTATTTTTCATTTGCAAATAGATGTCGGATTTTTTATTGATGAATGCAAGGGCAAAGCTTGGGCTCGGTACGACATCCAAAATGCTCAAGGCTTCATCTGTTTTTGCGGACTGAGCCAACACATCAGCCAACATCAAACGAGCCACCCCTTGGTTCTCGGCCGTGCCATTGCTCATCAACCATTTCAAAGGCACTTGTGCTTTATCCCACTGCTGGCCAGCCATAGCGACTTGCGCTGCTTGAATGCTCGCCAAAGCTGCATATTGCGTTTTACCATAAGTCTGTTGAATGCTGCTCAAAGCAGCATCGGCCGATGCATCTTTTTTCTGCGCCGCTTGCGCAAACACATCATAAGCAGCCGCCGCTTTTTCCGATTGTTTCACTTGATAAAAATCATAAGCCTTCCAACCCGCGAAAGCCAAAGCGCCTGCAATCACCACACTGCTGATGAATGTGCCCCAACGCTCCCAAAAAGCTTTGATTTGATCCATCTGCTCTTGTTCATCTAAATCGAACGCCATTTCAGTCCTTTTTAAAAAAGCACATCGCACTTTTTTGATTAAATTAAAAATAATAGGGGTAAAAGTAAAACATCAAACCCATGCAGAACACGGGCTCATCATCACTTACACGCCCGCAATTTTTTGCATCAAATAACTCGCCGCCTCAGCAGAAGCAACCGTCACTTGCCCGCCCTCACCACGCAAAGACTTGATGTTCACAGTGCCGGCACTCACCTCATCTTCACCAATAATGACTGCGAAACTGGCATGTGCAGCATCCGCTTTTTTCATTTGAGACTTAAAGCTGCCCGCGCCTTCCGCACCACCGCAATGCAACACCACCGACAAACCCACTTGACGTAAATGTGCAGCCGTGCCAAATGCCACACGTGCCGCTGCCTCACCCTGATGCACAACATACACATCACATGTCGCATCCAAGTTTTGCTTTAAAGTCTCTTGCGTGAGCAAAATCAACCGCTCCAACCCAATCGCAAAGCCCACCGCAGGCGTGGGTTTGCCACCGAGCAACTCGAACAAACCATCGTATCGCCCACCACCGCATATTGTACCTTGAGAGCCGAGGGTATCGCCATCCACAATCCATTCAAACACCGTGTGATTGTAATAATCCAGTCCACGCACCAAACGCGGATTAATCGTAAAATCAATGCCAACGTCTTTGAGCAATCGTTGCACTTGTTTAAAGCGCGCTTTAGATTCATCCCCCAAAAACTCCGTTAAACGGGGCGCATTGTTCACCATCGCTTGCATGGCTGGATTCTTTGTATCCAAAATTCGCAGCGGATTGGCGTGCAATCGACGGCGTGCATCTTCATCAAGCAACTCACTGTGCGTTTCAAAATACGCAATCAACGCCACCCGATGCGCCGCACGTTCTTCTGGCTGCCCCAACGTATTCAATTCCAAACGCACATCGCGCAAATCCAACTCATCCCACAAATCACGCAACATCACGATGAGCTCTGCATCCATATCCGCCCCACCAAAACCGAGCGACTCCACGCTCAACTGGTGAAACTGACGATACCGCCCTTTTTGTGGCCGCTCATGGCGAAACACCGGCCCCATGCTGTACACGCGCTGCGGGCCGTTGTAAGTGATATTCGACTCAATCGCCGCCCGCACCACACCCGCTGTAAACTCCGTGCGCAAGGTCAAATCATCGCCATTGAGACGGTCGATGAACGAAAACATTTCCTTCTCCACCACATCGGTGAACTCGCCAATCCCCCGCGCAAACAACCCCGTTTTTTCCAAAATCGGCGCACGCATATTGCGATAGCCATAACTTTTGAGCCATCCGCGCAACACCTCCTCGAGATGCTCCCACAACGCAGCATCATCAGGTAAAATATCGTTCATGCCTTTAACGGCGTTAAATTTTTCTTTACTCATCTAATTATCTCGTCATTTCTAAACTACATCGCAGCCAACAGCGAAACCGCAAAAGCCAACCACATCGCAAACAGCAACACCAATCCAAACATAAACACAGGGAAGCGATGCATTACTTTGTTGTAAGTGCACTGAATAGCACTGTGCAGCACGCGCGAGACAACAAACCCCCAAGCCAAAACAGGTAGCCAACTGGGCACATGCTGAATAGCAATCGCCAGAGCACACAACGCATAGAACAAGACGGGTAACTCAAACAAATGTTTATAGTTATCCGAAGCACGTTGGTCTTGCATCTTTTGCGCCGAAGCACTTGATGTGGCGATAGACTGTGGTGAAATTCTGTTAATACGCATTTCACGAATACGCACGACAAACAAACGAAAACCCACTATGAACGTCAACACCGCAAGAGCGATGCAAGAAAAAATAAGACTATGTGTTGTTAACATATTAAAACATTTAAAAATAAATCAACCTGAACCTAACGGGGCGACAAACCTACTGCGGTGTTAATTTCATTGCGCTCAATCAACACAAAATACGCATCCACACTCACCACAGGTTCGATGCTCAACTCCTTGCGGCACAACAAACATTTCACCGCCTTAAGCGTTACGCTTCTATCGCGCATCTGCAAAGTGACCTCACCTTGCAGCACCACAAACAAAAAATCATTTACTCGTATTGTGATATTGATGACAAAATTAACGCTTTATGTTTGTATATGTCAGAAATTTTTTCAATCTCAAACTTCTCCTCCCCATTTAGGGCGAAAACTACAACGCTCAATTTGTTTTTCCCGAAAAAGAAACGACAAATGCCTTTACGGTTATTGTCATCGAGCAAGACAGAACAATAACTTTTCGAGTCCCGAATAAATACTCGGTCTGGGTCAATACTTTCAGAAGCAATTGAGCAAACAACTCTAAATGCATCAAGCTCTTGCTCTGTTGTTACAATACCGTTATCCGATGAATCTACTACTAATTCTGAGCTTACTTCTTCCATCACTTTTTGTGATGGTTCGGGTATTGATTGCAGCCCCTGTAACCCACC
>CALMCL010000086.1 GCA_937862905.1 uncultured Burkholderiaceae bacterium | reverse complement strand
AAGGCAGAACGGCATCATGAATGACATAAAGAAAATGCGTGGCATCAGCCACGCATTGCATGTTTTGTTACAGGAAATAAAACGCTTTGATTGTGTCGGTTTTTTAGTTGTCTTTGGTTTTGACAATGAAATTTTTATTGTGTATTTTTGCACAACACAAGATTTCAGCAGGGCTCGTCACAATCAATATCAATGAAGCAAAGGGTGCACCATTCAAATTTAACATTTCAAATATTTCATCGGCTGAAAAGCATGGGTTTGCTTTTCGGAATGACACAGCAACACAGCAATGTATCAATGCATCACTGTGGAACGCGCACCCAGCCTTCCATCAAGACACGTGCACTGCGACTCATGATGGCTTTTGTGACCGACCATTCACCATTGACCAAAGTCGCCTCTGCACCGACACGCAATGTGCCCGATGGGTGACCGAAGCGCACCACCGTGCGTTCACCACCGCCCGCTGCGAGGTTAACCAGTGTGCCCGGAATTGCGGCCGCCGTGCCAATCGCTACAGCGGCTGTGCCCATCATCGCATGATGTAATTTCCCCATCGACAATGCGCGCACGAGCAAATCAATGTCTGCCGTGGTCACGGCTTTGCCGCTTGATGACACGTAATCTTTTGCAGGAGCGACAAACGCCACTTTCGGGGTGTGTGCACGCTTTGCCGCTTCATCAACATGGGCAATCAAACCCATGCGCACTGCACCGTGCGCACGAATGCTTTCAAACATCGCCAACGCTTTGGCATCACCATTGATCGCATCTTGCAGCTCTGTGCCCGTGTAACCAAGCGCGCTGGCTTCAACAAAGATCGTTGGGATGCCTGCATTGATCATCGTCGCTTTCAGGGTGCCCACATTGGGCACGTCCAATTCATCGATCAAATGACCCGTGGGAAACATTGCACCACCTGAGCCATCCTCATCGGCAGCAGGTGCCATGAACTCAAGGACAATTTCAGCTGCGGGAAACGTCACACCATCCAGTTCAAAATCACCTGTTTCTTGAACCTCCCCATCGGTGATGGGCACATGAGCGATGATTGTTTTGCCAATGTTGGCCTGCCAAATGCGAACGATGGCGACACCATTGTGCGGAACGCGACTCGCATCAACCAATCCGCCGCTGATCGCAAAAGGCCCCACAGCAGATGACAAATTGCCACAGTTGCCGCTCCAATCCATGAATGCATTTTCAATCGATACCTGTCCAAACAAATAATCCACATCGTGATCTGGACGTGTGCTTTTGGAAACAATCACCGTTTTGCTGGTGCTCGATGTTGCACCGCCCATGCCATCAATTTGTTTTGCATATGGATCTGGCGAGCCGATCACGCGCATGAGCAATGCATCACGCGCTGCCCCAGCGACTTGTGCAGCCTCGGGTAAATCGTGCAGTCGGAAAAACACACCTTTGCTGGTGCCTCCGCGGATGTAAGTGGCGGGAACTTTGATTTGAGGTAAATGTGTCATGACAGCCTTTGGTGCGGTTAAAAATCATCTTTCAAATGATAACTGTTTTGCCTTACATCACACCTACAATTACTGCCCATCAAGCCTGCGTCTGGTCACTTGAGTCAGTGTTTGGTGAGCTGTGGCGTCGGCAAACCGTGGTGCAATGGAGATTGATGTGATGAAATGAGAGCGGGTCATTCTATTGTTAAACGCAAATTAAAACCTTACTTGCGTTTGTTTAAAAATGGGTTTGTTGAGCGGGACTGTCATGATGAGAGTGAATAAACCACATGTGGCGGATGCTTGTTTCTGTCACTCAACAACATGCTCCTCCACATGTCCAATAGTCGCCACTGCACGTCCTTTGTGGAATCGAATGTTGATTCCATCGCCTGCTTGCAAACATGCTGCATCGTTGACGATGCGGCCATTTTGTGTTTGGACATAGGCGAAACCACGGGCGAGAACGTTGTCAGGGTTAAGCTGGCTGAGGCTGGTGATGTGACGGCTGAGGTTCTGGTTGTGTTGTTGTAGGTTGTGGGTGATGCTGCGTTGCAAGTGCTCGGTGAGGCGCTTGAGCTTATTTTGTGACTCGCTGAGGTTGGGACGATGGGTGTTGAGGCGTTGAGTGCTGCGCTCTAGTCGGTGTTGCTGCTGAACTCGATGGATGTCGAGGGCATGTTGTAGGCGTGTGAAGTGGTTGTGGATGAGTTGTTTTTGCTGGGCGATGCGCTGTGTTGGGGTGAGCAGTTGTAAGGTGAGGCGGTCGAGGCGCTGGCTTTGCTGGGCGAGTTGGCGCATAAGGCCGCGTTGAAGTTGCTCAAAGCTGTACGTGATGTTGCTGAGGTGATCGCTTTGCGAGGGACTGCTGATCAGCTCAGCGGCGGCAGTGGGGGTCGCGGCGCGGATGTCGGCGACAAAGTCGGCGATGGTGGTGTCGGTTTCATGGCCGACGCCACTGATGGTGGGCAGGCGTGATTCATGGATGGCTTGTGCCACGATGATTTCGTTGAATGCCCAGAGGTCTTCGAGGCTGCCGCCACCGCGAACGATGAGAAGGGCATCCAGATTTTGATTTTGATTTTGATTGGCCTTTTGGATGGCGTTGGCAATTTGCACTGGGGCGGCATCACCTTGGACGAGGGTTGGGTACAAGAGCACCTCGATGTGTGGTGAGCGGCGGTTGAGCGTGTGTATGACATCGCGCAAGGCGGCCGCTTGTGGTGAGGTGACGATGCCGATGCGACGGATGAAGTGGGGCATGTCTTGTTTGCGTTCAGGATCAAACCAGCCTTTGCGGGCAAGCTCGTCTTTGAGCTTGATGAAGCGTTCGTACAACGTACCGAGCCCTGCGGGGCGCATGGTTTCGACGGTGAGTTGAAAGTCGCCACGCGCAGCGTATAGTCCTGCAAGCACTTGCACTTGAACCGCGTCGCCTTCACGGGGTTGCCAACTGAGGAGGGTGTTTTTGTGACGGAACATGACCGCGCGAACTTGAGCGTGATTGTCTTTGAGCGAAAAATACCAGTGTCCGCTGGCGGCGCGGGTGAGGTTGGAGATTTCACCTTGTACCCAGAGCAGTGGAATGTGTCGTTCGAGCAAGGTGCTGACGCGTTGGTTGAGTTCAGTGATGCTCAGGTATTGGGTGGTCATGGTGTGCCGACGCTTGATGAGAAAATGGATTGTGATGCCGATGCGTGAATGTACCTTAATTTGCGTGGGCTTGCCAAGCCGTTGGCGGCTTGTGTGCGGTCAGTTGGCACAATTTTTGAGAAATATAAAAAATCCAAAAAACTCAATATTTTTGAGGGGAAAAGATTGGCTCCGTTTTTTTAATGATGCCGAATGCATTTGGTGTTGTTTTTCGTCAAAAAGTCGATAGAGGCTTTTTTATTTTATGAATGAAACCTGTTTCAGGTTGTTGGGCGTGTTGACTGTGCAATGGGCGAACACAATACACAAGCCAGCAGAGGCGCTGGACAATGACACAGGAGAGATGACGATAGAGATGATGAATCAAGCCATTGATTTTTTGGCATCGTCTAACGCCATCACGTGAACCTGAAGTGAAGACAGCCTTAAGTGCAGAGTTTAAAGTGTAGGGTTTAAAATGCAGAAAAGGGTGTTTTTACTTTTGTGCCTTACTTTTTATTTTTTGTTCATGTGGGCAACGGCCAACGCATACAACTCTGATGCGCGCATCCCTGAGCCACAAAAACCAAAAATAGGCTTGGGAGAGTGGTTGATCAAATGCGCCATTTGCTCAATCTGCTCCTGTGTGTATTGACCTCGAATGACGGGTAAATAATGGTAATGCACGCCCGCGATTTCAGCTGCTTTGGCCACATCAGCACTCAAGGGTTGAGTCGAACCTGCTTCGCCATCGGGGCGATGGTTGATGATGGTTTTGAAGCCTTCTTGGGCAATCATGGGCACATGGTGGGCTTGAATTTGAGGTGCTGCGGCGAAATCATCGTTGTGTTTGCTGAAGGGTAATGACATGATCTGTCCTTGGTGTGGTTTAAATTTTGTTAAAATACGATTTCCCAAGCCATAAAATATGCGACTCGGGTATGATAAAGGCTTGATTGGGTGTGGGTGAAATTTGGTAAGTTTTTGTATTTAATGTTAAAAATAACTTCAAGTGGGGTTTTGACCAGGCGTGAACGGCCTTAACGGTTCTCAAAAATAATATGTGTTTTCCAGTTGTATTTATTCATACAATATTAACTGACTTAAGTGACCAATACAATTAATACAACCAATGGCGTTCATTGCCTTTTATATACAGTCTGTTTCTTAATGTGATCACCATGCTTAATGCGCCTAATTTAACGCCCAATTTTGACCTCAATGCTTTGCGAGCATCCGCAGCTGAAGCCGCGACTTTGCTCAAAGCATTGTCCAATCCTGATCGTCTACTGCTGCTTTGTCAGTTGCTTGAGGGTGAACGCTGCGTGTCTGAATTGGAAGTTCAAACAGGCATTGTGCAGCCGACACTCTCGCAGCAGTTGGGTGTGTTGCGTGAAGAGGGCTTGGTTAATACGCGCCGAGAAGGGCGTCAAATCTATTATACCGCCGCGAGTCCAGCGGCTCTTGCACTGATGGAAGTCTTGTACCAACAGTTCTGCGCTCCTAAAAACTGAAACTGAAATACCCTGAACCCCCCCTTTTCTTTATGGCTACTTTTGGGTTTCTTTAATCAAACTTTAATCAAACATCACAGTACATTCAGTGGAATTTTGAGATAACGCGTGCCGTTGTCCTCGGCTTTAGGCAATTCACCCGCTTGGATGTTCACTTGAATCGCGGGTAAAATCAAATTCGGCATGGCCAAGCTGGCATCGCGAGTGGTGCGCATGTCGACAAATTCGGTTGCGCTGATGCCATCGTGAACATGAATGTTGCCTGCACGTTCCGCTGCCACGGTTGTTTGTACAACAGGTTCACGCTCATTGTCGGGTGGGTAGTCATGACACAAGTACAGTTTTGTGTCATCGGGCATGGCGAGCAGACGCTGTATGGATTGATACAGTTGCAGCGCATCGCCACCAGGAAAATCACAACGCGCTGTACCAACGTCGGGCATGAAGATTGTGTCGCCAACAAATGCCGCATCACCTACAATATAGCTCGTGCATGCTGGCGTGTGTCCCGGAACAAACATCACGCGTGCGGTCAAATCGCCGATTTGAAATTGCTCATTGTCTTTGAATAAAACATCAAATTGAGAGCCATCGGTTTTGATTTCATCTTTTAGATTGAAAATGCCTTTAAACACATGTTGCACCGCGCGGATGTGTTCACCCATGGCGACGCGACCACCGATGGTTTTTTTCAGATAAGCCGATGCGGATAAATGATCGGCATGGGCATGTGTTTCTAAAATCCATTCGGTTTTTAAATCATGGTCTTGGATGAATTGAATCAACTTGTTCGCGCTGTCAAAGCGAGTCCGACCTGATTTTGGATCATAATCCAGCACAGAATCAACAATGGCACAGGATGAACCCGCACCATGATGAATGATGTGGCTGATGGTCCACGTGGCTGGATCAAAAAAGGATTGAACTTGAGGTGTCATGTGATATCGCAGTGAGTGGGTAGTTGATATGTTTTTAAATATTATAT
>CALMCL010000085.1 GCA_937862905.1 uncultured Burkholderiaceae bacterium | reverse complement strand
CAACATGTAAATCGGCAACTGCATTGCACCCACCAGCAACATGAACTCACTGCCAACGAAAGACGCTGCAATGGTGTAGGTCAACAACACATTGCGCCCACCCGAAGCAACGGCTGCAGAAATGGCGTGTTCAATTGGTGCTTTTCGATAAATCCAAAAATTCAAAGCAAACAAACCAAAACACACCAGAGCCCCCATCAGCAACAAAAAAACACCATGGGCAGGATTCACATCAAAAAAATGCCGATAGGCCCCCACCAAACCAAATGGAAAGGCCATCACCAAAATAATGGTGATTTTTGACAACTGTTGATGCACATGATGCAAGACATGCTCACTGAACAACTTATGCACCACAGCGGACATCACCATCGGACCTGCAATGAAGATCAACAACCGTTTGCTATACAACACCAAATCCAAATGAACCGCGCCAGTTTGGAACAACCACAAATTAATGAACAAGATGGCGGGCATCACCACCGTGCTGGCAATCGTTAACGCCATCGCATACAAAGGACTGAAACCGATTGAACGCACAATCGCAGGCGTACCAAACAACGCACCGGTCGCCATCATCGCCGCCAACGCCAACAACAGATCGCCCCGAATGCCCAACAAATAACCAGCCCCCACAAACACAAGCGTCATGCCAAATGAATGCAGCAGCGCATAGCGCCACACCTCCAACTGCGACAACACCCGCAGCAATTTGGGCTGTGGAATGCCAAGCAAGGTAAAAAACATCAGGGCAAACAACACCTGAGGCAAGTGCGCAAGCACAGCATTGGCGGCATCAGGCCACGCAAAACCAAACAAGCAAGCCAAAACCATAAAGACGGCCGAATGGCGATTGATGTAATTCAAAGCGAACATACGATTTCCAAAAGATTCGCTCAACAGACACACCAAGCGACTAAAACATTCAACATTTTGAGCTGATGATTATAGCATCAACAGCTCATGTGAGCTGAACACAAGCCGTCAACGGTAAACCAACACAGGCACACTGCTGTGGGTCAGCACCTTCTGGGTTTCACTGCCAAGCAACAACCCCATAAAGCCGCCTCGACCATGTGATGCCATAAAAATCAGATCGCACTGATGCAAACCCGCCGCCGCAATGATGGCACGGTAAGGAAAATCATCCACCGTCGTGCCCACATCACAATCAACATGCTGCTCATCCGCCACCCCTTTGGCCAAATCCAATACACGTTGCGCCTCTTTTTGAGTGGACAACAAAAACTCATCAGGGGTTGGGTTCACAACAATCGCCTCCGTGTAGGAAATCATTGGGAAATCAGGCTGAGCATAAAAAAATGTAATTTTAGCACCGGTCTCCTTCGCAAAACTGACGGCACGCCTGACCGTACTCTGGGACAACTCAGAACCATCGGTCGGAACGAGTAAATGTTTGAACATGGCCAATCTCCTTATCAAAATTTAAACCTTTAAAAACCTTTAAAACAACACTTTTTTCGGCGGACGGCATGCGCTTGCTCCTCACATTGACCAAGCATCTCAACGGCCGTAGAACAATAAAAAACAACGGGTTCTTACTTAAATTATAGGCTTTTGCGACACGAATTGTGATGACAAATGACCTCGGATGAATGAATAAAACAAGAGTGCAACATGGCACTTTAAAAACAAAAATGCCACAGGTCACACCTGTGGCATCTTGATCAACAACACAATCAATTGTAAAAATTTTATCGTGCTTTAGGTGCTTTAGATGCTTCAGATGCACCAACGCCACTCAAGCCCCCGCAAAGAAAAAAACTCAGGTGCGATAACGTCCCAGCAACAATGGCACCACACCAATGGCCAAACCACCCACCGCAATTAAAGTCGTGATCCCATCAAAAGTAGGCAGCAAATACAAACCCAAAAAGAACATCAACACGCCCGATCCAAGCGGCCAAATCACATGTGAAAATGCATCATACACACCTGACTTCAGCATGCCACGGTAATGCCACACACAAGCAAATGCCGCCAAACCCATATAAAAGCAAATGTGAAAGCCAATCGCCATCACCGAGCTGTCCAAAATCGCTTTGACTGACGTCATGGTCGATGATGCCGCTAGCAACAACACACCCAACAACCAAATCACAAATGTCGCCACCCACGGTGTTTGCCATTCAGGATGAATATTTGCATAACGCGGATGCAACATTTTGTCACGTGACATCGCAAACATGCTGCGAGAAAACTGCAAAATCTGCGTTTCAACCGTCCCAATCGTGCTCAAAATCGTCGACAACACCGCAAAGCTGCTCCAAGGTTTGGGAAATAATTTATCTGCCACCGCATACAACACATTGGTATTCGCCGCAGAAATTTCATCATCGGTCAAAACGATCAACACCACAATCATCATGATGATAAAAAACAAAATCAAATTGACCATCGCCCAAAAAGCCCCACGACCCGCAGGCTGTGCCTCACCTTCAGCGGCTTCTTTGGTTTCCTCCCCCAAATTCATGGTCACATCCCAACCCCAGTAAAAGAAAATTGCGGTCAATGCGCCCGCCGCAAACGATTCTGGCGTGAATGAAAAAGGTGAAAACCATGCCCATGTGGGCATGTGCGCAGGCTTACCCCAGTACTCAATAAAACCAGCAATGATGAGTGCAAAAATGATGATGGTTTCGATCACGGTCATGATCAATTGCGCATAACTCGCATGTTTGATGCCTTTGGTCACCACCACCGTGATCAAGGTCAGCCACACCGCTGCCACAAAGGCCACCCAGTGCGTGTCTTCTATGAGGTCAGGTGATAAATCAAACGCATTTTGGACAATCAACAATGTCGATGTGGCCGCAGGGATCGTGGCCGAAACCATGAACACAATCGACGCCACCAACAACCCCCAACCTGCAAAAAAACCCCAAGTCGGTCCAAACACATGACCCACCCAAGCATATGTCGCACCAGCATTGGGGGAAATTTTATTCAAATGGGTGAACGCCAGCATGATGCCAAACATGATTAAACCGCAGTACAAGATACTGCCCACCGCCAATTCACCCACCACCGACACAATCACCGCTGTCGTCACCGCCACACTGAATGCAGGCGCAGTGCCCGCGACGCCCATCACCGCTGATTCAAAAGTGCCCAAAGAGCCTTTTGCTAAACTTGCTTTTTCTGACATGTTGTCTCCTTTTTTTATTTTCAATCGGAATGTGTTCGACTGAAAAGATCCTGCTATTTTTCGCCACAATTAAATCAACGAGCGAACGGCGCATGATACATAAAAAAAAGGCAAACTCCCCCTGCCACATTTCACAAAAGAGACCAACCACTTTTTAACTTTTTATAGTGCATGCTTTACAAAAAAACATTAAATCAAAACATACGCATACCTCTGGCATCCATTGAAACTCAAACAATACAAAATACAACCTCGACCAACAAAAAACCTCAAACGCCTTTTGAATCGACATTTAAAATTCAACATCTAAACATTTAAAGCCCAACACGCACCCGTAAAAAACGTGCGAACCGAGGCAAGCCCTTTGTCGTCAAACCATTGAATTGATAGGTGATGATTGAGCCAAGCTCAGGCGGATGAGCGCGTTGATCATCACTCAGTCCTCCACCCACATTGAACTCTCGCCCATCCGCTGTCCTCACCCGCAGCGCACCCAATTGATGGGCATACTTACCATTGCCCGATAGGTGAGCAATGACCACAGCCTCAGCATCTTGCAAAGGCTTCAATTTATACAACACATCGCTGCGCCCCGTCTCATACGTGGCACTCGCCAAATGCAACATCAACCCTTCGCCACCCGCTCGAACCACCTCATCCAATTGACGCTGTAGCTGAGAGCGATTCAATAAACGAAACTGCCGCACCGCGACCAACTGAGGATTGTGTGCATCACGAACAAGGCGCTCGATTTGTTGCGCCCGTTGTTCAAAAGAGCCAACCGCGTTGGGCAACTCAAACACCATGTATTTCACGCGCCGCCAATCGGCATCATTGGGCGTGTTTTGACGAACAATACCCGAGGTCACCTCAAACAACCCGCGCCCCAGCCACAACTCACCATCCAAAGCCTGAGCAGGCAAAGCACGCGTGAACCATTCAGGTGCAGCCACTGTGCCACCCCCACGAAAACGCAACACCCTTCCATCCCAAAAAGCACGCACGCCATCGTATTTTTCGCTGATGAGGTAATCCGCCACACGCACATCCGCAGGCAACTCTTTGGCCAATAGCAATGCAGGTGGCGTCGCAGATATTGCAGGTGCAACAGGCGCCGCGAGCGCAAGGGTTGACGCACTTTGAGCATGAGCCGCCCCAAGCATGCCGACCCATAAACCGGCTCCAACACACACCCTCCCAAAGCAGGTGCTCAAAGACCACATCCATTTTTTCTCAGCCATTCCCATCCCCTATTCCATCCCCATTGATTGAACTCCCACCAGATCGGAAGA
>CALMCL010000084.1 GCA_937862905.1 uncultured Burkholderiaceae bacterium | reverse complement strand
CTCACTTGGCCTTTTTCAATCTACGAAAATTGCTATTCGTACTTTAATTAACGTGATCAATGACAATCAATACGCAGAGCCAACTGCTCAAACACAAAAAACACAACGCAAGCCCATCGTTCTCGTGCCCACAGGTGCAAAAGAGCACAGCGGCCATTGGTATCAACTGATGGGTAAAAAATACTTGGATCCATTGGTTCACATTTCAGGCTGCGTACCTGTGATGCTGCCCACAGCTTACGGCGAAGATGACATCGAGCAGTATTTGGACATGGCCGATGCCATTTTTCTGTCGGGTGCATCCACCAACATCGACCCTGCGTTGTATGGGCAAGACTGGCAAACCCCCGATCAAGGTCAGGACAAAGGACGTGATCATTTCAACATCGCTTTGATCCGTGCGGGTTTAAAACGTGGCCTGCCTTTTTTTGGCATCTGCCGCGGCTTTCAAGAACTCAACATTGCTTTCGGCGGCGACCTGTACCAACAAGTTCACAACAGCCCAGGCATGATGGATCACCGTGAAAAAGACCCCAATGCGCCATTGACTGAACAATATGGCCCCAATCATTCGGTTCAACTCACACCCAATTCATGGCTCAGCACCGTGCTGGGAACAGATCACTTTATGGTCAACTCCTTACATGGACAGGGCATCAAAACGCTGGGTCAAGGCTTGAGCGCTCTGGCTCATGCTGAAGATGGGCTCGTTGAAGCGGCGCATTGCCCCGCGTTCAAACAATTCACCCTGGGCGTGCAATGGCACCCCGAATGGTTGGCCCATGAAAATCCGCTGTCGGTCAAACTGTTTCAAGCGTTTGGTGATGCGGCACGTGATTTCTCTCAGCACAAATAAGCACACCCTCATGCCAATACAAACGCCCATTTCGGGCGTTTTTTCATTTAAAAATCAGCAACATGACTCCGTTTATTTGATCGCTTTTATTTATAAAAATGTTCAAACATTCTACACAATTTACGCTTATATTTTGAGAAAGCAACATTAGCAGTCTATTGAAAAGAGTGCTAAAATGGATTCAAACTGTCATGGTTTATCATGATTTAGTCATTTACATTTTCTTATATTCAGGAGCAAATGCCCGATGAGCGCTTACGCCGTCACGCCTTACAGTAACACATACCAACAACTGCTGTCCGTCCCAACATTTGGGGACTTGGAAGCTTATGCACGCGCAGTCAACAGCGTGCCCATGCTCACACCCGAGCAAGAATACGAATTGTCGATGGCGTATCGCGCCAACCCCAATGATTTACTCGCAGCCCACACTTTGGTCATATCACACCTGCGCGTGGTGGTTGCACAAGCACGTAAATACGCGGGCTATGGTTTGCCTCAAGGTGATTTGATTCAAGAAGGCTCAATTGGCTTGATGAAGGCCGTCAAACGTTTTGACCCCACACGCGGTGTGCGCCTGGTCTCGTTTGCCATGCACTGGATCAAAGCAGAAATGCATGAATACATCATCAAAAACTGGCGCATGGTCAAAATCGCCACCACCAAAGCACAACGCAAACTCTTTTTCAATTTGCGCAGCATGAAAACAGGCGATCACCTGAGCCAAGATGAGATTCACAACATGGCCAAAGTGTTGAATGTGAAACCTGAAGAAGTTGTGGAAATGGATCAACGCCTGTCTGGACGTGACATTGCCATTGACGGCGGCATGGACGATGACGACGAGGCCATGCACATGGCGCCCATCGCCTATTTGGCCGATGAAACCCAAGAGCCCACCCATGTGTTGGCGCGCCACCAAGAAGACACGCGTCAAACCGATGGCTTACAAAATGCTTTGGCGCAACTGGATGACCGCTCACGTGAAATTGTGCAATCGCGTTGGTTGCAGGATGACGATGACAAAGGCCCGACTTTACATGACTTGGCCGCCAAGTTTGGGGTGTCGGCTGAACGCATTCGTCAAATTGAATCCGCAGCGATGAAGAAAATGAAGGCGTTTCTGGCGCTGGAATACGCTCGATAAGCAACATCCTCCTCCAGCACTTACAAAAAAAGGCGACTAAGGTCGCCTTTTTGCATGTATTTTCATTAAAATGGAGGCTCTTACATGATCGAGTCATTGATGTCTACTTTGATAAAAAACACTGCATTGTGCTGCATGCTGTTGAGCGCCCTGAGCACCCAGATGTCATGGGCACAATCACTCCCCTCCGTTCAAACCATTGATCCGCAGTTGGTCGGTGAGTGGGAAGGGGAGTTTAAACCCGTGGACGAACCCGCATGCACCGCCTATAAATGGCACATGATGCGCAAAAATGATGGCAGCTACCAATTCCGCGCCTATGACGCCACGCAAACCGTGCTCAATGATGAAGGCCATTGGTGGGTGGATGTCGATCATGGCCTCTATTTTGAGAATGTCAACGGTCAAGCAGAAGAGCCGACCACTTATCGTTACATCCTGTCACAAAACAACCTCAATGGTTCAACCGTTGAAGCCGAATACACACTAACACAACCATTGGCGGCGGGCGAATGCTCACAAACAGCCCACTTCAATGAAACCAAACTGATAAAGGAAGCCTCATGAACCCAAATTGGCAAGAGACATGGAAAGAAAATGTCGAGAAAACAGTGGAGCAATTGACCAAAAACAGCCCCTTCGCGGACATGGGTCAAAATGCAAAAACTTTTTTCACCAGCGCCTTACAAAAACTGGACGTGGTCACCCGCGAAGAGTTTGACGTACAAGCCGCCATGCTTGCACGCACACGTGAAAAACTAGACGCCCTCGAAAAGCAAGTGGCGGCACTGGAACAAGCTGCACACAAATAAAAGAAAAGGGCTGATCTTCAGCTCACATGATGGCGAGCTGTGTGCTCGCCATTTTTAATGCGCCACTCAATCAATCTGCCTTCTGACGGCCCAATCAGACCCGTCTTTTCTGTCATTCTGCATGATTCAAGTGGCAGCACGTGGTTTTTGGCGTACACTGCTCACTATTATAAAAAACAATGCAGGCTCAACCCACGCACGACATCATGCAAAAAAGTCACCGCACCGAACGTACCGATTACCGAAATACCCTTGACCGTATTTTTAACGACATCAGCCATCAACCATTGCAAGGGCACGCTGCGGATTACATCCCCGAGCTCGCCAAAGTCAACTCCTCCCAATTTGGCATCAGCCTGTGCCACGCCTCGGGTGAGGTCTACAATGTGGGGGATGCACAAACCAAATTCTCGATTCAAAGCATTGTCAAAGTGTTTTCGTTGGCACTGGCTTATCGACTCAAAGGTGAAGCGTTGTGGCAACGGCTGGGGGTCGAGCCCTCAGGTGGTGCCTTTAACTCCTTGGCTTTGCTGGAATTTGAACAGGGCATCCCACGCAACCCATTCATCAATGCAGGCGCACTGGTGATTGCCGACGTACTGGTCAGCCACTGGGTCAATCCCAAATACACCTTACTGGCCTTTGTTCGTCAATTGGCGAGCACGCCCAGCATCGACTTTAACCTGTCGGTGGCCGCCTCTGAGGCCGCACACGGACACCGCAATGCGGCGTTGGTACAATTGATGAAGTCTTTTGGCAATATCCACAATGATCCACGCGATGTGCTGGACGTGTATTTTCACATTTGCTCGATCGAAATGACCTGCCAAGAATTGGCGCAAGCTTTTTTGGTTTTTGCCCATGGCGGACTGCATCCCATCACGGGAGAAACGATTTTATCGCTCAGTCAAACCAAACGCATGAATGCACTGATGCAAACCTGTGGCTTTTATGATGAATCGGGCGATTACTCATTCCGCGTCGGCCTGCCTGGAAAAAGTGGTGTCGGCGGCGGTGTGGCGGCGGTTCACCCTGGGCATTACAGCGTCGCCGTGTGGAGCCCACCGTTGAATGCCAAAGGCAACTCAGCGCGAGGCATTGCCGCACTCGAACAACTGACCACGCAAACAGGCGTGTCAATTTTTTAGGATCACAAATGAACAATGACCTCAAACAACTGCTGGCAGAACTCGAACATTTTGGTCAACAAAACGACCTCAATGCGACACACCGTGATGAAAAAATGCTCAACATCACCCATGACACGGGTGTTTTTCTGGCTCACTTGGTGCACGCCATGGGCGCGACGCGCATTTTAGAAATCGGCACATCCAATGGCTATTCCACCCTTTGGCTCGCCCATGCAACCGCCCAATTGGATGGTCATGTCACCACCATTGAGCAAGATGTCGCTAAAATTGAACAAGCCAAAATCAACTTTAACCGCGCACATTTAACCGATCACATCATGCAAGTGGAAGCCGATGCCGGTCAACTGTTGCTGAATGTCCAAGCTTCAGCCTTTGACATCATTTTCCTCGACTCAGATCGCAGCGCCTACCTCGACTGGTGGCCTCACATTCGCCAAGCCATTCGAGTGGGTGGCGCTGTGGTCGTGGACAACGCCACATCGCATGCGCAAGAAATGCAAACCTTCATGGAAATGGTCGCAGCCGATGCCTGTTTTTCAAACAAATTGGTCGACATCGGCAATGGTGAATTCATGGCCATACGCACGGCTTGACCCCCAGATCAATGGCCACGGACGGTCGCAAAAACTTAAATGTGAGCGCTTGCTTTCAACAAAGCATCTGAAAAATATGGCGCTCAATCATTCAAGCCCAACAATGCCTCCACCACATCAATGTATTTTTGCATGGCATCGGTTGATGCCATGCCCGCCAACGCAGCCCATGCGTCGAACTTGGCACGCGCCACGAAATCCGTCATGCGGGGTCGCTCACCCGATGCATTACCCTCTGTCGCCTGCTTGAACAAGGTGTACAACGTGAGCAAATCGGTGTTGCTCGGGCGGTTGCTTAAGGTTTTAACCGCGATCTGTGCTTGATTAAACTGCTCATTCAGGATGCTGCCCATAAAGTCTCCAATCAAATGGAAGCATCGTAACACACAACAAAAGCACGGCACACACAAAAATGAACGATCGTTCTTTTTTAACGCATTTTGCAATCAAACTTGCTTGACCGATAAAATCGGTATAACCTAAGCACCCGTATTCAATCTGAATATTGATGGTCTTTTTGAGGATATATGCCATGCGTTTATTGCTGATACACCAAAACTTTCCTGGACAATTTCGCCGCATGGCCCCATTGTGGGCAAAATACCCCCATTGGGATGTCTTGGGATTGGGGCGTAAACGCTCTCAAGGCATGAGCGACATCAAATGGGTCGGCTATGACCTCCACAGGGAGCCAGACCCCAGCAAGCAACACCCTTATCTTGTCAGCATGGAAAGTGCAGTGTTGCATGGGCAAGCCACTGCACGCGCGCTGTTACAACTCAAACAAAAAGGCTATACGCCCGATACGATTTTGGCCCATCCAGGCTGGGGGGAAACCTTATACGCACGGGATGTGTTTCCCAATGCCCGTTTGATTCACTTGTGCGAATGGTATTACGGCACGGCGAACTCTGATTTTGGCTTTGATCCAGAATTTTCCAGCAGTTTTGATGCTCAAGCTCGGGTCAAAACATGGAATGCATTGCATGCACTGAATTTGGTCAACTGCGATGCAGGCATCAGCGCCACCCAATGGCAACGTTCGCGCCACCCCAAAGAGCTGCAACATAAAATTCAAGTCATTCATGAAGGGGTTGACACCCATTATCTGAAACCTGATGCCCATGCAGAACTGATTTTACCCAATGGCACGCGCCTGCGTGCAGGTGATCCGATTGTGACCTACGTCGCGCGTAATTTAGAACCTTATCGCGGTTTTCACATCTTCATGCGCGCGCTGGTGCAATTGCAACGCGAGCACCCCACATGCCACGTCGTCATCGTTGGTGGTGATGAGGTCAGCTATGGTTCACCACCAAAAGATGCGGCCAATTGGCGAGAAAAAATGCTGTCCGAGGTGAAGCTGGACATGAGCCGCGTGCACATCCTTGGAAAGCTGCCTTATGCGACCTACGCCAAAGTCCTACAAGTGTCTGCCGCGCACGTGTATTTGACCTACCCATTCGTGCTGTCGTGGTCGATGCTCGAGGCCATGGCCAGTGCTTGCGTGATGATCGCTTCGCGCACAGCCCCCGTGGAAGAAGTCATCACCGATGGTATGCAAGGTGTTTTAACCGATTTTTTTGACTCAGAACAGCTGGTGAAACGCGTGGTTCATGCGCTCAACCACCCAGAATCCTATCGAGCAATGCGCGCGGCCGCACGCGCGAAGGTGCAAGCGGACTACACTTTAGACAAAGCAGAAAAAAGCTTTAAAGGGTTGATTTTGGGTGATACCAAGCCTTAAGACATCCAAGGTTATCCGCATCTACCATGCCTCAAGCTCACCATGTCCTGATAATCATGATGGATGAGGCTTAAAAGAAAGCCAATGTTTTGAAGTGGAAGGGGGAGGTTGAAGTGTATAGCAGGTTCATCGTGAATGTGTACAGCTTGTACAGCACCAGATGCTTTGTTTCGCATTTTTTAGAAGGCATGGATTGTGCGCACATTTCCTCTCACACTCGCACCACCGATCAAGGCATTTTACCCAGCGATGAATGGTAAACAACACCATCAATGCCGCGCTTCATCGGAATCATCCATCAGACCGTGCAACAGCATGTCATCAATTTCTTGATTGTCCGCCCATAAAATAGTCAACAGCAACGCTTTGAACGTATCGGGCTGACTGATCGGATGGGGCAGCATCATGCAACGTTCAATGATGAGTTCGCGCTGAAACTCCGTGATGCTGTTGGCATGTAACAACGAATCCAACATGAGTAAGCCCTCATCACCAATTTGAGAGCGCTCACTTTGATGGTAAATGCGATGGCTTGGACTGCGTTTGGCGTTGACCTGCACGATCTCAATCGGGGTGCGCAACTGCTCAATCCACAACACCGCAGAGCGCACTTCGTGCTCCTCGAAACCTTCGTACGACAAACGACGCGCCAAAGTGAGCGCATCAGGGCATTGTGCAATGCCCACGTAGTTTTCAAACAAGTAAAAGAAAATATCGACCACGGCTAAAACCACACTTCCATCAAAAAAACCAGCGGCGCATCAAGCGCCGCTTTCATAAACACTATTTTACTTTAAAATCAAGCATCTCGCTCAGAAAAAGAAAGCGCGCACCGAGAAGCCCACACCGCTCAACCCAAAGCTTCGGTGTCATGAAACAGCGTATAGTCAATGTGTGAGACGCCATCGGCATCAACATAAATTGCATCCACATAGCGGTGCTGCCATTTCACATCGGTGTGTTCATAGACTTGACGCGCCTGCATTTGCTGAGTGGTGGACTCATCCGTGCCTTTGACGATCACCACAAAACTCATGTCTTTGGCTTTAAAATCAGCGGCGGTTAAACCAAACAAAGGACTGGACTCATCAACCACATGCATGATTGTCCACCCCATAAAAAACATGGGCTGACTTGTGCGCACCAGTTTCAAATCGATCACCCGTCGAAAACGCGCCCCTTCCAATGTCCTTTCCACCTTCAGCATGGACAGTTTCGCCGAGGCGTCGACAATGAAGTTTTGGCGGGCGTTGGCGGTGCGAATCATCAGCGTCGATTGACCATTGACCACCGTCATCACGGGCGAGTTGGCAAATAAAATGCGCGCACGTGGTTTAGAAAAACGGGCAAAAATCAAACCCGTCAAGATGGCCGAACCCGACAGCCCAATAAACATTTCAACGGTCGCAACCAGATGGGTCAACACACTGATTGGATGCATATTGCCGTAACCAACCGTGGCCAAGGTTTCCACACTGAAAAAAAAGGCCCCTAAAATATTATGGGGAAACAGATTGGCAATGCCTTCGGGTTCGATCATGTACAGGGATGCAAACAACACGTTCAACATCATAAACGCCAAGGCCACGCCACTGAAAAACCCCAACCATGTCATCGACAAACAGCTGTGATAAATGTCATGCCAAAAGTGGTTTGGGTTGCCGTGAACAATGATGTGGCGCCCGCCAAATGTGGCTTTCTTGGTGGTTTTTACTTTTGCATTAGAAGGCATGAATATAAAGAAGAGACAAAAAACGATGGGAAAGGACCAACAAAGCCCAATATTCAGGCCATGTCACGGGCTATTGTGCACAAGGCTGCGTTCAAACACAAGGTGTTTTAAACATTAACGCACCCGTTGGCTGAACACATTGCCGGGTCGTTTTTCCACTCGGCCATCCAATTCAAGCATCATCAACTCGGCGGACAACACGGCGATGGGCAAGGTTGTTCGCGCAGCAAGGGTGTCCAAATCACAGGGATCGAAACCCAGTGCGGTCAAGATGTGCTGCTGCACATCACTTGCCATTTCAACATCAATCTTCACGGCCAAGGCTGAGGAATCTGACGCAGGCACCTCAACAACAAAATCAGAGTGTGCGCTCACACTCACAGATGGCGTTATTTCTTCTAAAATGTCTTTTGCGGACTCAATCAATTTTGCCCCTTGTCGGATGAGTGCGTGACAGCCTCGCGCCAACGGCGAATGAATGGACCCCGGAATGGCGAACACTTCACGGTTCTGTTCCGCAGCCTGTCGTGCGGTAATCAATGAACCCGATTTAAGAGCAGCCTCAACCACCAAAACCCCTTGAGCCAATCCTGAAATGATTCGATTTCGACGTGGAAAATTGGCCGTCATGGCTGGGGTACCCAAGTGAAACTCACTGACAATCACACCTTCTTGTGCAATCTGATGTGCCAACTCACGATTGCGGGCAGGGTAAACAATGTCACACCCAGTACCAATGACGGCAATGGTTGAACCGCATTGGCGGTTTTTTGCCAAAGCGGCCAAAGCACCACGGTGCGCTGCGGCATCAATGCCCAAAGCCAAGCCAGAAATGATGTTCATGCCGCCCGCCGCCAACTCTTGTGCAAACTGTTCGGCATTGCTGATGCCTTGTGCTGTGGCATTGCGGCTGCCAACAATTGCCAAATTCGTCGCCCCATTGAGCAAATCAATGCGTCCTTTCGCATACAGCAAGGGCGGAGGATCTGCCGTGCTCAACAACAATTGTGGATAATAAGGTGAATCCAGTGTCAGCACATGGTTCTCAGGTGAACTCAACCAAGCCACCGTCAAATCCATTTGCTTTTGAAAAGCCTCGTTCGGCCCAGCGCGTAAATCGGTCGCGATGCGATCCGAAGTGATGCCCACCAAAGTGCCATGGCTTTGTTTGAGGATGTTATAAGGCAAACCAAAGGCGCGCAATAGCTTTTGAGCGGTCATGCTGCCCAAGCCATCCACCAACAAAAGACGCAACCAATCGGCCAAATCATCTTCCGTAATTTTCATCATGGCTGCGCCGCC
The DNA here is from genome assembly GCA_937862905.1 of uncultured Burkholderiaceae bacterium. Classification (GTDB taxonomy): domain Bacteria; phylum Pseudomonadota; class Gammaproteobacteria; order Burkholderiales; family Burkholderiaceae; genus Hydromonas. The sequence goes on along the minus strand of CALMCL010000084.1, from coordinate 15,657 downwards.
TTCACAGCCCCCTGCAACGTTTTTTCTACGGGCAAAAAGCGCAAAATGGAGCCCACCTCAACCTCATGCACTGTACGATCAACATACACCACACTGGAATGCTCGAACACCTGCACCACCCGCACGCGACCAAACGCTTGTGCACTGGCCGGCTGATTTGGCAACTCATCCACCAATTGCCAAACTTGACCGACAGCCACCCCTTGATTGTGACCTTGATCGATTAAGGCCACCGCCTTGCCTGCACCGACGTGGGCGTTGTTCAAAAGCAACTTAATTTTTGCGGCTTTTGTTGGGTCTAAAGGCACAGAAGAGGGAGAAGGAAGGGGCGATGCCGAATCCACCGTCACACAACTCAAAGGCAACAAGCGATCGCTCAAATCCACCTCATCTCGCGCCGTGCGAATGACCAAAGGCACAGTGGAAACACCGTTCAGCACGGCGGTTGGGCCTGCCCCCACCCGAGCCGTGCCAATCACTTCAATGCGTCGACCGATCGCACCCCTATAAGGATTGGGTTTAATGAGGTGCTCTCGCACAATGTAAAAAGCAGCCTCAGGATCAACCGACGGTGCGTTTGAAGGGGATTTCATTTGCGTCAAAATTCGCGAATCAACACCCCACAACACGTGCTGATCCGCAGCCAGAATGGGTAAAGTCGCAGAGAAAAAATCATTTTTCGAGTCACCCGATTCATTCGATAAAAACCACCACGGCAATCCACCCATTTCATGCGGGCTCGGCAAGGTGTTTAAGCCGTACGAAGAAGCACACGCAGCGTGCGGCAAATCTGCGGTTTGCGCCCATACGGGTGCATGACTCAACAGAAAGGTGGCCGCGCTGATGCGCAGGGCTGTGGTAAAATGTCGAATATAACGTGTGCTCATGTCTGCGGTCTGGCTGTGATTTGATATGGCATGATAGTCCAAATGCATAACCCGAGTAAAAAATTATGACGATTTTGTCAATTTTAAAATTTCCCGACCCACGCCTGCACAAAATTGCAAAACCCGTCACCGCCGTTGATGAGCGCATCCGCCAAATCGCTGCGGACATGGGCGAAACCATGTACGAAGCCAATGGCGTCGGCCTTGCCGCCACTCAAGTGGACATACACGAACGCATTGTGGTGGTGGACACCAGCGAAACACGCGACCAGCTGCAAATCTTCATCAACCCCGAAATCATAGCTCAAAGCCTTGAGAAGAAAGAATGGGAAGAGGGCTGCTTGTCTGTCCCGGAAGTGTACGACATTGTGACCCGCCCAGACCGCGTGCGTGTTCGCGCCTTGAATTTAGATGGCGAGGCTTTTGAAATCGACTGCGACGAGCTGCTTGCGGTGTGTTTGCAACATGAAATCGACCACTTGAACGGTAAAGTGTTTGTGCAGCATTTATCCAAGCTGAAGCAAAACCGTTTAAAAGCGAAGCTTAAAAAGCAAGAACGCGACAATTGAACAATCGCCCTGCGCATGCGCAGGGTTTTACTTTTTGGAAACCCCATGAACATCGTTTTCGCAGGCACACCTGTGTTCGCCGCTCAAGCGCTACAAGCCATACTTGACGCAGGCTTCAATGTGCCCTTGGTACTGACCCAACCTGATCGCCCCAGCGGCCGTGGCATGAAGCTCACCCCGAGCCCCGTCAAGCAAGTGGCCTTGGCACACCACATCACCGCCGCTCAACCCACGTCGCTCAAGCTGGATGGCAAATACCCCCTTGAAGCGGCCACTGCGCGTGAGGCTCTAAAAACAGCCAACGCCGATGTGATGGTGGTTGCAGCCTATGGTTTGATTTTGCCGACCGACGTGCTTGAAACCCCCACACATGGTTGCATCAACATTCACGCCTCTTTGTTGCCTCGCTGGCGTGGTGCGGCGCCGATTCACCGCGCGATTGAAGCGGGCGATGCATCGACGGGCATCACTTTGATGCAGATGGATGCGGGTTTGGACACGGGCGACATGCTGGCAATTGAGTCACTGTCCATCACACCACAACACACCACGGCGCTGCTGCACGATGAATTGGCCGCCATGGGCGCACGCATGGTGGTGGAGTACTTAAAGGCCCTGCGCAGCAACACCGCTCCTGTGGGCATTGTTCAGCCGATCGACGGGGTGAGTTATGCCAGCAAAATTGACAAATCCGAGTCGCACTTGAATTGGCAAGACAACGCCACCACATTAGAACGTAAGATCCGTGCTTTCGATCCCGCGCCAGGCTGCGTGGCCAAAGTCGATGACAACACATCGTTCAAAATTTGGGCCGCGCAAGTCGTGCACAACAATGTGCACCCACACGCAGCAGGCACGGTGCTGGGGGTTGATAAACACGGCATTGACATCGCCTGTGGTCAAGGCGTGCTGCGCATCACTCAAGCACAAAAGGCGGGAGCCAAGCGTTTGCCCGTTGCACAGTTCATTGATGGCTTTGCTGTGTCTGCGGGCATGCGGTTTTTGTGATAACCTTGTAACAAGCATGAGACAAGCATGTAGCAGCCGTGTGGTTCTTGCGTCAACCAAACGCCATGTGCCACATTAATGTCCAGCAACATTTTTTTTCACACTTTAGAGGAAACACACCATGTGGAATATGACCAAAACCTTCATGCTGATGGCGGCGATCACCGCGTTGTTTGTTGTGATTGGACAAATGATTGGCGGTCAAAGCGGCATGATTTTCGCCGTTGTCATGTCATTGGCAATGAATTTTTTTTCGTACTGGTTTTCAGACAAAATGGTCTTGAAAATGTACAACGCGCAGGAAGTCGATGCGCAAACAGCGCCTGAGTTTTACAACATGGTCAAAGAGTTGTCGGTGCGCGCCGACATCCCAATGCCCAAGGTGTACCTCATCAACGAAGATGCACCCAATGCTTTCGCCACAGGTCGCAGCCCATCACACGCCGCAGTGGCCGCCACCACAGGCATTTTGCGCGCGTTATCGCCTCGTGAGCTGCGCGGCGTCATGGCGCACGAGCTGGCACACGTGAAGCACCGTGATATTTTGACTTCAACCATCGCCGCGACGATGGCCGGTGCCATTGCCTCTTTGGCCAATATGGCCTTGTTTTTCGGTGGGCGCAACAGCGACGATGAAGAAGGGGGCTCGAATATTTTCGCCACCATGGCCATGATGTTTCTTGCCCCGCTGGCAGCAAGTTTGATTCAAATGGCCATTTCACGCGCACGCGAATTTGAAGCCGACCGTGGCGGCGCAGAAATTGCAGGCGAACCTTTGGCCTTGGCTTCGGCTTTGGACAAAATTCAAAAATACGCGCAAGGCATTCCTTTTTCTGCGGCAGAGCATCACCCTGCGACGGCACAAATGATGATCATCAACCCCTTGTTCGGCGGCGGCATCTCCAAGATGTTCTCCACCCACCCAGCAACCGAAGAACGCATTGCGCGCTTGCAAGAAATGGCACGGACAGGCAAGTACCCCGTTTAACGCCCATACAAGCATGGCAATCAAGGCAACACCATAAAAAATGCGCGGACTGTGTCCGCGCATTTTTATTAAGGTTTCTTGTTAAGGCTTGCTCATGTCGATCGCCTCGGCAATTTCAATGGTACCACCTGCTTTTAAATGTGGGCTGCCTTTGGCTTTTTGATGCGCATCCTCCAAGCTCGTCGCCTCAATCAAACTGTAGCCGCTCGCAGGATTGCTGCCGCCACCCGCACTGAGAGAACCATCACTGTTCACTGTAGACGACAAGCCGACAGGGTGCCCACCATCAATCACCGCATCGCCCATGCTGGCAAACCATTGCACCCATGCTTGCATGATCGCCAGACCTTCCTCTGGACTGCTCGGCTGAACACTGCCACCGTGGTAAACAAAAACGTATTTGGCCATATTGATGCTCCTATGTGAAAAATCGTTGGGTATTGTTTGAAAAAATGCCTGCGACAGCTCATTTTAACGTTTTCATTATGCTTCAATTTTCACATGACTCTCGCATCAGTTCTTATTTTTTACGATTGATGTCTGGTGGATTGGTAAAATGATTGTAACGCCGAGCCAAGACCAACCAATCCACTTGCGCAATCACCGCCCCCACAAAGGCATACAAAGCAATGCCTTCCCATGTCAGTGCCTGTCCTGCCACATATTGAATGAATGTAATCAAAGCAGCCACCAGCAGGGCAGTGCCCAACACGTAACTTAATCGACCTTTGGCCAATAATTTCTCAAAACGGATGATGTGTGCGGGTTTCATGTGGCTCCTTGTGCTCAATTGGGCTGCGCCCTTGTCTGCTGCATTTTACCGTGCTTTTATTGTGTCTGAACACTGCTTTTACATGTTAAAGAAATGGCTCAAAAGCATCCAAAGGAAAGCGCTCCTTTTGGACGCAGAATGACACAGACAGGGAAATAACGATCGCTCCTTTTTAAAGGTTCATTCATAAAAGCAGGGGGATGGTATGTATTTCAGCAGTGGCAATTACGAAGCATTCGCGTAAACCCAAAACGGTCGAGGGTAAATGCGCATGACTCATCGGTTCAGGGCTGGTTTCGTTGGCGGGTGCGGCATTTTTGATTCGTGACGCGCAAATGTCTGGCGAACGCACCACCATCTTAGGCAACAACAGGTGTCTGGCGGGCATTTAACGAGGCGAAAATCCCAGAAAAAGGCTTTGAACAGCACCGAAATCGGCGTGTTGTTGCATGAGAATCAGCTCATCGATTAGGCGAAATTATTAGGCATAACGAAGGCGGCTCGTGAACCGCCCCTACATTGATAAAACCATCAAACATCGCGTTTGCTCATTTTTGGGTTGCGTTTGAAATACCGCGTGTACTCGCGGCTGAATTGCGACGTGCTTTCGTAGCCAACTTGCATGGCAGCACTTTGCACGTTGTGCCCTTGCACCAGTAAGCTGTGCGCCCTGTTCAGGCGAATTTTTTTGGCATATTGTAGCGGTGAATCGGCGGTGTGGCGCTTGAAGGCACGATGCAATGACGAGACACTCATGCCCACATGCTTGGCCAGCGCATCAAGGCGCAGGTCTTGGTTGTAATGTTGCTCAATGTAATCGACCGCTCGATGAAACTGCGCCAGCGCACCTTCTTGCGTGCCCCAATCATACAGCAACCGCGCGCCCGCGCCTGTGAGTAGGGCGTAGGTCACAGCGTTTAGACGTGCTTGCCCAAACAAAGCGGTTGCCACGGGATCAAGCAAGGTTTGCAGTAAGTGCCACACTTGTACGCGCAGCGCATCATCAACCGCAATCGATTCAATGCCCAGTGCATTGGCTTTGATGGGTTCTGGTCGAGGCGCGTGGGGCGTCAAGGCCACCACTTCACGCAGCAATTGTGCTACATCCGCGTGTTTCAAATAAATCTGCACCCCGACCAAAGGCTCGGTCGTGGACGCTTCGCTGTCATACTCAATCGGGTAGCTGGCCGTGAGCAGCAGCCCTTGCGCCGCGTCGTAATTGAACACATGCGGCCCCAAGCGACCGTGCTTGCGACCTGAGAACAGCAATACCAGACTGGGCTCGTACAGCACGGATTCATTATGCAGGTTGTGCGTGTAATAAAACACGCGCACATTGGGCACGGTCGTCGTGCGGATGCCTTCATCCATGCGCGCCTGCAGCTCTGGTGCTTGTTGTTGATACAACTGTTCGGTGACGTGTTGCAGGTGTTCGCGGGTGATGGGATTCATGATGTGCCGTTCATTTGTTGTTTAAAGCAGAATAGCATTTTTAGGTGTGAAATTAAAAGCACTTGACGACATATTGCATTTAATTGACCATTTTAGGCATGTAAAACGATTGATCTGTGATTACAACATCCATAGAAAGGCGACGCGCAGTGCGCCTTTTCAGACATCAAACCGTTGCCAAAGAGCAACTTATTTCATACAAAAAGGAGTTTCATCATGAGCAGAATGCCCAAAGAACGGATGGACAAAGCACTCGAACAACTCAAAACCATTTCCCCCGAAGACCACCAAAAAGTCAAAGGCCTCACCAACATCGTGCGCCCGCTGCGCAGCTTTATCTTTAAAACGCCCGATGACTACGGCATGACCGACTGGCAAAACTTGGTCATTCCATCCGACGACGGCACGCAGCTCGAAGCATGGTACATTCCCGCCAAAGGCGGTGAGAGCAATAAACTGGTCATCTTCAACCACGCTTTGCCGATGTGTCGCGCGGGTTTTCCGGGGCAGTTTGGCGAACCGTGGAGCGGCTTTGACGCGGTGGAAATTGACTTTGTGATTCAATACAAGCACCTCACCGACGCGGGTTACAACGTCTTGACCTATGACATCCGCAACCACGGCAACAGCGGCGCGGCGAACAACGGCCTGAGCGGCATCGGTAACTGGGAATGGCGCGACTGCGTCGGCGTCAAAAAATACGTCGACAACCACCCCACATTGTCAAAAATGAAAGTCGGCCTGTACAGCCAATGCATGGGCGGTAACTCACAATACCACGCGATTTACCAACAGCCCGAGTTGTTTGCCAACGTCGCCTGTATGTGCAGCCCAATGGTGGTGTCGATGGCCGCGATTTTCGATGCGTTTTCTGAAATTCAAGGCGTGCAGCAGTACCAAGAATTGATTGACCTCGAATTGCTCAAAATGGGCGCATTCGTCGCCGCCGAAATGACCCCGCAACTGTGGGCTGCCCGCGTCACCATGCCTGTGCTGATGGTGCAAGTGCTTGAAGACGCGTGGACGCGCAACCCTGAGGATGGGCAAAAGACCTTTGACTTACTCGGCAGTACAGATAAAGAGTTGCTGTGGATTGAACACACCACGCGTCGCTTCAAAGATGGTTACAACTACTTTGGGCGGTACCCTGAAAAGATCATTGCGTTTTTTGATAAGCACATGAAGTGATTCAAATGCGCCAATTGATGAGATTGGGATAAGCAAGTAAAGGGGCAAAATGAGTGGTTTTGCCCCTTTCTTTTTATGTCCTGAGTTCATTGGATGTTTCACTCACTGGACTCCCGCCTGCGCGGGAATGACGGGTAGCGGGAAATTCATGCTAAAACGGGAAAAGCAGACCTCTACTTTTCCCGTTTATCTTTAAATGGCAGCTGCTTTAATGCCCACCCGTCGCCACCGCGCCTTTAACAGGTTTGGCGAAGAACACACAAAACATCAACATCACAAACAAACCCGCAGACAAATACAAAATATCCAAAGTGGCCATGCTTGCGGCCTGTCCCGATATCATGCCATTGAGGGTGCTGTAACGGGCACTGTCGGTCATGCCTGAACTGGCCAATTGGTTCATGAACTGATCATACATTGGATTGCCTGGGTACATGTCTTCGGTCAAGCGAGCATGGTGAAAACTGGTGCGCCGCGACCACACCGTCACAAACACCGCCGTACCGATGGCGCCACCCAATGTGCGCAAAAAGTTGGAAAATCCAGCGGCCGCCGTGAGCTCCTCACCCTCCATGCCCTGCATGACAATGCCAGACAAAGGAATGAAAAAGAACGGGATGCCCAAACCAAACAAGAAGCGCCCCCACATGATTTCACCAATGGTGGACTGAGGGCTGAGTAAACTGCTGTACCATGCCCCGAAAGCGAACAGACCAAAACCAGTCAAGACCAACCAACGCAAATCCACCTTGTGCATGTTCATGCCAATCACAGGCGAGAAGAAAATCGAAAACATCGCCACTGGTGCAACCGCCAAACCTGAGTGAAAAGAATCATAACCCAGCACTGTTTGTAACCACAACGGCATGACCACCATGTTGCCAAAGAAGATCGTGAAACCCACCGTTTGCAGAATGGTGCCCACGGTGAAATTTCGGTTTTTGATCAACTTTAAATCAACCACGGGGTGCTTGTCATACCACTCCCAAATCGCCAAAAAGGTCAAGCCAACGACCGCCATCACCGTCAAAGTCACGACTTCTTTCGATTGAAACCAACCCAAGTCATTTGCATGCTCAAGCATGTATTGTAAAGAACCCACACCCAAGACCAGAAACACCAAACCAATGACATCAATCGGATCCGAGGAAGTCGGTGTGTCACGCCCCTTGAGCAAGGTCTTGATGCTGTACGCGCAGAAGATGCCAATCGGCACATTGATGTAAAAAATCCAAGGCCATGAGAAGTTTTCCGTGATGTAGCCACCCATGACTGGGCCCACAACCGGAGCAATCACCACCGTCATTGCCCAAAAGGCCATGGCCATGCCTCGCTTATGCGGCGGGTAACTGTTCATCATGATGGATTGCCCAAGCGGTACCATCGGTCCCGACACCAAGCCTTGCATCAAGCGGAAAAACACCAACATGTTGTAATTGGTGGCAAAACCACACAACACTGAAAACAAAGTGAACAGCAACACCGACAAGATCAATAAACGCACTTCACCCACACGGCGCGACAACCAACCGGTGAGCGGCACCGCAATTGCGGCGGCCAGTGAATACGAACTGATGATTGATGTGCCTTCATTCGCCGACACACCCATTGAGCCTGAAATGGTTGGTACAGCAACGTTGGCGATGGTGGTGTCAAGCACCTCCATGAAAGTGGCGAGCGCGGTTGCCACCGTGAGCATGGCAAGCGCTGTGCCTTGCAACGGTGGTAAAGTCACGGGCTCTGCGGCAATGGGTGCGCTGTTAGACGCATCCAATGTGCCTGCGGTTTGCGCAGAGGTCATAAAGGTCTTTCTATGGCGATTCCGAAAAGCAAACCTCTGCTTTTCGGACATTTAAGGATGAAGCGAATGGGCAATGCGGCAAAAACTTAATGCAAATTGCTTTGAACGATTTTTTGTGCTTCTGCATCCGCATCCGATTCATCTTGTGTGTACACCGTGGTTTGCAAATTAGCGGGCACTTCACTGCCCGTGACCGAACCCAATACCACGCCATCACGGCTGTGGGTATTGACTTGAGCGGTCATTGACATGCCCACACGCAAAGGGGATTTTTTCAACTGATCTTCATTCAAGACAATGCGCACAGGAACACGTTGAACGATTTTGATCCAGTTGCCCGTGGCATTTTGCGCAGGAATCACGGAGAAAGCCGAACCGGTGCCAATCGCAATGCCTTGAACTTTGCCCTCATATTTCACGTTGCTGCCATACATGTCGGCTTTGAGCTCAACAGGCTGACCGACGCGTAAATTGGCCAATTGGGTTTCTTTAAAGTTGGCATCGACCCACACTTGATTGGCGGCGACAATGTTCATCAAGGGCACGCCTTGGGTGATGTGCTGACCGACTTGGACAAAGCGTTTGGCGACAATGCCATCCATGGGAGCCACCACAGCCAAACGTTTATTGTTGATATAGGCCGAGCGGAATGCCGCTTTTGCTGCTTCAACAGCAGGGTGATTGCTCACATTCGTACCTGCGATTTGAGCCACGGCGCTGTTGCGTTGTGCTTGCGCCACACCCAAAGCCGCTTGCGCACGGGCGAGGGTGTCCTGGGCTTGTGAAAATTCTTCTTTGCTGACGGCACCCGTTTTAACCAATGGGGCACGGCGAGCGACTGCATCTTGTGCTGTTTTCACCGCCACACGGGCTTGGAAAAATTGCGCATCTGACACATTCGCCCCACTGAAGCTTTGTTGAATTTGACGAACCGCCTGTGCCAGTTGCGCACGCGCTTGTGACAAAGCCACTTGCGCATCGACGGGGTTGAGTTTGACCAGCGGTTGACCAGCTTTCACCTCTTGGTTTTCTTCAGCCAAAATCGCTTCAACCGTACCTGCTGTTTGTGCATTGATGGCCACAATGCTGCCATTCACATACGCATTGTCGGTTTCCTCTTCATAACGCAAAGTGGTCATGTAGTAGGCCGCCCAACCCAAACCCGCCAACAGGAAAGCACCGCCAACCAGCAACATTTTGCCTTTGCGTTTTTTCTCGTTACTCGTGTTGTCGGGCTGAGCGGCCGCCGTTGTGACAGGTGGCTTAACTTCGGCAGGGGCATTGTTGTGTTCAGTTGACATGATTTTCCTTATAGACTTTGTTTTGGACTTTGTTTTGACCGTTTCACCCAGTGAAAGCATGGTTGATGATGGCATTCACTGGGTTTGATTATTTATATTGATTACTGTTGCTGCCTCACATCATCAAATCCAGTACCAAGGCTGACCGCAAGTTTTGCTTCCTGTGCACGGCGGACAGCATAATCCGCCACCAAAGCATCTTTTGCACTGAGCAAATTCACTTGGCTGATCAAACTGTCCATTTGTGCAGAAATGCCTTGTGCATAGCGCGATTGCACCAAGCCCGCCAAGCGCTCTGTATTCACCAACAGGCGCTGCTGTTGCGTAATTTGCACAGAGCTGTTGCGATAGTTGGCCAATTGTTGACCAGCATCGGCCACCGCTTGATAAACGGTTTGATTGTACTGTGCCACAGCGGAATCCAAAGCGGCTTGCTGACTGCGCAATTTGGCATTCAAGCCCGCCCCGCTGAAAATAGGCAGGGTAAAGGCAGGTTCAACGGCTTGAAAGCTGCTGCCTGCTTTAAACAACTTATCCAAACCGATCGCTTGAAAACCGGCCGACACATTCAAATTGATGTTGGGGTAAAACTCTGTGCGCACCGCTTTGACATTCTCCGTCGCAGCAATGATGTAATGCTGAGCCGCAGCAATGTCGGGTCGTGCACCCAAGATATTGGCAGGCAACTCATTGGGCAAACTCAGCGCCGTCCAACGGACGGGTGCATTGATGCGCGGCATTTGCGCAGGGGTTTTACCAATCAAAGCCGCCAATTGTGCGGTCGAAATGTCGCGTTGAGCCATGAACGTGCCACGCAGTTGTTCCAATTGAGCGATCACACCATCCACTTGAATGCTGGTTTGCACAGGCTGCAAGCCCGCGCGTTCGCGCTCTGTCCAACGCTGCTTATTGGTATTTTGTAATTTGATTTGTGCATCCAACAAACCCAAACGCGCATCCAAAGCACCCAACTGACCATGTAGACCCACGATGTTCGCTGCAATGGCTTGACGAGCCGCTTCATATTCCAATTCAGCCGCAGCCGCCTGACCCAAGGCCGCACGGTATTGCATGCGATGGCGCCCCCACAAATCCAAATCCCAGGATATGGCAGCACTGACCAAGCCTGAATCTTTCCAACCATCCCACAATGAAGCGGGATAAATGTAGTTTTCTGAATACGTTTGCGCCGTTGGTGCCAAACGAATGCCACCCGAAGGATAGGACAATTTTTTCACGCCATCGGCTGTGACTTTAGCACTTTCAACACGACTTGCAAGCACCTCTAAATTGGGCGAACCTGCAAACGCTTGCTCGATCAGAGCATTCAGCTGCTCATCGCGGTATTGACGCCACCAACCATTTTTGGGCCAATTGGCACGCGCTTGTGCGCTCGCTTCGGGCAACTTCACATCAGACAACGACACCTGAGCCAAAGGCTCATGATGCCCCGTGACAGAGGCACAACCCGCTCCCAAAGCCGCCAATGCCACCATAAACGCGCCCTGACTGACGCGCGTCATCAACCGTACGGATGTTTTTTTCATATTGAACTCAATTAAATTATGGGCAAAGCCCGCCATGACGCTTCAACCGACCACACGTCTGTTTTTTTATTTTGGTGCCTTCAAACCGACACGTGTTACTGCTTTTTTTACTTTTGCTTTGATGTTTTTGACTTTGGTTTTTACCTCTGTCCAACATTCCGGTGCCTCGCCGCACTTAGATGCATTCTTTTTCTCATTTTGATCATTGAGCACCAACAACAATGAAGCCCTCAAATCTTCTTTTTGCTTATCGGACAACACCCCCAAGTACTCGTCTTCAACTTGATAGGCAATCTCGCGCGCCTGTTTAAACAACAGCTCACCTTCTGCAGTCAAGATGATGCGATACTGTCGACGATCTTCGGAATGACGGACGCGCTCAACCAAACCGCGAGATTCCAACTCATCAATCAAATTGACCATGGTTGTGCGGTCAATAAAAAAAGCCTCCGCAATGTCTTTTTGAGAAAAAGATGTGTTGTTATAAGAGGCTCCCAAAATTAAAAAACTCTTCGAGGTCAGGCCAATGCGTTCCAAGCGTGCATTAAACAAGACAAGACAGTCATGCTCTGCTCGATGAATCAAGGCGATGATCGGTTTCATGTCGTTTGGGATGCTCAAAAAAGGGCATTCATGTGAATCGGTTTTGGTGTTCATTACGTTACTCAAGGTGAAATGATTTTTAATCATTTTTAACAATCGTCAGTTTAACTGACTAATTTTAAATTCGTCAATCTCGTTTATGTGGCAACATCAGCATTCCACACAGAATGGCAAAAAAACAACAAAAAATCCGCCCAAAAATTGAGGCGGACTTTAACTGGATGTGCACATCACAACAATGGCGGCATAAAAAAAACCCCAAGTATTAAAACTTGGGGCTTAACGTCATTTCTGACCACCCCGCTTAGGGAGGAAAAGCGGGGGAGACTTGCGCCTAACCACAATGTAAAGCATCACTATAGAAAAAGCAAGTGCTTTATGCGGAAATTACTTACTCAATTGGCTTGCTGTTGAAAAAACAACATAACAAAAGTAATAAGTGTTTTTTCATCATCAAAGCCTGTGTTGGTTGAACCAACCCATTTCAATTATTTTTTAACAGCTTCGGCGGCCTTGGCGTCGCCCGCAGCAGGATCAACAGGTTCAGGGAAATTGCCACCCGATTTACCCGTCATGTAAACAATCGCTCGACCAATTTCTAAATCAGACAACTTTGGATTGCCGCCGCGAGCGGGCATTTGATTAAAGCCCTGGATGGCATGTTGAAACAAAGTTTCGTACCCTTTACCAATTCGAGGCGCCCAATCCCCTCCAGAACCCACCTTGGGTGCGCCATTGGTTCCAGCTGTATGGCAGCTTGTGCACAGCCCCTCAAACACCTGTTGACCCGTTTGAGGGCCTTTAACGGCAGGAATCAACTCAAAACCAGCGACAGGGCGCAGACGCTCTGCAATTGCGGCCGATGTCATGTTTTCACCCGTTGTGCTGGTTGATGGGTTGATGGCTTGAGCCAACAAGTACAACAACACCAGCGGTGCTGTCGCTAAACCCATGGCCACGCCTGCAATGCCCAATGCGCTTTTTGAATCCAGTTGTTCGGTCTCATCATGAATGGTGTGATTGGACGGTGTTGATTGTGTCATTTTAAGTTCCTGTGGCTTGTGGCGTGAACGCCGAGCTAATCAATGAATAGTGATATTGTAATCGTAAAACCATAATAAATAAATGGTTAAGCGACATTCAATTGCAATTTGACACACTTCATTCACAATTCAAGATGTTACTTGTCAGTGAAATCAAAACTCACCTTCCAAAATCGAAAAAGTCATTTTTAAAACCCGCCTTGTTCACATAAAAAGCCAATGTTATATTAACTCCATTCCCTCACAACAAGTCATGTGCGTTTGTTACTTTGAGAAACACATGGCAAAGACCACCAAGAGAGCACCATGACCATCAATCATTTATTCAAACAACTCAGCGGCTTGGCCAACAGCCCCGTTATGCCCGTGATGTTCATCGGACACGGCACACCAATGAACGTATTGCCCAACAACCCATATCACGACAGTTGGCGAGATTTAGGCGCATCATTGGGTAAACCACAAGCCATTTTGTGTGTTTCTGCGCACTGGACAACCCGCGAGCAAACGCAAATTGCAAGCACTGAAGCGCCCAAAACAATTTATGATTTTTACAATTTCCCCGCTGAAATGTATCAAATGGACTACCCAGCCAAAGGTGCGCCAGAGATGGCTCATGCGATTGCAGATGAGCTGATGCCAACCGATTTTCATCTTGAACTGAACAACGCGTATGGCTTGGATCATGGGACATGGTGCGTGATCAAACCCATGTTTCCCGATGCCGATGTACCTGTTTTCCAATTGTCCATCGCCATGAACAGGGAACCGATGTACCACTACCAACTTGGTCAGGCCCTCAGATTTTTGCGACGCAAAGGGGTCTTGATTGTCAGCAGCGGCAACATTGTGCACAACTTGCGTACACTTCGTTTTGATGGCCATCAGTACGATTGGGCATTGAACTTTGATGAGATTTCAAAAGAAAAAATTGAGTCGCGTGATGATGAGGCCTTGATTAACTTTGACCAGTTCGGTTCAGCCGCACAGCTCTCGATCAACAGCGCTGAGCACTACTACCCGTTGCTGTACACTTTAGGGCTGAGAGAAGACAAAGATGATACATTGCAATTCAACACCGACATCACAAGCTCGTTGAGCATGCGCAGTGTCATTTTCAGCCAGCCGGTTTAAATACAGCCAATTCATTTAAAGCAGACTCATTTTTTGCTTTCTTCGTTTTTATTTGCTTTGCATGCAATAAAAAACACATCAAGAGCGGATTTCCGCTCTTTTTTGCATTGTGACATTCAAACACGCCATGCAGTCTCTCAGCTACAATAGCGTGAAACACATTCAAACCATCACACAATCATCCATATTATGAAAAAAATACACATTATATTCACTGGCGGCACAATTGCCATGCAAACCAATGATCAAGGCCTACTTATCCCTGCGGTCACAGGCGATGAACTGCTCAAATCCATTCCAGCACTGCAACATGTCGGAGAGACCAGCACCCAACAATTCTCAAATCAACCGTCTGCACAAATGACCCCAGAGTTAATGCAGTCGTTAAGAAAAGAAATCATCTCTATTTTCTCAAAAAATGAAATTGAAGGGGTTGTCATTGTTCATGGTACAGACACCATGGAAGAAACCGCTTTTTTCCTCGACGCCTCACTCAATGAGGCGCAACTAAAAAACAACCCCGTCATCATCACCGGTGCAATGCGCAGCAATGACCAGCCTTCGGCCGACGGGATGGCCAATCTCCTTGCAGCAGCTCAAGTGGCCGCAAACAGCAACTCGAAAGGGCGAGGGGTCATGGTCGTTATGAACGACGAAATTCACAGCGCACGTTATGTGAAAAAAATGGACACCAGCAGCCTGCAAACTTTTTGCTCGCCACAATATACCGCACTTGGTAAAATTTCTCACGTCCCTTCACGAGACCCCATTCAGTACACACAACCTGCCGCTCGCCTAACAAAAACCATTGATGTTCCACGTGAAACATTTGAGCCCCCTCGAGTCGATATCGTACAAATGTACGCTGGAGCCGACTCAACCCTCCTGAACGCCAGCATTGAGGCTGGCGCACAAGCAGTGGTCATCCAAGCCGTTGGTGCGAGCAGCGTCAATTTGATCTTATACGAAGGCATCAAGCAAGCCATATCAAAAGGAACAGCCATCATCATTTCATCACGCTCACCATTGGGAGAGTGCGCTCCAGTTTATGGTTACATCGGAGGAGGGCAGTCATTAAAATCACTTGGGGCGGCTTTTTCAGCAGACTTGCCAGCACACAAAGCCCGGCTATACGCTCAATTACTATTAAACAGTAAAATAAGCAGTTCAGCAAACCATCTGGACATTATACATCGCGGATTTTCCACATTATAAAAGAAAAAGAACCCCATGGATTACATCACCCCTGAACTCATCCTGCTTTTACCTCTGGCCTTTTCAGCCGGCCTGATTGACTCAGCCGTTGGTGGAGGCGGACTCATACAAGTCCCAGGCTTATTCAGCATTTTGCCCCAACAAACACC
>CALMCL010000083.1 GCA_937862905.1 uncultured Burkholderiaceae bacterium | reverse complement strand
TTGCTCAATGCTTTTGAGCTTTGTTTGGAGTTTGCGCGAGACCAACGAAACAGAAGTGTGCAGCAGGTGGCTGAGTTGATGGGGCTACCCAGCCATTGGACGTTATACAAATGGTTGGAAAGCGGAAAAATGCCTGTGAGTTTGATCCGCCCGTTTGAGCATGCGTGTGGGTGTACGTTTGTGAGTGATTGGGTGGGATTGTCAGCGGGTAAGTTGGTGATTGATATGCCCCGTGCTAAAAAAGCGACGGCCAGTGATATTAATCAGCTTCAAAGTAACTTTGCTGCTGCGACTGCATTGTTGATTGACTTTTATGCTGGCGTGGTGGGGGCTGATGAGACTGTGGCGGCGTTGACGGCGACGTTGGTTGAGTTGGCGGGGCACCGGGCTAATGTGTCTCGGGCGGATTGCCCTGAGTTGGATTTATTTAAGGGGAATGAGTGATGTGCATTGATTGGGACAATAACAATCGGTCGTATAAGCAAAATCGGGCTTTTGTCGAGGGTTCTGTGCGTTGCTGGGTGCGACGCGGCATGGTTTTGTTGGGTAGTCGTTATTACTTTAGCCGTTTTTTGGAGCCGTTTCACCGTCAGGTGGTGCTGGTTAAGGGGTATGCGGATTCTGACACGGTGCATGTGTTTGGTTTGGATGGTTTCATTATGTGTTGTGCGGATTTTTCGCATGACCTTGGGTCTCCCTCTTTATTAGGCGATTTATTTCACCGCGAAAGTAGTCTACGTGCTCAAACTCAACCGTGTGGTCTTGGCCGCTTTCATGCTCAAGTTCGTTACCAAGACGGCATAAAAATGAATGGTATTCGTCGTTTGCGAAAAACCCCGTTGTTTGTAAATGGGCGTAGAGCCACGACGTGATTAGATTGGATATGACTTGTTGGCGTTTGATTGTTGATAGTTTGGTCTCTAAAACGTCGATGCGTTGTTGTAATTTTGAGTTGGTTTGAATGGGTTTGTTTGTCATGGCTTGGTTATTGGGTAAAAAATGAAAACTGTATTACAACAGAAAAATACTTACAGCGCAAAAGCCTTGGCGGATATGGGGCTGGAGGGGTTGCCAACGGCTGCAAATAATATGCGTGCGCTGGCTGACCGCGAAAAATGGGCGTTTGTTGAGGTTACTGGCCGTGGCGGTAAACGCCGCGAGTACACGCCGCCTGCTTATGTTGCCAATGCCATTAAAGCCAAACTGGTTGAGAGCGTGATGGGAGCGGTTGTCGTTCCTGCGTCAAATCTGCCCGCCGCCGTTAACGAAACACCTGTGCATTTAACGGGGCAACAGGCACAGGTTGAGGGTGCGCGGCGTGCGGTGCTGTTGGCCATTGACCGCTTGGTAGAAAAAGCCAATGTGTCACGTGAGGCGGCCATGACCAGTATTTTAACGGCTGCTAAGGCTGGCGGTTTAGAACCGCAGCTTGAAATGGCTTTGCGCTTGGGGCGTGATAACCGTGGTGGTAAAGGCGATTTATACCCGTCAATTCGTACCATTAAAGGCTGGCGTGCTGCGGTATTGGATGGTGAATCGCTGGCACCTGCGGGCTGTAAAGCATTGGTGGATATACCTGTGTGGGCTGATGCGTTTTTGTATTTTTACCAACAGCCGCAAAAACCCAGCGTGGCGACGGCTTATGAATCGTTTATTGAGAGTGACGCAGTGCAAAAACTTTTGCAAAACGGTTTGCAGTTACCGAGTGTGCACCAGTGCCGCCGCTTTTTGGACAAGATGGGCAACGTGAGCCGTGAAGTTGGGCGTATGGGTTCGCATGATTTGCGCAACATCAAAGGCTTTAAACGCCGCCGTTCTAACCACTTGATGCCTAACGAGGTTTGGACGGCTGACGGGCACAAGTTTGATGCAGAGGTGGCACACCCAATGCACAAGCGCCCGATGCGCCCTGAGGTGACGGCGATTGTAGATGTGGCAACCCGCAAAGTAGTTG
The DNA here is from genome assembly GCA_937862905.1 of uncultured Burkholderiaceae bacterium. GTDB lineage: Bacteria > Pseudomonadota > Gammaproteobacteria > Burkholderiales > Burkholderiaceae > Hydromonas. The sequence goes on along the minus strand of CALMCL010000083.1, from coordinate 2,925 downwards.
GCTGGTCTGTTTCGTTGGCTGAAAGCGGTTTTGCGGTGCTGGATGCGATACGGCACGGCGTAGTTACACACGGCTTGCCTGCAATTTTTTACGTGGATAACGGATCGGGCTATGTGAACGCCATGATGACGGATAAGTCAGTGGGTTTGATGGGACGCTTGGGTGTGACGATGGAAAACTCCATTGCATACAACTCGCAGGCACGCGGTGTGATTGAGGCTTCGCACAAGAACCTGATTAAGTTAGCACAGAAAATGCCTACGTTTATTGGGGCAAAGATGGACAGGCAAGCCAAGCTGCTGGCGTACAAAACCACCCGCAAAGCGGTTAAGACGGCGGCGAATGGTGCCAAGGGTGAAACCGTTAAAACGCCGTTGATGCCGTGGGATGTGTTTGTCCAATACCTTAAAGATGGCATGGATAAATACAACAACAAGCCACACCGCACTTTAAAAGGTTTTTCGCCCAACCAAGTGTGGGACAAAAAGCTTGGTGAGGGTTTTGAGGCGATGGCGGTTAATGAGGCAGAAGCGGCGTATTTGTTCAGGCCACAGGTTGAGCGCACGGTGCAGCGTTGTGAGGTGAGTTTGTTTGCCAACACGTATTACGCTAAAGAGTTGGAAGAATTCCACCGTGACCGCGTGAAAGTGGCGTTTGACATACACGATGGTTCACAAGTTTGGGTGTACACGCTGGATGACCAACTGATTTGCACTGCTGGGTTTGAAGCCAATGCGACGGATTACTTTCCAAAATCAGCGGTGGCGCATGCGGCTGATAAGCGCATGGCAGGCCGTGAAAAAAGACTGGAGTTGCAATTGGATGAGGTTCACGCTGAACGTGGCGGCAACCGCTTTATTGAAATGGGCGAAGCGCAAAGACTTGATTTACAGGGTTTGATGAACGCGGATAAAAAGGCGTTTGCTTATGTTGAGCCCATGCCCGCGATTGAAGTCTCGCCCGTGCCACCCAAAACGCTGGATGTTGCACAAGCGGATGATGTTTGGGCGGTGCCAAATGAAGATGAGTTGCGCTATGCCGAATATTTAAGATTAACCAAACTGCTGAACATTGGAGGATCAGTGAGCGAACACCAACAACGTTGGTTAAGGATGTACCCCAACTCTGTCGAGTTTAAGTTGATGACAGAGCGTCATAAAAAAGCCAGTTAAACAAAATTAAGGAATGGACATGAACTTAGAAGTTATTACCGACTATGTAAAAGAGTATTGCCCCGAATTTGTAGGCAAAGATAACGTTAACCTATTTACTGTTTTATATGCGCTTGCAGAGGAACGCGAGGCAATTAAAAAACATCGTGAGTTTATGTGTTCGATGGGCCGTTTTTTAGGAGGAGGGGGAGGGAGTGATTTTCTTGCCTTTTGCACTGAAGTTGGAACAATAAATGATGAGAAGAATGGCTTTAGTTTTGTCCTTTTGGCAACCCTCAACGGAACTCCAGCCATTGCATGCAAAGAAACAGGCCGAACATTTGTTTTTTTGTGGGAAGGCTTGGCACGTTTAGCCGTTCGTTGCGGGGTGGCTTTAGATAAAAAAGCCAGTTGAGAAGCAACTCAACAGGCTTAGGGTGAAACAGAAACAGCAATTTCTAAAAAAGGATTTTACATGAAAACAAAAGCGGCAACAGCAAAGATTTTTAACCTTGGCTTGATCCAGTTTGCGCTGAAGAAACTGATTGAGCGACAGGATGGTTTGCCCGGCTTGGGGGTGTTTTATGGCCCCAGTGGGTTTGGTAAAACCACTACTACGGTGGTGATTGCCAATGAAGTCAATGCTTACTATGTGCAAATGAAGAGTGCTTGGACGCGCAAGGTGTTGTTGGAAAAAATCCTGATTGAGATGGGGATTACGCCCACGGGGTCTTTGGCAGTGATGTTGGATCAGATTTGTGGGCAGTTGGCGTTGTCTCGCCGTGCGTTGATCATTGATGAGTTTGATTATGCGGCTGAGAAGGCGGGCATGGTTGAGCTGGTGCGTGACATTTATGAAGGGTCGCAAGTGCCTGTGTTGCTGGTGGGCGAGGAACGTTTGCCGCAAAAGTTGAAGAAGTTTGAGCGGTTTCATGGGCGGGTGTTGGCTTGGGTCGCGGCACAACCTGTGAGCTTTGATGATGCGCGGGCTTTGGCTGATATTTATGCGCACGGTTTGGACATTGATGATGAAGTGTTGCAAGAGTTGGTGCGTGTAGCCCACGGTTCGGTGCGCCGTGTGAGTGTGAATCTGACCAATATTTTTGATTTGGCAAACACCAACGGCTGGGCGCATGTGGGCATGGCTGAGTTGTCTGGTGTGTCGGTGTTTACGGGTGAAGCGCCTGCGCGGAGGTTGTCATGAGCGCAAAGCCTACCAAACAAAACGAAGCTCCGAAGCCCACAAAAGCGCGTTTATGGGCGGCATTGCGCCAATACAAAGCGCGCGAGCTGGATATTAAATTGTTGTCGGATTACGCCCGTGTTGACCCTGAGGCGGCGCGGCATCATCTTGATGGTTGGGTTAATGCGGGCGTTGTTGAACGCACTGAGGGCAAAAAAGTGGGGGCGTCGCGCCAATACCTGTATCGATTGGTTAAGGACATGGGTGTTGATGCGCCATTGGTTAACCCTGATGGATCGCCGCTGGTTTTGGGTGTTAAAAATGCCAACATGTGGCGCACCATGCGCATGCTCAAAACATTTGATTTTAGAACAGTTGAAGCGCATGCCTCCACCAGCACACAGCCCATTATTTTAGAGACCGTGCGCACTTATGTAAGGGCTTTGCAACAGGCGGGTTATTTGACCGTTGTGAAGCCAGCACAAGGCAAAGGAAAGAACGCAACTCGAACGCCAGCTGTTTATTTTTTGGCAAAAGACACGGGGCCTAAGCCACCGATGATCCAAAAGCTCAAAACGGTGTACGACCAAA
>CALMCL010000082.1 GCA_937862905.1 uncultured Burkholderiaceae bacterium | reverse complement strand
TACTTTTGGGCGAGGACAATTTGCAGGATCCCAACCGCTTGGATGTGGTGATCCCTGCGGATGTCGTTAATGGTTTGCATGTCTTTGCCGCGCGCATTGATTTGTATTTGTAAGGAGGGTAAGCAATGGCAATTAATGAATACGTGGGTGCGGTGATTTTTGAAGCGAACGGCGTGGAATATGATGCGGTGAGTTTGGATGAGGACGTTAAGGGTGATAAAAAGCTCGTGCTGACCATGAACCGAAAACGCCGTGCAAAGGGGCGTTGTCGCTTGATCCCGCAGTACACCCTAAAAGTCACCTTGCCCATCCCCACCGAGGATGAGCCTGATTGGCTGGAAATGGATGATGTGAAAATCACCATCCAATCGGTGGAGGGTGGTGATCGAACCACTTACCAAGGTTGCTTTGTAACCGATATGTCGGGCAAGTACAAGGTGGATGGTGAGGCGGTGCGCGAGTTAACGCTGGGTGCGTTGAACCGCATCATTGAATAATTATCGGTGTCTCCCTACACACGGGTTGTGTGCGGCTTGGAAAGCCACCCATCTGTGCGGTGGGTGGCTTTTTTTATGAAAAGAAAATTTGATATGTTTAAAACGACGGTTGATTTAAAGCATGGCTTTGATGGTGTTAAAAGCGTTGAGTTGCACCTGCTCACGGCAGGTGGGGCGTTGGATGCCCTTGAGCTGGGGCTTGCTGAAAATGAGGGTGAGGTGTCCATGTTGCGCCTGCGGATGTATGAGCTTGCCAACATGGTGACTGTGGGCGGTGCTCCCGTCACGGTTGAACAGATTAATAACATGTTGTCGACGGATTATGACACCCTCAATCAGGCGGCCAAGGACTTGGAAAAAAAGCTCGAAGCACCTGCCGAGACGCATCAGTCAGCGGGTTGAGCAGGAACGAATCGTTTGATGCAATGGTGCAGCTTGAACGGCTGCGTTTAACTTTTGCACGTTTGTTGGACAGGGGTTGGGATGCGCGCTGGGTGCTCGCCCAGCCCATCTATGTGTTGGCGGGGTTGTTGGCTGCATTGTCCAACGATGCCGATAAAAACAAGCCCGCCCAGCGTGATGGCGCATCAACGGATGGGTCAAGTCGCCGCACTTATGTGGTGTCAAAAGATGCGCGGGAAGCCCGTAAAAAAGCCCGAGAGGCTGCAAAAAAGGATAAATGAGTATGGGGGCGAATGCGAAAGTGCAAATCTTGGTCTCACTTCGGGATGCGGCATCTAAAACTTTGCTGGAAAGCCTTGGGTTGCTGACAAAAGAGGCCGGCAACATCAGCTTGAGTGCAGCCAAGTCAGGCAGTGCATTGGAGGCGATGGCCTCAAAAGGGGCATCAGGTGTCAGAGCGTGTGCTCAAAAAATGGGCGGGGTCAATGCCCACGTTGATGCGGTAACTGTCCGTGCGGCCAAAGCGGGCAGTGCTTTGGAGGCGATGACCTCAAAAGGGGCGTCAGGTGCCAGCGCATACGCTCAAAAAATGGGCGGTCTCAATGCTCAGGTTGGCGCGGTGACGGTCAATGCGGCCAAAGCGGGCAGTGCTTTGGAGGCGATGACCTCAAAAGGGGCGTCAAGTGCCAGCGCGTACACTCAAAAAATGAGCGGTCTCAACACTGAGGTTGGTGTGGTCGCGGCCAGTGCGGCCAAGGCGGGCAGTGCTGTCGGTGACTTGGTGCGTAAAAGTGTGTCCAGTGATGGTGCATTTAACGGTATGGCGCAGTCCACAGCTAAAGTGGGTGTAAATATT
>CALMCL010000081.1 GCA_937862905.1 uncultured Burkholderiaceae bacterium | reverse complement strand
TTTGGTCGTACACCGTTTTGAGCTTTTGGATCATCGGTGGCTTAGGCCCCGTGTCGTTGCTCAGCATAAAAACAGTGGGCTGCACAGTTTTTCCCAGCCGTTTAACACCAGACACCTCATTCAAATAGCCCGCGTGGTGTAACGTCAGCACATATTTCCGCGCCGTCTCCGCCGCAATGTCATGCTCAGAGGTTGATGCATGGGCAGCCACATCGCGAAAAGTAAAACGCCTGAGCATCCTCATGGTGCGCCACATGTTGGCATTTTTAACGCCCACCTCATGCAACGACCCATCCTGCTTGACCATTGGGGCATCGACCCCCACATCTTTAATCAGCTGGTAACCATAGGGCTGCGTTGCCCCTTGGCGCTCGCCCTTGGTTTCTGCAACAAAGCCCCCTTTGACCAACCCTTGCATGTGATGTCGCGCCGCATCAACATGGACACCAGCCTTATCAGCCAACAGCCCAATGCTCAATACCCTGCCCTTGTGCTCACGCAAAGCCGCCCACAAACGTGCCCGCGTGGGCTTGGGTGTTAAAATCGTTTTGCTCATGACAACCTCCGCGTAGGCGCTTCGCCCGTAAACAACGACACCTCCGCCAGCTCATCCATGCCCACATGTGCCCAACCTTTGACGTTTGCAAAATCAAAAATATTGGTCAGGTTGACACTCACGCGGCGCACCGAGCCATGCGCCAAGCGCACCAACTCTTTAAGCACCTCATCGTCAATGCCCAAGCCATGTGCATAAATGTCAGCCAAAGCACGTGCATCATCAAAACTGACAGGTTGCGCCGCCACCCAAGCCAGCACGCGGCCATGAAACCGCTCAAACTTTTTCAACTTTTGAGGCAACCGCTCCTCGCCCACCAGCAACACAGGCACTTGCGACCCTTCGTAAATATCACGCACCAGCTCAACCATGCCCGCCTTTTCAGCCGCATAATCAAACTCATCAATGATCAACGCACGGCGAGACAACGCCAACTGCCCACAAATCTGATCCAACATCACTGCCAAAGACCCCGTGGGCGTAATCCCCATCTCAATCAGGATTTTTTCCAACAACACCTTGCGCGTCCAAGCACTCTTCATTTGCACATAGTAAGCATTGACTTCATTGGCAATCACCACCGTAGTAGTGGTTTTACCAAACCCACTGGGGCCATAAAACACCCCCAAGCCGGGCAAACCATCCTGTCGCTCAATCAGTTTCTTCAGCGCAAACTGGATCAAGCCAAGGTTAAAAATCTTTGCTGTTGCCGCTTTTGTTTTCATGTAAAATCCTTTTTTAGAAATTGCTGTTTCTGTTTCACCCTAAGCCTGTTGAGTTGCCGCTCAACTGGCTTTTTTATTGCGCTCTGTCATCAACTTAAACTCGACAGAGTTGGGGTACATCCTTAACCAACGTTGTTGGTGTTCGCTCACTGATCCTCCAATGTTCAGCAGTTTGGTTAATCTTAAATATTCGGCATAGCGCAACTCATCTTCATTTGGCACCGCCCAAACATCATCCGCTTGTGCAACATCCAGCGTTTTGGGTGACACGGGCGAGGCTTCAATCACGGGCATGGGCTCAACATAAGCAAACGCTCTTTTGTCCGCACGCATCAAACCGCCCAAATCAAGGCTTTGCGCCTCACCCATTTCAATAAACCGGTTGCCGCCACGTTCCGCATGTACCTCTTCAACCTTGTCCGTAAGCAACTTCTCACGCCGCTCCATACGCTTGTCTTTACTGTGCTCAATGGCCGATTTTGGAAAGTAATCTGTCGCATTCGCTTCAAACCCAGCCGTACAAATCAATTGGTCATCCAGCGTATACACCCAAACCTTTGAGCCATCGTGAATGTCATAAGCGACTTTCAAACGATCCCCGTGGAACTCTTCCAAATCCTTGTTGAAATACGTATTGCCAAACAACGCCACCTCACAACGGCGCACCACGCGCTCAACTTGTGGCCTGAACAAATACGCCGCCTCACCCTCATCCACGCGCATTTCACTAAAGCCCGCATCAACCTTGCTCGCCCACACCTGATTCGGCGACAAGCCTTTAAGCGCACGGTGCGAACGGTCATTGTATTTATCCAAGCCCTCTTGCAAATAGCGCACAAAGTCATCCCAGCCCATTAACGGCGTACCGACCGACCCACCCTTGGCCGCCGCTTTGACCGCCTTGCGCGTCACTTTGTACACCGCCAAACGCGCCTCACGATCCATTTTCGCGCCGATGTAAGTCGGCATTTTCTGCGCCAAACGGATCAAATTCTTGTGTGACGCCTCAATCACCCCACGCGCTTGCGAGTTATACGCAATCGAATTTTCCATGGTCACGCCCAACCGCCCCATGAGACCCACCGAAGTGTCCGTCATCATCGCGTTAACGTAGCCCGAACCGTTGTCCACGTAGAAAATCGCAGGCAAGCCGTGTGTCACCACGCCGTGGCGAATCGCATCCAGCACCGCAAAGCCACTTTCCGCCAAGCTCACCGACCAACCCACCACTTTGCGCGTCGCCACATCCACAATCACCGTCACCTCAGGGCGCATCGGCCGCTTGTGCATCGGATGCGCCACCTCAGCATCAAACTTGTGACCATCCGCCGTCCAAACGTCATTCGGCATCATGTGCGCAAAGCGGCGACGCTTAAATCCTTTAATATTGCGCAACTCACGCGCCCCCATGCGACCAACTTCACGGCTCACATTGCCCATTTTTTCAATCAAACGGCGGCACTGGTGCACACTGGGCAACTTCAGCCCACGGCTTAAAAGCGCCTGCGCCGCCTCGCTTTCGATAAAATCTTCGTAAGCATCCGCCACGCTAACCTTTTGCGGCTGTTGATAAAACCGCAAAAAAGCCTCAGCCCACACAGGCACTTCCACTGACATCTTGCAACCCGCAGGGGCTAGAGACTCACCCTCCAACATCGCCGCACGCCAACCCATAATCGTGCGTCTCGACGGGTACAAATCCCCTTTACCGCCGCGGTTATCACGGGCAATTCGCAACGCCATTTCCATCTGCGGTTCTAACGCCCCCGCCTTGGCCGCCGTTAAAATGCTGGTCATCGCCGCCTCGCGTGAAACCCCCGCCGTATCAACCAATTTATCAATCGCCAACAGCACCGCGCGGCGCGCCCCCTCAACCTTGGCTTGCTGGCCAGTCAAATGCGCAGGACTTTCAACCATCGCCACAGGCAACCCAGCCACGGGCGCAATCTCACGCCCCATCACGCTTTCCACCAACTTGGCTTTAATCAAACCCATCACCTCAGCGGGTGGCGTGTACTCGCGCCGCTTACCGCCACGGCCTATTACATCAATAAAAGCCCAACCCTCGCGCTCAGCTAAAGCAATCATGTTCTTTTTAGCCGTAGGCAAACCGTTTAGCTTCATATCGGCCAGCTCTTTCGCGCTGTATCGGGTTTTAACGGCATTCATATTTAAATCTCGAATCTCTTTTGTTAATAAAGGGCGGGAGTGCCACCCATCGGCCTTAGTGCCAAGTTTGCCCACAAAACACCGCAGCTTCTAAGGGCACTCCCATTGGCTTGTTAAACTGAAAACCTTGGCGAAAAGCAATTCTCTAAATGCCCATTTTTTTGGTTGATATGCCGTGCAATCCCTGAAATATCGTGCATAAAGTTAAATTCGTCAGCTTCTAGCATGTCTCTCAGCAACAATGGGTTGCCATTTAAATGGCAAGCCGCTACATCCATCTGAATTTCAATCAGGTCTGTTTCAATGCCGTATGCCTTATAGATTTTTAGCGCTCTCATGCCAATTTTCATAATGAGGGCTTTATCTTCATCCGATGCTTTCCAGTTAATCATTTTGTTCTCCATTAAATAAATCCAACTCAGGGCTTTCCGACTGCGACACATTCGCCCGATGCCCCGCCAATTCCACCAGCGTCGCCGTAATCGCCGCCAAGGTCTCATCCGCACCCGCCAAACCGTTATAAAAATCAATCAACAACCCAGTGGCTTGGCTAAAATTGTTTTGCAACTGCTGGATGTCGCGCTCATTCACCTTGCGCGCCTTGGGCATGTCAATCACCAACTTACCCGCTGACAATCCCACCCAATCGCTCACAAACGTACAGCCACAAGCATGCTCAAACGGTCTGATCAAACTCACAGGCATCTTCCCGCTTTCCAACCATTTATATAGAGTCCAGTGACTTGGCAGCCCCATCAACTCAGCCACCTGCTGCACACT
>CALMCL010000080.1 GCA_937862905.1 uncultured Burkholderiaceae bacterium | reverse complement strand
CAAGCGCTTAGCTCGAATCTTTTTGAAAATTGCCTTTCGTAGTTTAATTCACCAAATATATTTAAAAACAAAGCTTTAACCTGATTTGTGTAAATTATAAGCAACGCGTTTATTTGAGGTTAAAAATGGTTTAAACAGTGATTTATTGAGACTTCATGGCCGTTTGCTGTATTTTTTGATGGTTTTTAAGTGCATTGTCCACAGAAACTGTGGATAAGCATGTGGGTTGTGCTGTATACAATATGAAAAAATCATGAAAAACAAAGGGTTAACTTGATTTGTGTAAATTATAAGCAACGCGTTTATTTGAGGTTAAAAATGGTTTAAACAGTGATTTATTGAGACTTCATGGCCGTTTGCTGTATTTTTTGATGGTTTTTAAGTGCATTGTCCACAGAAACTGTGGATAAACATGTGGGTTGTGCTGTATAAAAGTCTGTAAGTTTATTAAAAACAAAGGTTTATATTGGTTTGGTTGTTTTTTGAACAAATTATCGAGTTTATTGTGAAAAAACATAAAAATCCAATTTGATCCTGAAATTAAGCGCGTTCAAGGGTTTTGTCGTCTGATAGGGCTCATTTATCTGCACCATGTGTTTTAAAAATGACAGTGCGATGTTTATCATGCGCTTGGTTTTTGAGAACAATACGGCATAAAGATTTTTAGATCCCGATCAATTGGGTTAAAACCAAGGGCGATAATCACTTTTTCTTTATTGGCAATGCGGATGGGCATTTTTCAAAATCTGCTTTAGGTGCTATTTATGATTGTCATGGTTCGATAATCAATGGCAAGGTCTGTTCCATGCAGTAGAGTTGAGGTCTGCGGATCAACTCGCACCGATAATCGATGCCTAAAAATTGGACATGACTCAGCGATGCGCCTCGCGCCCTCGCTGTGATTCTCTGATTCGACCAAACATCATGACGCTCAATAATTGTTAATGGCAATCTTGGCTTTCTGAGTGTCAATCGTTTCGCTTGCAAGATTGATTTGAGTTATGGATTTTGAAAAGGTTTTAATCGTTTTTTCAGCATGCCCATCAAATAGTTCACGTGTCTAAGTTTCAAATGGTAGACAATGATTGCTCCGATTTTGGGGGAAAATAAGACGACACTGTTTGGCTGTATGCCGAGTCAATCGGCAGCCGAACATCGGTCACTTCGAGCACAGCACATTAAATCAATTTTTGTTGGGCGTTTTTCCACCATCATCAGCGGATACAAACCAGAATGGTTAAATAGCAAATGGAGAAAAACAATGGATCATCTTTCGGTTTATGTGGCACATTCCAGTGATAAGAATAAACGGATTCAAACCGTTGAGGCACATCTTCAGGGTGTCGCCGCCAAGGCAGAAAAACTGGCGCGTAAATTGGGCCTATCGCAAGCAGGTTTGTTAATCGGTTTGTTGCATGACTTTGGCAAATACAGCCAAGCCTTTCAAAAGTACATCAAAGATGCAACGGGTTTAATCAATTCTGATTTAGATGTCGGCGCAATGAAGGGCAAAATCGACCACTCGACCGCTGGTGCGCAATGGATACACCAACAATTAAGTCGACGTGGTAATAAAGCGCAAGGCCAACTGTGTGCACAAATGCTCGCCATTTGCATTGCTTCACATCACAGTGGCTTGATTGATTGTTTGGATTTGGATGGCATCAATGTGCTGGCCAAGCGCATGGAAAAATCCGAGGAAAATGCGCATCTGCAAGAGTGCATCAACAACGCAGATGCCAGCATCATCGCACAAGCACAGCAAATCGCCGATGGTGAGTTGCTCAAAGAAATGACCACACTCATCAACCGTGTACTCAATGGCACACAAAGCACGATATTTGAAAATCGCCTGATTGTGCAAGAGTTTTATTTGGGGTTTCTAACCCGTTGCTTGTTCAGCTGTCTGATTGATGCTGACCGCACGGATTCGGCTGATTTTGAATTTCCAGAGCAGGCTCAGTTGCGCTCACAAACCATGCCCAATTGGGCACAAGCGCAGCAATGTTTGGAAGATAAATTGGCCACATTTAACTCAGACTCGCCCATAGCCCACATTCGCCGCAGTATTTCAGACTCGTGCATGCAACGTGGTGTGGATGAGACGGGGTTGTTTACCTTGAGCGTGCCGACTGGCGGCGGTAAAACCTTGGCGAGTTTGCGTTTTGCCATCGAGCACGCCAAAACGCATCAAATGGAACGAATTTTTTACATCATCCCCTACACGTCCATCATTGAACAAAACGCTCGCGAAGTGCGTGAAATTTTGGGAGATGATTGGGTGCTGGAGCAGCACAGCAACCTTGAGCCCGAAGTGCAAACATGGCAAAGTAAAATTCTCAGCGAAAATTGGGATGCGCCTATCGTTTTCACAACCATGGTGCAGTTTTTAGAAACTTTGTTTGGCGCAGGCACGCGCGGCGTTCGACGTTTGCATCAATTGGCCAACAGCGTCATTATTTTTGATGAAATT
>CALMCL010000079.1 GCA_937862905.1 uncultured Burkholderiaceae bacterium | reverse complement strand
AGAATCTTTCATTTCATGGTAGAAGTCATTGCCTTCACGTGTACGCTCACCCACGCCTGCAAACACAGAGAAACCACCGTGTTGCTTCGCGATGTTATTGATCAATTCCATCATGTTAACGGTTTTACCCACACCCGCACCACCGAATAAACCAACTTTACCACCCTTAGCGAATGGGCAAATCAAGTCAATCACTTTAATGCCTGTTTCGAGCAATTCAGTTGAAGGCGCGAGCTCATCAAATGCAGGAGCCAATTGGTGAATCGCACGTTTGTGCTCAGAAGACACGGGACCCGCCTCATCAATTGGGTTGCCCAAAACGTCCATGATGCGACCCAAAGTCGCTGCACCCACAGGCACAGTGATGGGTGAGCCTGTGTTTTTCACAGTCAAGCCACGACGCAAGCCGTCTGATGAGCCCAAGCAAATCGTACGCACGATGCCATCGCCCAGCTGTTGTTGGACTTCCAAGGTCAACTCAGAACCATCCATGACCAACGCGTCATAAATTTTAGGGATGCTGTCACGCGGAAATTCGACGTCGATGACCGCACCGATACACTGAACAATTTTACCTTCTACCATATTGCACTCTCAATCTGAACTTAAATGACTCTTTGCGGCCACACTACTTAGCCACACCACATGCTTTTTGCCAAAACATTGTTACGTCTTGACAGGTTTTCGACTGCTCAGTCACGGTTTTTGAGCCCATTTGCTCTAGCAACACCGCTGACATTTTTTGGGTGTCCTCTCTTTGAGACACCCTACTGACAGCGCAATGTTCCAGTTGTTTAACCAACACTTGACACGCTTCTGGCAGATTTCCCCACTTTACTTCGGATGCATTGGTTTGTACTGCAGTTTGCTTCGTACAGGCCGATAAACACGTCAGCACCGCACACATCCATTTTTGAATCTTCACAATTATTTAAGAAGCAATTGCAGCTGCACCACCAACAATCTCTGACAACTCTTTGGTAATCGCTGCTTGACGTGATTTATTGTAAATCAACTGCAGCTCGCCAATAACTGTTTTTGCATTGTCCGAAGCCGCTTTCATCGCAACCATGCGGGCCGACTGCTCTGATGCAATGTTTTCCGCAACGGCTTGATACACCAACGCTTCAACGTAACGCACGAGCAACTCATCCACCACAACCTCAGCGCCTGGCTCATACACATAATCCCAAGCATACGATTTTTTTTCTGCTTCAGATTGCGCCATCAAATCATTGGGTAAAGGCAACAACTGCATCAATACGGGCTCTTGCTTCATTGTATTGATGAATTTGGTGTAAGCCAAATACAACACATCGATTTCACCCGCTATGTACGCGTCGATTTGCACTTTGATCGAACCAATCAAATCATCAATATGAGGTGCATCGCCAATACCCGTGTTATGCGACACAACTTTTGCCTTGATTCGATTTAAAAAACCCAAACCCTTGCCACCAATGGCGCTGGTTTGAATTTTTGTACCTGCATCATCCCAAGCTTTAAATTGAGCCGTTGCAGCACGCATGATGTTTGTGTTCATGCCTCCACACAAACCTTTGTCCGTCGACACCAAAATCATGCCAGCGCCTTTAACTTCAGGGCGCGTCACCAAGAATGGGTGTTTATACTCTGGATTGGCCGTGCTCAGCTGTGCAGCGATATTGCGTGCTTTCTCAGCGTATGGACGTGCAGCGCGCATGCGTTCTTGTGCCTTACGCATTTTTGATGCCGCCACCATTTCCATGGCTTTGGTAATTTTGCTCGTGTTTTGTACGCTTTTGATCTTACCGCGAATTTCTTTAGTACTTGCCACTGTTCGTCCTTTTGTTTTTATTAAGGGCTTAACCTTTCGAGTAAACCCTTAACTCAAACTCAATTCAAATTTAGAATGCCGCGTCTTGTTTGTAAGTCTTAACGGCTGCTGCCAACAAGGCTTCATCTTCTTTGGTGACTTCTTTTTTGCTTTCGATGCTATCAACCAAACCTGAGTGGCTTAATTTCAAGAAATCATGCAAACCTTTTTCGAAAGGTAACACATCCTTAACATCGATGTCATCCAAATAGCCATTGTTCGCTGCGTACAATGATGCGGACATTTCCCAAACTTGCAATGGTTTATATTGTTGTTGCTTCAACAACTCAGTCACACGGCGACCACGTTCAAGTTGTTTGCGAGTGGCTTCATCCAAATCAGAAGCGAACTGTGCAAATGCTGCCAATTCACGGTACTGTGCCAAATCGGTACGGATACCGCCAGACAATTTTTTAACTGCTTTGGTTTGTGCTGCACCACCCACACGCGAAACCGAAATACCCGCGTTAATCGCTGGACGCACACCAGCGTTGAACAAATCGGTTTCCAAGAAAATTTGACCGTCAGTAATCGAAATCACGTTGGTTGGAACGAATGCCGTGACGTCGCCAGCTTGAGTTTCAATGATTGGCAATGCCGTCAAAGAACCTGTCTTACCTTTAACAGCACCGTTGGTGAATTTTTCAACATATTCTTCAGACACGCGCGCTGCACGTTCGAGCAAACGGCTGTGGAGGTAAAACACGTCACCAGGGTAAGCTTCACGTCCTGGAGGACGGCGGAGCAACAATGAAATTTGACGATAAGCCCAAGCTTGCTTGGTTAAGTCATCATAAATAATCAAAGCATCTTGACCACGATCACGGAAGTATTCACCCATCGTGCAACCCGCGTAAGGTGCGAGGTATTGCATTGCAGCTGAATCAGAAGCCGTTGCAGAAACGATAATGGTGTAGTCCATCGCACCATGTTCTTCAAGTTTACGAACCACGTTAACGATAGAAGAGGCTTTTTGGCCAATCGCAACGTACACGCAAACCATGTTTTTGCCCTTTTGATTGATGATCGCATCAATCGCAACAGCTGTTTTACCTGTCTGACGGTCACCAATAATCAGCTCACGTTGACCACGGCCAACAGGAACCATTGCATCAATCGCTTTCAAACCTGTTTGAACAGGTTGATCAACCGATTTACGCCAAATAACGCCTGGTGCAACTTTTTCAATCACATCGGTTTCTTTGGCGTTGATCGCGCCTTTACCATCAATCGGGGCACCCAAAGCATTCACAACACGGCCTTGCAATTCAGGACCGACTGGGACTTCCAAAATACGACCAGTACACTTAACAATGTCACCTTCAGAAATGCTTTCGTATTCACCCAAAATCACAGCACCGACAGAGTCACGTTCCAAGTTCAATGCCAAACCAAACACGTTACCTGGAAATTCCAACATCTCACCTTGCATCACGTCTGACAAACCGTGAACACGGCAAATACCGTCTGTTACCGACACTACAGTACCTTGCGTGCGCAAGTTAGCAGAGTCGTCTACACCTTGAATGCGATTTTTAATCAGTTCGCTGATTTCTGAAGGGTTCAATTGCATGCTATTGCTCCAAAATTTTCACCACCAGCCGCGTCACTGCGACTGGCATCTCTCAAGCCATTAAGGCTGATTGCATGCGCGCCAACTTGGCACGCACAGACATATCCAACACTTCATCACCAACAGTGACGCAGAAACCACCAATCAATGACGAATCCACACTCACGGTGGGGTTGAGCTTTTTACCCAACTTTTGCTCTAAAGCAGTTTTCAGCTCTTGCACTTGAGCCGCCTCCAACGGGAATGCTGAAACAATCAGCGCATCCGCAGAACCTTCAAATGCATGCTTATGCGCGACAAAAGCCTCAAACACCGCTGGCAACGCATCCACACGATCGGCTTGAACCACTGCACCGAGGAAATTGCGCATCCCGTCTGTCGTTGGCTTGATTGCAGCCGTAAGCACGCCACTCAATTGGTCAACACTGATGCTTGGATTGCTCGCCAATTGACGAATTTCGTCATTTTGAGCGACAGCCGATGCGGCACTTAAAAACTCATTCCACGCAGGCAAGGCATTTTCAGCTTTGGCCACGTCGAAAGCAGCTTGCGCATACGGGCGGGCGATGGTACTCAATTCAGCCATAATGACTCCGTTTACCTAATTACAATTGCGCTTAGAGTTGAGCTTTATACTGCGCCAACAAGTCAGCATGGTTTTGCGGGTTGATTTCGCGACGCAAAATCTGTTCCGCACCTGAAACCACCAACACAGACATTTGATCGCGTAAAGATTCTTTTGCACGAACGATTTCTTGCTCTGCATCAGCCTTAGCCGCTGCAATGATACGCGCAGCTTCTGCCGAAGCAGTTTCTTTGGCTTGAGCCTCAACAGCCAAAGCACGCTTTTCAGCATCAACTAAGATTTGGTGAGCATGCTCACGCGCTTCTTTTTCAAAACCAGCCGACTTAACCTTTGCCTCTTCAAGACTTTTATTGCCTTTATCAGCAGCAGCCAAGCCTTCGGCAATTTTATGACGACGTTCATCTATCGCCTTCATCATTGGAGGCCAGATGAATTGCATGGTTACCCAAGCCAACACAAAAAACACGATGGTTTGGATAAATAAAGTTGCATTAATATTCACGACTTCATTCCTTTAGTAAACGCAAAACGCATGTTTTGCGTCAAGACAACACTGCATGCCGACAGCCAGCACACAGACGACAGCGTTAGACGCTATTAGCCTTTGAAAGGATTAGAAGTAGCGAACCACAACGCAACTGCTGTACCAATAATGAATGCAGCATCAATCAAACCAGCCAACAAGAACATTTTAGTTTGCAGTTTGTCCATCAATTCAGGCTGGCGAGCAGAAGCTTCTACCACTTTACCACCCATTAAACCGATACCGATACAAGCACCTAAAGCGCCCAAACCGATAATCAAACCACATGCTAAAGCTACGAAACCTTCCATGACCAACTCCTTTTATGAAAAAACAAACAACCTACAAAAAATGAAACAACTGAACTGCTATGTAAAGCTAGTGCGACTTAGTGCGATTCATGCGCTTGACCCACATACACCAAGGTCAACATCATGAAAATAAACGCTTGCAACAAAACAACCAAGATATGGAAAATCGCCCAGATCGACCCTGCAATCAAATGACCCAAAGCCAAACCAATGCCTGTGCCCATGCTCACTGTACCCCACGCCGCACCCATTGTTGCGATCAAGGCAAAAATCAGCTCGCCCGCAAACATATTACCAAACAGTCGAATACCCAAAGACAGCGTTTTTGAGAAATATTCAACAACGTTAATGAACAGATTTGGAATGATGAGCGCCCAATGCTTACCAAATGGAGCAGAAATCAACTCGTGTGCAAAACCACCCAAGCCTTTAATCTTCAAGCTGTAATACATCATCAACAAAAACACACCCAGCGCCATACCCATGGTTGCATTGATATCAGCTGTTGCCACCACACGCGTATACGACAAATGCCAGCCAAACACATTATTCAACCAACCGGCCAAGTCAATTGGCACCCAATCCATGGCGTTCATTAACACAACCCAGAAAAATACCGTCAATGCCAAAGGCGCAACGAAAGTGCGATCACCATGCACAATGGCTTTGGCTTGATCATCAACAATCTCAACCAATGCCTCAACTGCCGCTTGCGTGCGGCTGGGCACACCTGAAGTCACTTTGCGCGCCACCAACCATAACAAGAACAAGCCAAGCAAGCCCAAGAAAACCGAAAAGAACACGGTATCGACATTGATGATAGAAAAATCAACGAGTTTGGTTTGCTTCTCGCCAGAGTTTGTCAAGTTGATCAGATGGTGACCAATGTACTCAGATGAGTTCGCGGGTACGTGGTGTCCTGCTTCTGCTGACATAAAAAAACCCCAAAAAAATTATTCAACTTGCTTAATGTGTGGCGCGCAACAAACCAAAATTATGCGCTTTTAAAACCACGACCAATGCAATCCAATATGGCAAAGCTTGCACTGTGAAATCCATACGGCGCCAAACAAAAAAACTCAGCGCAAAAATCAAAGCGAGTTTAACCGCCTCTCCCAACATCAACCTTACAACCGAAGGTTTTCCATTAAACTTCAAATACAATGCAAACACAATGTTAGGCAACAACGCAACCACCGCACCGAGTGCAGCAGATAAGGCGGCAGATCGGTCGAAAAGTAGCGCAATCAACGTCACTAAAAATGCACCCACCACTTGCATACCAATGACAAATGCCATATGCGCTCACCTTGATTTTCAAAACTTCGCAATTGTATAGGGCTTGTCGCCCACTGTCAATGCAAAAAGAGCGTCAATGCTGCGCCATGCGCCAGCTTTACACACATTTGCTACAAAATAAATGCATCTGGCCTCAGGTCTGTTCTTGCGCTCGAACTCAACACAAAATCTCAATTAATTTTTTACTTTCATGAGGGCATCGCCCTTCGATATTGAATGGCCTGCGCAACATGTGCCGCACCAATTTGGTCAACAGCCTCCATGTCCGCAATCGTTCTTGCCACCCTTAATATCCGGTGATAAATCCGAGCAGACCAATTCAACTGAGCCATCGCCCGCCCCAGCAGCACAGCGGCGGCATCATCCAGCCCACAGACAGCCTCTACAGCTTTAACCGAAAGGTGTGCATTGACACACCCTTGTCGTTCAATTTGCCGCTCAAATGCACGCAACACCCGTTCAGCCACCACAGCACTGCCCTCCTCCCGAGTCGCCGAGTCCAAGGCCTCCACTGACACCGCAGGCACTTCAATCTGCATGTCGATGCGATTCAAAAAAGGCCCAGACAAACGCGACTGGTAACGCAACACTTGATCTGGCGCACAACGACAAGCACGTGTTGAATGACCAAAGTAGCCACATGGACACGGATTCATTGCGGCAATCAATTGAAATCTCGCTGGAAACGTCGCCTGTCGAGCCGCTCGCGAAATATGAATCTCCCCCGACTCCAAAGGCTCCCTCAACACCTCCAGTACTTTTTTATCAAACTCAGGCAATTCATCCAAGAACAAAATGCCATGATGCGCCAATGAAATCTCACCAGGGCGGGGAATCGTTCCACCGCCAACCAGCGCCACTGCTGAAGCCGTATGGTGCGGAGAACGATAAGGGCGCTTCTTCCACAACCGAATATCAAACTGCCCTGCACTGGAGGCCACCGACGCACTCTCCATCGCCTGCTGCTCCGTCATCGGCGGCAAAATACTTGGCAAACGGGTTGCCAACATTGACTTGCCTGTGCCTGGCGGCCCGACCATCAACACGCTGTGGCCACCTGCGGCCGCCACTTCAAGCGCACGCTTGACTGTCGCTTGACCACGGACATCCGACCAGTCCACTGTCGCCACCAAAGTCGATTCACCCTCAAGCGCGGTCGCCTCGCACTCCGCCTGCAACTCAGGCGAACGCAATTTCCCGCACACCCCCAGCAAAGAAGTGGCTGACCACACGCGCGCTTCGGACACCAAGGCCGCCTCTGCGCAATTGGCCTCAGGCAACACCACAACGGGCGGCAAATCTCCACGCAACACTGCTTCTCGCGTCAAACCATACACCATCGCCAAAGCACCTTGCACGGGACGCAACTCACCTGAAAGAGACAGCTCTCCAGCGAATTCATAGCCGTGCAAATCTTTAACTTTCAATTGACCGCTGGCAACCAGAATACCCAAAGCAATTGGCAGATCAAAACGACCCGATGCTTTCGGCAGATCGGCAGGTGCAAGGTTAACCGTGATGCGCTTGCTTGGAAATTCAAGATTGCTATTGATAATGGCAGCGCGTACACGGTCTTTCGACTCCCGCACTTCAGCCTCTGGGAGGCCAACAATATTGAAAGACGGTAAACCATTGGCCAAATGCACTTCAACAGTCACTCGCGGCGCAGCCATACCAATCAAAGCGCGAGATTTCAAAACAGCTAGACTCATATTGAACCCACCTTGGTCACGAAAAAACACGCATGGACGGAACGCAACGCCCGCCCAGCATGCCCATCAATCGTCATCCAGGGTAATCTCAATGCCCCCCAAATATTTGGCTAAAAAGTTATACAGCATGGAAACACCAAGTGCCACCACAAAGATCAACACCACATTCAGCAAAATCGCCACCAGAATATTTTCAAAATCAGCATGGCTGAGCGCCGAGACAAAGCCATCGGAGCTGTCCCTAAACGCAGACACAACCAACGCCGTGATGGCAATGATGGACGCGATGAGACAATAGATCACGGTGAGCAAAATACTGGTGTGTAAAGGTGAAATACGGACAATATGACGGGTGGACATGGGGTTTATTCTGAAAGATTGTGAGCACATGCGGCTGTTGTCAATATTGTGGCTCAAAAACATCCGAATTGTGCATAAATTTTGCACTGAAGTCGATGATTTTTATGAGTCAGTAGTGATTTTATGGTGTCGCGGTTATAATGCAAGCTGTTTTTCATTGCGTTTTTACAACAACACCCAAAAAAGTGCTGTCGCAATGACCTTTTCCTGTCTTTTCGTTTTATAAAGTCCGCCCCATGCTAGCCCAAATTAAATCATCCATCACCGAGAGCTTTTCAACGGCCCTAGCCTCCGTTGCTCCTGAAGTCGCAGCCAATATTTTACTGGAACGCCCGCGCGACGCTTCTCATGGTGACGTGGCATGCAACATAGCGATGCAACTTGCCAAAGGACTTAAAACCAACCCCCGCGCTTTAGCACAATCTTTGATTGATGCATTGCCTGCCAACCCTTATATTTCTGCAGTTGAAATTGCAGGCCCTGGCTTCATGAACATCCGTTTAACGGATGCCGCCAAGCAAGCCGTGGTTCAAGTCATTTTGGATGACCCCGATGCCTACGGCTCATCCAAAGCTCATGCGGGTGAGCATGTCATGCTGGAGTTTGTCAGCGCCAACCCAACTGGGCCGCTGCATGTCGGACATGCACGACAAGCGGCGTTGGGCGACATTTTGGGCAATGTGCTGGCGACCCAAGGCTTTGATGTACACCGTGAGTTTTATTACAACGATGCGGGCGTGCAAATTGCCAATTTGGCCATTTCAGTGCAGGCACGGGCCAAAGGACTGGGCGTGGATGACCCATCCTTTCCTGAAGGCGGCTATCGCGGCGATTACATCGTTGAAATTGCCCAAGCTTTTCTCGCTCAAGACACAATCAACAACGTGACGGCGACAGGCAATGTAGATGACTTGAACGCGATTCGTGATTTCGCCGTGGCCTACTTGCGCAATGAACAAGACCTGGATTTACAAGCCTTTGGTGTGAAATTTGACCATTACTTTTTAGAATCATCGCTGTACAGCGGTGGTGGTGTCGAGGACACCGTCTCACGCTTAACAGAAAAGGGTCACACCTTCGAAGAGGGCGGCGCATTGTGGCTGCGCACCACCGATTACGGCGATGACAAAGACCGCGTGATGCGCAAAACGGATGGTGGCTACACTTACTTTGTGCCTGACGTCGCTTATCACGTCAACAAATGGGGACGCGGCTTCACCAAGGTCATTAACATTCAAGGCTCCGATCACCACGGCACCATCGCCCGTGTGCGCGCAGGCATCCAAGCGATTGATTTGGGCATTGCCCCCAACTACCCTGATTATATTTTGCACAAAATGGTCATGGTCATGAAAGATGGCGCAGAGGTGAAGCTCTCAAAACGCGCAGGCTCATACGTCACTTTGCGAGACTTGGTGGAATGGACCAGCCGCGACGCAGCCCGCTTCTTGTTGATTTCACGCAAAGCCGACACAGAGTTTGTGTTCGACGTGGATCTGGCGGTGTCAAAGTCAGATGAAAATCCCGTGTACTACGTGCAATATGCCCACGCACGGATTTGTTCGATCCTCGAAAAAGCCGAAGTGCCGTTGCAGAAAGCAGACGCCGCATTGCTTGCCCCTTTGACGGCCCACAGCGAAATCAACTTGATGAAACTCATGTCAGAATACCCTGACACCCTCACAGCCGCAGCAACCGAGCTGGCTCCTCACCATGTGGTCTACTACCTCAAAGATCTGGCTGGCGCAGTCCACACCTTCTGCGGCTCAAAAACAGAACGCGTGCTCACCGACGACATCGCCCTTAAAACAGCCCGCGTGCACCTGCTCGCCGCAGCACGTGAACTGCTCGCCCATGGCTTAAATTTATTGGGTGTAAGCGCGCCAAAACGCATGTAATGCGTTATGCTAATGCCGTTCATTAAAACAAACCGAGGCCTGCGGGCAAAAGTGTAACCGCAGGTGTCTTTCAGACCCCAATATTGGATGTGTTTCTCATGAAAACAAACAACAGTCACTCCTCACTCCCGCACGGCCGCCAAG
Organism: uncultured Burkholderiaceae bacterium; assembly: GCA_937862905.1. Taxonomy (GTDB): domain Bacteria; phylum Pseudomonadota; class Gammaproteobacteria; order Burkholderiales; family Burkholderiaceae; genus Hydromonas. The sequence continues at coordinate 637 of CALMCL010000079.1, read as the reverse complement.
GCGGTGGTTTGATTTTAAATGTTGGCATCGGCGTCGTTTTAGGTCTTTTGGCGGCTTTACTGGCGGTATTTTTGGTCATGAAAGGCGGCCCTTTCAAAGATCACGCCAACACCAATACCATCGCCCCCCAAATGGGACAAGCCGCCGACCCCAATACCCCTTTATATGGCGCCCCCGCCCAACCGATTGACCCTGCAAGCAATAAACCCGCCGCAAATTCGGGCGGAGAAGGGGTTGGCGCATTGACGGGCAACAGCAGCATCACCGACACCAACCCAACACCTGCAGTAAAAAGTGCAACCAAAGAAACGGCCAAGCCCGTTGCCACCCCCGCCTCTGATCCTGTCGCAGCCATGATCAATGCGGCAACGGGCAATAAAGCAGCCCCGCCTCCTGAGAAAAAAGCGGCGGTTAAAACGGAACCCGCACCCGATGCAAAGCCCGCGCCTAAGTCCACACCAAGCGACATGAAACCCATCGCCACCACAGACAACAAACCCAAGGCCAACACCAGCAGCACAAGCAACACTTCAACCTCAACAACAAAAGCCAGCACACCCGCGAAAGAAATAAAACCCACACCGAAAGCAGCAACGGCCAAAACACCGAGCCTACCCAAAGAAGTTAAGCCAGCAAC
>CALMCL010000078.1 GCA_937862905.1 uncultured Burkholderiaceae bacterium | reverse complement strand
GCACGCGCATATTCATACAAGGGCTTGCCGTCTTTTTTCAACGCCGAATACATCGGTGGCGTTTGTAAAATATCACCCAAAAATTGCGGGATGATGACATCCCACTCCGCTCGGGTGATGACGGTATCAGAGGATGCAATCACATCGCCTTCAACATCACCTGTGGTTGTGGTTTGACCCAACACCACCCGTGCTTCATAAGTTTTATCGGCATCCAACAAATCATGTGCCAGTTTGGTCGCATGGCCAAAACACAATGGCAATAAACCATCCGCAAGCGGATCCAATGTGCCCGTGTGTCCAGCTTTCAATGCGCCAATCAACCATTTGGCACGCCCAAGTGCTTGCGTACTGGAAATGCCAAGCGGCTTATTCAACAACAACACACCATTGATGGCCGTTCGGATTTTTTTAACTTTTTCCGTCATGCCTGCTTAATCTTCTACTGGTGGTGTTGAGTTGGCTTCATCAATCAATGAAGACAACTCAATCGCTTTTTCTAAACTGCTGTCAAATACAAAATGCAAGGTTGGTACGGTGTGAATGCGCAACATCTTAAACAAATGATTGCGCAAAAAACCAGCGGATTCGTTCAACACTTTCTCAGTGATCGCCGAATCAGCTCCCAACACCGTGAAAAACAATTTAGCATGCACATAATCGGGCGTCAGTTGTACTTCTTGAATGGTCACAAGACCAATCCGCGGATCACGCATTTCACGTTGAATCAAAACAGAAACATCTTTTTTGATTTGCTCAGAAATGCGCACCGTGCGGTCTGTGGCTGGTTTTTTTGCCATAAAATCAATTTCAAATAAATAACCAAAAAACATTCACAAAAAATTGAAAGAATCGAATAAATCGAAAGAATCATTCAATGTAAAGTTCTTTGATGGGTCATACAGGGTGCGGCTTGGAATCAAGCCGCCCTAAGTGATACAGCACGATGCCAAAGATTACAATGTACGTGCCACTTCTTTGATTTCAAAGACTTCGAGTTGATCGCCTTCTTCAATTTCGGTGAAGTTCTTGATCGACAAACCACATTCAAAGCCTTCTTTAACTTCTTTAACGTCATCTTTAAAGCGCTTGAGCGATTCCAACTCACCCGTATGCACAACGATGTTGTTTCGCAAAATACGAACCATCGCACCACGTTTGACCATGCCTTCGAGCACCATACAGCCGGCAATCGTACCGATCTTCGTCGCTTTGATGACTTGACGAATCTCGACCAGACCCAGCATTTCTTCTTTCTTCTCTGGGCTCAACATGCCTGTCATGGCCGCTTTAACCTCATCCACTGCATCATAGATCACGTTGTAGTAACGGATGTCCACGCCATTTGATTCGGCCAATTTACGGGCTTGCGCATCTGCACGGGTGTTAAAGCCGATGATGACGGCACCAGATGCAATCGCCAAGTTGATGTCAGATTCAGAGATACCACCCACGCCACCATGCACGACTTGAACTTTAATTTCGTCAGTTGACAATTTTTGCAATGACTGAACCAAAGCCTCTTGTGAACCTTGAACGTCGGCTTTAATCAACAAGGTCAAGTTTTGAACCTCAACCGTAGAACCGCCTTCACCCGTCATCACTTCAAACATGTTTTCGAGTTTAGCTGCTTGTTGACGTGCCAATTTCACTTCACGGTATTTACCTTGGCGGAAGTTGGCGATTTCGCGTGCTTTACGTTCATCGGCCAAGACCATGACCTCTTCACCCGCAGCAGGCACATCTGACAAACCTTGAATTTCCACAGGAATTGAAGGTCCCGCTTCGTTGATGTTTTTACCATCTTCGTCCAACATCGCACGCACACGACCATACGTTGTACCTGCCAGCAAGACATCACCTTTACGCAATGTGCCGCTCTGAATCAGAATCGTCGCCACTGAACCACGGCCTTTGTCCAAACGTGCTTCAATCACCAAGCCTTTGGCTGGCGCATCAACGGGGGCTTTTAATTCCAAAACTTCCGCTTGCAACAACACTTGTTCGAGCAACTCATCCAAGCCCGTGCCTTTTTTCGCTGAAACCTCAACGAATGGTGAATCACCACCGTATTCTTCGGGCACAACACCTTCAGAAACAAGCTCATTTTTCACACGCTCAGAGTTCGCATCGGGTTTATCAATTTTATTGATCGCCACGACCAAAGGCACGCCCGCTGCTTTCGCATGCGCAATCGCTTCTTTGGTTTGCGGCATCACGCCGTCATCGGCCGCAACCACGAGAATCACAATGTCGGTTGCTTTCGCACCACGGGCACGCATTGCAGTAAATGCTTCGTGACCTGGGGTGTCAAGAAAGGTGATCATGCCACGATCGGTTTCCACATGATATGCACCGATGTGTTGGGTGATGCCACCCGCTTCACCATGCGCCACGCGTGCACGACGGATCGCGTCGAGCAAAGACGTTTTACCATGATCGACGTGACCCATGACCGTGACCACAGGTGCGCGTGGCAAGAGTTCGGCATCATGGTGCTCGCCTTCAACCCCCTCTTCCAAAAATGCATCAGGATCATCCAATTTTGCTGCAAATGCTTTGTGACCCAATTCTTCAACCACAATCATCGCTGTGTCTTGATCGAGCACCTGATTGATGGTGACCATTTGACCCATTTTCATCAACACTTTGATGATTTCAATGGCTTTAATCGCCATTTTATGCGCCAAATCAGCCACAGAAATGGTCTCAGGCACGTGAACTTCTTTCACCACAGGTTCAGTCGGTGCATTGAAGCTACCCACTTCATCGTTGTGTTCGGCTTGGTGGCGATTTTTCTTGCCACCGCCACGACGAGAACGGTCATCGACCATGCCGCCACGGGTTTTCATGCCACCACGACCACGTGCGCCATCGCCTGCACTTTTACCCGGAACGCCTTTACCGCCTTTTTTGGCATCTTCACGTACCGAGGCCGTGGTTTCCATTGTGGCCACAACAACAGGTTTTTTAACCGCAGTGCCTTCTGGTTTATTGGGCTTATGCAAGGTGCCTTCAATCGGTTTGGCAACCAAAGTACGTGCTGGCTGTGACATCATTTGCTTGATGTTTGCAGCTTCCGCTTCAGCGGCCTGACGACGGCGCTCGCGCTCAGCATCCAAAGAGTTGGATTGCACTTGGCGTTCTGCACGCGCTTGTTCCAAGCTCGCACGTGCTTGTTCAGCATCTGCTTTGGCTGCTTCTAACTCACGTGCAGCACGGTTTTGCTCTTTGGTTTGTTTTTTCTCTACAGGTGCCACAGGTGGTGTTTCTTTTTTCTTGGGTTGAACAGAGGCGACCGTTTGAATCTGTGCGGGCACAACAGGTGCAGCTGCAACTTCAACTGGTTTGACCGCTGTCGTTTCACGCTCAGCCCGTGCACGCGCGTCGGCTTCTTGACGTGCCAGCAACTCTTGCGTACGGGCAAATTCTGCTTCGCGTTTTTTAATTTCTGCCTCATCTAAAATAGGGGCAGCAGGGATGCTCGCAACGATTTCAGCAATAGGTTCTACAGCAACGGGCGCGAGCTCTTCCTCTTGCTCCACAACAGGTGCAGCAGCAACTTCTTCACGAGCAACAAATGTGCGTTTTTTACGCACTTCAACTTGTACAGTGCGGGTTTTGCCTGTTGCATCGGCTTGACGAATTTCACTGGTTGATTTACGCGTCAAGGTGATTTTCTTTTTACCATCATCCACAGCACCGTGCGAACGGCGTAGCGATGACAACAACGCTGTTTTATCAGTTTCGGTCAGAACATCACCGCCCGATGATTTGTCGACGCCTGCTCCACGCAATTGCTCCAACAGCACATCCACTGGCATTTTGAGCTCTTGCGCGAACAAGTCTACCGTCATATTTATCATATTTTACCTTCGATTCTTTTTTGTCCAACTGTGTTCTATGGGCTTTCAGTTCAACCGTCCGCCCCAACCATTTACCGCACGATCACGCCTCTTCGGTGAACCAATGTTCACGGGCTTTCATGATCATGTTTTTGGCTTGTGTTTCATCGAGTGAAGTCATCTCCATCAACTCATCCACAGCCAAATCAGCCAAATCATCGCGTGTCAAAATATGATGATCAGCCAACTGTGCGGCCAACGCAGTGGTCATGCCTTCGAGGCTCAACAAATTTTGTACGGTATCGGCTTTTTCTTCTTGAGCAATCGCATCCGTCAAAATGGCAGCACGGGCGCGGGTGCGCAATTCCTCAACCAGGTCTTCATCAAAGGCTTCGATTTCTAACATTTCAGAAACGGGCACGTATGCCACCTCTTCTAAACTGGTGAAACCTTCTTCGATCAAAATCATCGCCACTTCTTCATCCACATCCAATTTAGATGTGAACAAGCCCACCAAAGCAGCACTTTCTTTTTCATGTTTCTCAGCTGACTCCGCTTGACTCATTAAGTTAATTTGCCAACCGGTCAATTGACTGGCCAAGCGAACATTTTGCCCTGAGCGGCCAATGGCAATGGCCAAGTTTTCTTCATCCACCACCACTTCCATGGATTTAGAATCCTCGTCCACCACAATCGAGCTCACCACCGCTGGCGACAGCGCATTCATCACGAACTGTGCAGGCTGCTCATCCCAAATCACGATGTCCACAGCCTCACCACCGATCTCATTGCGCACTGCGGTCACACGTGAACCGCGCACACCAACACATGTGCCCACTGGGTCAACGCGAGGATCAACCGCATGCACAGCCAGCTTTGCGCGAACACCGGGATCACGTGCGGCACCTTTGAGCTCCAAAGTGCCTTGGTTGATTTCAGGCACTTCTTGGCGGAACAATTCCATCAAAAACTCGGGGGCGGTGCGTGACAAAGAAATTTGGCGTGCACCACGGGCTGTTGTATCCACTTCGGCCATGTAAGCACGGATGCGATCGCCTGCGCGGAAATTTTCACGCGGCATCATGTTTTCACGCAACAACACCGCTTCCACTTTGCCTGACTCAACAATCGCTTGAACTTTATCCACGCGTTTAACTGTGCCCATCATGACTTTGTCGCCACGAGCCAAAAAGTCTTGTAACAACTGGTCTCGCTCAGCATCACGAATGCGTTGCAGAATCACTTGTTTGGCTGTTTGTGCGCCAATGCGACCAATCTCAACAGACTCAACCTCTTCTTCAATGAACTCACCGACTTCAATTTCAGGCATGTCTTCTTGTGCTTCAAACAACAAAATCTCGCGATCAGGCTCTTGCAAACCTGCCTCATTGGGCACCACTTCCCAGCGACGGAAAGTTTCATACGAGCCGGTGTCACGGTCTATTTGCACACGCAAATCCACACCCTCTTCGGTGTAACGGCGTTTGGCCGCAGAAGCCAACGCCGCTTCTAATGCGCCAAAAACCACGTCCACATCAACGTTTTTTTCGCGTGCCAAAACATCCACCAACATCAACACTTCACGGTTCATTTTTGCTTCCCTTTAAAATTATAAACAGGCACCAAGCGCGCCTTGTCCACATCTGCCAATCCAAATTCAAGTAATTGCTCTGCACCTTCGTGCTCAAAAATCAAACCCAACTGCGCACTTTCATCCGCCTCTTCATTAACTTCTTGGAGCTTGCCTGTGAAGTTTTTGCGCCCATCAACCGACAACTTCAGCTTAATATTAGCCTCCAAGCCTGCAAAACGAGTGTAGTCGGACAATTTCCTCAACGGGCGATTCATACCCGGAGATGACACCTCCAAGCGCTCGTACCCCACATTTTCAACTTCAAAGACGTAAGTCAACTGACGGCTTGCTGCCTCGCAATCGTCAATCATGATGGGCTTGCCCGCGTCATAATCAATGTGGTCAATGAAAACGGTCATCAACCCACTGCCTGAGCGTTCAACATCGACCAGCTCGTAATTCAAACCCGCTAAAGTTTGGGTAATTAATTGTTCTAATGTCATAAAATAATTTGCTTCAAAAAAGTGAAATCCACTTTTTCTTTGTTGGAGGCTTTAACCAACATCATGTTAAAACCACATAAAATCCACGTTAAACTTTAAATAAATGAGGCCTTGCATATGCAACAACCATAAAAAATGGGCTCCACTCGTGGCGCCCATCTTTGACTGTGCAGCCGAATAAACGCGATATACCGCATTTATTTGTGGTCAACTGCACATTAACCTATTAAATCATTCGATATTATACTCAATTTTTCCTTGTTTTTCAATTACTTTTAAGTATTTCATCGATATTTCGAGTCAAATAATAAACACAATGTTCAATCGGTGTTGCTGGAGAAAATCCACGCCACTCTTGATGGGAATAAAGCGCACCTATTTTTTCAATGGCTTTTTGTGAGCGAACATTACTTGTAGCAATATGAAACACAACACGCTCAACCCCAGTGAAGCCAAATGCGTGGTTTAACAAAACAGCCTTAATTTCTTGATTGGCCGCTCCGCCCCAATATGCGTGCGTCAAAAAAGTATAGCCAATTGCCACGCTGCCAGCCTCTTCATTCACATCGTAAAATCGAGTCGTGCCAATCACCTCTTGCGTTCGCCGATCCAAGATGAGCAATGCACATCCGTCACCGATCATGGCATCGAAAAAATCGATAAAAATATTTTTCTGATGCCGCTTGCTTGGATGGTATTCCCAAATCAAAGGGTCGGAAGCGGCTGCAAACAATGCATCAAAATCATCTTGATGCACAACCCGCAGCATAAAATGCTCTGACATCAATTGGTCAGGTTGCTTGAAAAAAACAGTCACATGCCCCCCAATAAAACATAAACACCAACTGACGTATCAAATTATTCGCCGGCGTTGCCGTTATTGCCACCTCGACGACCACCTGCACCATTGCGACGACCACCATACAAACCTGAGCGCGCAGCAACACTTTGACGAGG
>CALMCL010000077.1 GCA_937862905.1 uncultured Burkholderiaceae bacterium | reverse complement strand
TAACAGGGGGCTAAAAGGTACAACAGCTTAATAGACAAAGTGGTGTTGATTGGTGGTGGCGCGAAAAACATGGGCGGCTTGATCGCCCGTGATTTAGCGGCATCGGGTGCAAAAGCCATCGTCGTGCATTACAACAGCACGAGCACCGAAGCGGCCGCGCAAGAGACCGTGGCGGCGGTACAAACAGCGGGTGCGCAAGCAATTGCCGTACAAGGCGACCTAACAGAAGTGAAAAATGTGACGGCATTGTTTGACGCCGCGATTGCGGCTTTTGGCGGCGTGGACATCGCCATCAACACGACGGGGATGGTCATCAAAAAACCCATCATTGACGTGACCGAAGAGGATTACGACAAAATGTTCGCCGTCAACTCAAAAGCCGCGTTTTTCTTCATGCAAGAAGCAGGCAAAAAATTAAACGACGGCGGTAAAATCTGCACCATCGTCAGCTCATTGCTCGCCGCTTACACAGATTCATACGCGATTTACCCCGGCTCAAAAGCACCGATTGAACATTACACCCGTGCGGCATCTAAAGAATTCGGCAAGCGTGGCATCTCCGTCACGGCGGTCGGCCCAGGCCCAATGGACACGCCGTTTTTCTATGGCCAAGAAAGCAAAGAGTCCGCCGCTTATCACAGCTCAGCTGCCGCGCTCAGCCCGTTCTCAAAATCTGGCTTGACTGAAATCAGTGACATCGCACCGTTGATTAAATTTTTGGTCACAGATGGTTGGTGGATTACGGGTCAAACCATTTTTGCCAATGGCGGTTACACCACGCGATAACCACACAACGCAATTTTAAGTATGTTGGGTATATGCCGTTGTATGTCCAAATTTTCTGTGATATAAAGGAAGGGCGGAAGGGCTTGTTTGTAAGCGAGAGGCTCAAACCGCTGACTTCCAATTTATTGATTTTGTTTTAATTATATTAATTGTAGCTGGGCTCTCTCTGGCAAAAACCATACCACACAACAACCTCTAAATAACAAGTGAAGCTCACTTCCACGGCTTTAAACAACAAGTCATGGTTTTACGTTTTCGATATGCCCTCGATTGCCTTTTCACCCTAAAAATAAAGGAAAACCCATGGTCACACTGCAAACCCTACTCATCGGCTTCATCGCCCTCATTGCGCTTGCCCTTGTCGGTCGCTTATTCAACGGTACGGCAGGCATGGCACTCGCGATTAAAATATTTTTTCCCGTCTGGTTCATCTATTGCGCATATCACATGTCCATCGGCATGGGTCATGGCTATTCTTTTATGAGTGAACTGCCATTTCTTTTGATCAACTTTGGCATCCCCGCCGCTGTGGCTTTTTTTACGCTGCGCAAGCTGGGCTGAATACATTAAAGAGTCATCGTGCCGTGCGGCTCGGGTTCAATACATTCGTGCTTTTGGCATGAGGCAAACCACTCTGCAATTGAAGCGAAGTTCAACCCGACAGCACAGGCCACCGCATTTTCAAAGCTTCTTTAACAAACCATCAGACATGAGCGTTTCACGCGCATTTAACATCTTGAACACAATGGCTTCGATCTGCATGATGGCTTTCACCCCGATCGGTGGGGCATTCACACACCTTCTTTAAATTCAAAGCCAATGAGCAATGCAAAATCATCCACTTGTCCATTGGACAAGCCAACTGAATGAAACAAGCCAAGTCTGTTACACACAACGCCAGTCTTTGATTGGCGTTTTTTTACCACCAACGACAGCCCAGCTCACAGCGCGCTTTGGAATCGCTCTTAATTGCGGTACAATACTGCTTTTAAAGCAATGATTTAATTGGATTTTCAATGACGCAAAACGCAGTACATTCGGCAGCCCCCCATTTTTCCGACTTCAACCTAGACGCGCGAATTTTACGTGCCATCGAAGAGTCGGGTTACACCGCGCCGACGCCGATTCAGTCACAAGCGATTCCAGTGGTGTTGAACGGTCAAGACGTCATGGGCTCCGCTCAGACTGGGACGGGTAAAACTGCGAGCTTTGTACTGCCCATCTTGCAAAACATCCTCCCCCTCGCCTCAACCAGCACCTCCCCCGCGCGCCACCCAGTGCGTGCTTTGGTGCTGTGCCCGACCCGCGAATTGGCGGTGCAGGTCGCTGACAACGCACACAAATATGCCAAACACACACCGATCCGCAGCGCGGTGGTATTTGGTGGCATGGACATCAAAAGCCAAACACCAGCTCTGCGCGCAGGTGTTGAACTGCTGATTGCCACCCCAGGTCGCTTGCTCGATCACCTTGAATCAGGCAATGTGTCACTCGGACAAGTGAGCTACCTCGTCCTTGACGAAGCCGACCGCATGTTGGACATGGGCTTTTTACCTGACTTGCAACGCATTTTGAATGTATTGCCCAAGCAACGTCAAACCTTGCTGTTCTCGGCCACTTTTTCACCCGAGATTCGTAAACTGGCAGAATCGTATCAAAAAGACCCGATCACCATCGAAACCGCTCAACGCAATGCCACTTCGCAAAACATCACACAAACGGTTTACAGCGTCTCCGATAAAATGCAAAAACGCAGTGCTTTGGTACAACTGATCCGAGAACAACAAGTTGAACAAGCCATGATTTTTGTCAACACAAAAATTGAAGCACGCGAGCTCACCCGCTTCCTTCAACGCGCAAAAATCAATGCACAAAGCATTCATGGTGACCAAAGCCAAACCGAACGCTTGGCCACATTGGAAGGCTTCAAAAAAAATGAAGTGCCTATTTTAGTCGCCACCGATGTCGCTGCACGCGGCTTGGACATTTCACTCATGCCATGTGTGATTAACTTCGACCTGCCCTATAACGCAGAAGATTACGTCCACCGCATTGGTCGCACGGGTCGCGCAGGCTCTCAAGGCCGCGCTTTATCAATAGTCACCCCACACGATGACCGTTTGCTGGCCGCCATTTGCAAACTCACCAAGCAGACATTCACCGCCATTCCACTTGAGCCCGCTCCAAGCAGAGAAGAACGTCCACGCAATGAAGGTCGCAGCACAGAGCGCACAGCCCGTGCACCGCGTTCAGAGGCTGAAGTGCAACGCGTGCGCAACAATGAGCGCAGCGCGCCTCACCGTCGCAGTGCAATTGAAGAGCAAGAATTGAGCCATTTGCGCCGTAAAGTGAACCTGTCAAGCGATCCATTCTTTACGCAGCCTTACCAACCTTCACCCTCAAAAATGTCCGACGTTGAAAAAAGTAAGCACTCAACATGGGCTCGTCCTAACAAACAAGGACAACACGCCCCTGTTGCAGCACTCTTTAAACTGGGCAAACCAACTAAACGTTAATGCATGCCGCAAGCCTTAACTGCGACAGCATTGGGGCGGCGTTGAAAACCAGTTAAAAGCCTATAATTGTTAAACACAAAGTAAAACCATACTTTGTGTGTCCTGGAAGTTGGAAGTAGAGATTTTGAGCGGGAAATCAAAATTCAATCAAGTCCGAGTCCGCCAGCACTCAACCAAACCAGTGAGTGACATTTTTTGCTATAGAAAACTTCTGTTTTTCACCCTCTTTTTTTGGCCAATAAAAAAACCGTTTCGTGTCACGAAACGGTTTTTTTATGACTGCATGTGCGATGCTTAACAGGTGTCATTCACCCAAATAAGCCGCTTGCACACTTGGATCATTCAACATATCCGACGCTTTGCCATTCATGATGATGTTGCCTGAACCCATCACATAACCCCGATCGGCCGCTTTCAATGCAAGTTTTGCATTTTGCTCAACCAACACAATCGTCATGCCTTCAGAAGACACTTGATTGATGACCTCAAAAATTTTCTCAGTCATCACGGGCGACAATCCCATGGTGGGCTCATCCAAGATCAGCAGCTTTGGCTGGCTCATGAGCGCACGCGCCATTGCCAACATCTGTTGCTCACCGCCTGACATCGTACCGGCCAATTGCGCCGCACGCTCTTTCAATCGTGGAAAGATAGTGAACATTTTTTCGATGTCCGCTGCGATGCCCTCTTTGTCATTGCGTAAATACGCGCCCATTTGCAAGTTTTCAACAATGGTCATGCGTGCAAACACACCACGCCCCTCAGGCACCATTACCAAACCTTGAGCCAACAATTCCCAACTCGGTACACCTTTAATTGATTTACCGCGGTAAGTGACATCACCCGCTTTCATTGGAATCATGCCCGTCACCGCTTTGAGTGTTGTGGTTTTACCCGCACCATTCGAGCCAATCAAAGTCACGAGTTCACCTTGTTGCACGTCCATGTCGACGTTTTTCACGGCCTGAATACCGCCGTAGGCCACTTGCAGCCCTTTAATGCTTAACATCGGTTGTGTCATTTTTAGTGTCCTCCACCTAAATACGCCTCAATCACGTCTTTATTTTTACGGACGTCTTCGGGTTTGCCTTGTGCCAAAATCTTACCGTAATCCAATACGGTCATCTCATCGCACAACTCCATAATCAATTTTACATCGTGCTCAATGATGAGAATGGTCACACCATCGGCACTGATTTTCTTCAGCAACTTGGTCAAGTCGAGTTTTTCAGTCGAGTTCATGCCCGCAGCAGGTTCATCCAAAGCCAATAATTTTGGATCCGTCGCAAGTGCACGAGCGATTTCCAAACGACGTTGCAAACCGTACGCCATATTGCGTGCCGTATAGTCATGGTATTCACCAATGCCAACGTAGTCGAGCAAGGCTTGTGCGCGCTCTTTAATCTGCATTTCCTCTTCACGCACGGCTTTTGTGTTGAAAATTGAACCCAACACGCCACCTTTTGTGCGCACATGACGACCAACCATCACATTTTCCAATGCAGTCATGTTGCCAAATAGACGGATGTTTTGAAAGGTACGGGCAATGCCTGCTTTCGCCACTTCATGCACCGCTGTTGGCTGATAATGCACACCGTTGAGGATGAACTCGCCAGAGTCAGGCTCATACAAACCCGTAATCACGTTGAAGAATGTGGTTTTACCCGCACCATTCGGACCGATCAAACCATACACGGTATTCTTTTTAACCTGTAAACCCACTTCGGACAATGCTTTCAAGCCACCGAAGCTTTTGTTAACGCCCTTGACTGAGAGCACGATATTTTCTTGTGTCATCATTCTCTCCTTATGCTGGTGTATTGGCTGTTTTATCGGTGGTGACGACATCTTTTTTGTCTTCACGCGTCGGGGTCGGCCACAAGCCTTTTGGACGGTAAAGCATAATCAGAATCATCGCCAAGCCCAATAACATTTGACGCAAAATCGCTGTATCGAGCAAGACTTTACCAAACATGGCTTTTTGCATCGGCTCAACAGTGAAGCGTAAAAATTCAGGCAAGAAATACATGATGATTGCACCCAAAATCACACCCGGAATATGACCCATACCACCCAACACCACCATGGCGAGAATCACGATGGACTCCATGTAGGTAAAGGATTCAGGTGACACAAAACCTTGGAAAGAAGCAAACATACCGCCTGCGATGCCCCCAAAGGTTGCACCCAAAGAGAAGGCCAACAACTTAATGTTACGCACATTAATGCCCATTGCTTTAGCAGCGATGTCATCTTCACGCAAAGCCATCCAAGCACGACCCAAACGAGATTTTTGCAAACGATAGCAGATGAACACGGTCGCAGCAGCCAAAATCAAGAATAAGTAGTAATACAAGAACTCTTTGGTCAATTTGTAGCCACCAATCTCAATCGTCTTATCCAAAGGATAACCAAACACCGACACAGGATCGATGCGATTGATACCGCGAGGACCGTTGGTCAAGTTGAAGTCATTTTTGCCCAAGTTATTCATGAAAATACGAATGATTTCACCAAAGCCCAAAGTCACCAATGCCAAGTAATCACCACGCAACTTCAGAATAGGCGTACCCAACATGATCCCAGCCAATGCCGCCAAGGCTGCACCCAAAGGCACAATCACCCACAACGGTACATGCAAACCCGTAGGAAAGGCATTTTTTGCCCACTCAAAGTTATCGGACAAATGCGATGATGACAACAACGCGACCATGTACGCACCCACCGCATAAAACGCGATGTAACCCAAGTCGAGCAAGCCGGCAAAACCCACCACAATGTTCAACCCCATCGCCAACATGATGTACAACAACGTCATATCAACAATGCGCACCCATGTCGTACCACCAACCGCTTTGGCAATGAATGGCATCGCCAGCAACAAAGCCAAAGCAATGAGAAACCCAATCATTGATTGTTTGGGATCCATTTTCTGCAATAATTTATTCATGATTGTCCTCCTTATGCGCGGTCAGCAGTACGTTGACCCAACAGGCCAGACGGACGGAAAATTAAGACCACAACCAAAACGACGAATGCAAATACGTCTTGATACTCACTGCTAATATAACCCGCACCAAGTGCCTCAGCCAAACCAAGCACCAAACCGCCCACCACAGCACCTGGAATATTACCAATACCGCCCAGTACCGCAGCAATAAATGCTTTCATACCAGGCATAAATCCCATGAAGAAGTGAACTTTGCCACCCGCGTTCATGGCATACAAAATACCTGCAATCGCAGCCAAAGCAGCACCAATCATGAACGTAGCAGAGATGACTTTATTTGGATTCACGCCCATCAAACCTGTCACGCCCACATTTTCAGATGTAGCGCGCATGGCACGACCCAGTTTTGTTTTATTCACTAAAGTCAACAAGCCAGCCATCATGATCAAAGACACAATCACAATCACGATCTCGCGCATTGTGATGCCCACATCAGCAAACAAAATAATGCGTTGCGATGGTAAAAGCTCTGGGAACGGGAAATGCTCCAAGCCCCAGACCAATTGTGCAATGGATTGCAACAAGAACGACACACCAATTGCCGTAATCAACGGTGCAAGTTTTGGCGCATTACGCAACGGACGATACGCCACTTTCTCCATCGTGTAACTTAAAACCATACACACGATCATTGCAGCAATCGCCGCCAAGATCAGCACCAACAACACTGGCAAGCCAGCTTTTAATAACAAGGTTGCAATGGTCATTGCCACCATTGCACCAATCATCATCACTTCACCATGGGCAAAGTTAATGATGCCTAAAATACCATACACCATGGTATACCCCAATGCCACCATCGCATAGATACTACCGACGACGATACCATTGATTAACGTTTGCACGAGCGTTTCTAACATCTCAGCACTCCTTTTTAATTGTCTCCAGAATTACTACACTTTTACCACTCACGCGGTGACGAAGTATATAAAAACTCGAGGCAAAAATTTTATTATTTTTTACAAACTAAACAGCAACAATTTGTCTTTTTAGCGTGTGTGTACTTTTATTTTATTGAAAAACCCTGACTTTTCAGTCAGGGTTTTTTCAGCCAAATTACTGAACAATTGTTGCAACATTCAATTTTTTAGCACCAATATTGTAGATGGTGATCGCACCACCTTTGATGTCACCAGTGGGTTCAAATTCGATTTTACCAATCAAACCATCAATAGACACTTTAGGCATTGCAGCAGCAATCGCTTCACGATCCACTGAGTCCGCTTTTTTCATTGCATCCACAATGGCGTAAACCGCATCATAAGCAAATGGAGAGTAGATTTGAACTTTTTGACCAGAGAATGCTTTTTCGTAGTTGGCTACGAACTCTTTACCTTTGGCCATTTTTTCCAATGGGAAACCTGCAACGGAGCAAATCACGCCTTCAGCAGCATCACCAGCCAATTCGATCAATTTTTCTGTGCACGCGCCATCAGCAGAAGCCAATGTGGCTTTTAAACCCAATTCTTTCATTTGTTTAACCAATGGTGCAGCCGTTGCATCCATACCGCCCCAGAAAATGTAATCAGGGTTCATGGCTTTAACTTTAGTCAAAATCGCTTTAAAGTCAGTCGTTTTATCCGTTGCTGCTTCACGTGCAACCACATTGACTTTACCGTCTTTCAACGTTTTTTCAACTTGATCGGCCAAGCCTTTACCATATTGAGTTGCATCATCTAAAACCACGACGTTTTTCGCGCCTTTTTCCATGATGAATTTTGCCACTGATGGACCTTGTTTTGCATCAGTTGCAACAACACGGTATGAGCTTACAGAACCTTTAGGTGTTTTATTGCCTTTGAGTGTGTAGTCAGGGTTTGTTGAAGAAGGTGACACTTGAACCATACCGGCATCAGCGTACACTTTGTTTGCGGGAATAGACACACCTGAGTTCAAGTGACCGACCACTGCAACTGCGCCCGCATCAACCAATTTTTGAGCAACCACTGGGCCTTGCTTTGGATCACCCGCATCGTCTTCACCAACCAATTCCAATTTCACAGCTTTGCCACCGATTTTCAAATCGCCTTTGGCGTTGATTTCGTTCACAGCCAATTGCGCGCCGTTTTCGTTGTCTTTACCCAAGTGAGCGATTTCACCTGATTTTGGTGCACCGCTACCGATTTTCACAACGATGCTGTCACCAGCTGCTGCTGCGGCGGGCTTAGCAGCATCGGCTGCTGGAGCTGCTTTTTTCTCTTCAGGTTTAGAGCAAGCGGCCAAAGCAACTGCAGCCATCAAGGGAACCAACTTAAATAATTTTGTTTGCATCGTCTTTTCTCCAAGTGATTTTACTTAAAACTTCATTTATACCTCAGCAAATAACTGAGGTTTTTTTAATAACTACGTACACATTTAAAACACCATTAGGCTGCGCATTGTAACGTTGGAATTTACGCCTTGCAACAAAAACCGTCATGCCCGTCCAACCATTACAGCAGAAGCCATGACCGCGATTATTATGCAGTGCAGTAGTTAAGGCAAGTATAAATTGCACTTTTTTGTCTTTTTCTGTCCCCCTTATAAAACAAATGCACCACCTTTGCTCAAAGATGGTGCATTGCAGTAAATCAGTGGCTTTGCGCCACATATAAGGGTTATCTTATTTTTTATTTTTTTGAGTGCGTCGCAACATATTCCATACGAAACCCAAAGCAGCGGGAATCAATGCGGCAAGAAAGCCAACAAGTGCAATTGTTGAAAGGTGGTCGCGAATCAAAGGCACTCGCCCAAACCAAAAACCGCCCCAAACAAATAACATGACCCAAAGGGTCGCACCGATGATGTTGAATTTCTGAAATTTTGCAAAGCTCATTTCGGAAATGCCCGCAACAAAAGGTGCAAAAGTACGCACCAAGGGCAAGAATCGAGCCAAGATCAATGCTTTGCCACCATGCTTTTCATAAAAATTATGGGTTTTAATCAGTGCCTCTTGACTGATCCATCGACTGTGGCCTTCATATGCATTTTGACCAATGCGTTTGCCAATCCAATAATTCACGGTGTTGCCTAAAATCGCCGCAACAATCAATAAAAAGCTTAAAAGCCATGGATTCATAGCCCCATCGGCAGAAAAAGCCCCCGCAATGAACAATAATGAGTCACCCGGCAAAAAAGGCAAGATCACAAAACCCGTCTCACCAAAAATAACGAAAAATAAAATCGCATATATATAAACACCATACTGCTGGATGAGCATTTGCAGCTGGCTGTCGATATGCAGCATGAAGGTGAAAAATTGAGCCAAGGTATCCAAAAAAACATCCTTTACAAAATTAGAAATCAAGACCAACTGTTTCTATTTAAATTGAAAAAACAGCAAAGGCAGGCATCATAGCACGCGGCCAAAAGCGGCTGTCAATATAATGGTAAATTCTCTTATAACGGCCATGTTTCAATCAAATCGGATAAAAATCATTTTAAATCAAAGACTTTTAAATGAAACAAGGGCTCAATGCTCTTCAACCACGCGGATGGTGCTCTGCATGTAATCGTTTCAACCGTTCCTGTGCAACATGGGTATAAATTTGCGTTGTCCCGATGTCCACATGACCCAGTAACAATTGCACCACGCGTAAATCAGCCCCATGATTAAGCAAATGTGTTGCAAAAGCATGACGCAAGGTATGGGGAGAAATCAAAGACGAGGGGATGCCCACTTTCAAAGCACAATCTTTAACCACATGCCAAAACATTTGACGGCTCATGGCAGAACCTCGTGCCGTCACAAAGACCTCATCGCATGTTTTACCTTTAAGTAAAGAGGCTCTTGCTTGACTTAAGTAAGATTTTAAATACTCATTGGCTTCTTGACCAAAGGGCACTAGCCGTGTTTTATTGCCCTTTCCTGTGATGCGCAACACCCCATCCATCAAACTCACATCCAGCATGCGCATGCCCACCAACTCTGAAACTCGCAGCCCACTGGCATACATCAACTCAAGCATGGCGCGATTGCGCAAACCCAACAAAGAATCATCAGGGGCATTCAAAAGGGCTTCAATTTGAGCTTCAGACAGGCTTTTCGGCAAACGTATTGCCATTTTGCCAAGCAATAACTGCACACACGGGTCGCTATCAATAAGATGAGTTTCTTGTGCCCACCCATAAAACCGCCTAAAGCTTGCAATTTTACGGTTACTTGAGGTGCTTTTTTTGACGACCCCTGCTCGGAAAATACTGGCCAAATACGCTTCAATGTCACTTTGTTCTGCATGTAATAATGACAAACCCATGTCACGCAAATATTTGGACAGCAACAGCACATCCCGAGAATACGCCATTAACGTATTTTTTGACAAACCATCGGCCAACCACAAAGCACTTGTGAAAAGATCAATCAGTGCATCGTCAGCATGCTCAATGGCACTTTCTTCGACTGTTTTTTTTATCAACGCCATCAGTACACGATGCCTTCATGTGCAAGCAGCCAATGTTTCACAGCCACATGAAAACCATTGTCATGGCGTGCAAAGCCGCCAATGCTTTGGGCTGCCACCACCCGATGGCATGGCGTAATAAGCGGGTATGGGTTTGCACCGCATGCACCACCGACAGCTCTGGGGCTGCCACAACCAATGATTTGACCGACCTGTTTATAACTCAATACCTGTCCACACTCAATAAATGAAATGGCTTGCCACACACGCTTTTGAAATGCTGTCCCTTGATCAAGCAAAGGCAAATCAAAACCAGAAGTTGCATCTTTTAAATACGCTGTGATTTGAGCATGTACACGCACGGACAATTCAGATTTACCCTCTACATCGAGGTCATCCGTCGGTAAATAAAGTAATTCAAACACATGTGTTTTATCCTCGCTCAACCGCACCCCCACGCCACCAAACGGCGCTGAAACAATCGCATCAAACCAATGGGGGTTAATCTTCTGAGCTGATGATACAGGCATGTTTATTCAATTCGTTGCGATATAAAATATGAAAATAAATCAATCGGACTGGTTTAATCTATTTTTAACTCATTTTTTAAGGTTTTTTTGCAAACAACCTCAAACTTGGCAACCACAAAGTGTTGCGGCCTGTGCAATAGTCTACAGCACTCGAACAGCAATGCTTTGCAAACCTTTCAGCCCTTTAGGCAAAGGAAAGCTCACCGTTTCCTCGACGCCTTCCAGCACCCGAACTGAGCTGGCCCCCAACGATTTAATGCAAGTCAAAACGCTTTCAACCAAAACCTCTGGGGCTGAAGCACCAGCAGTGACACCAACCATTTTAACCTCATGAAACCAGCGGGGATCAACATCACCTGCATTATCAACCATGTATGCAGCAACACCCATTTTCTCAGCCAGCTCGCGCAATCGGTTGGAATTGGAACTGTTGGGGCTGCCGACGACAATCACAACATCAACCTGAGGTGCCATGACCTTGACAGCATCTTGTCGGTTTTGTGTTGCGTAACAAATATCCGCTTTTTTAGGCTCAATGATGAGAGGAAAACGCTGTTTCAATGCAGCAATGATGCCCCGCGTATCATCGACCGACAATGTTGTTTGGGTCACATAAGCCAACTGCTCTGGTGTTTTCACATCGATCGTTGCCGCATCCTCTTCCACTTCAACAAGGTAAATGCCATCGTCCGTTTGCCCCATCGTGCCTTCCACCTCAGGATGCCCTTTGTGACCAATCATAATGACTTCAAGTCCCTGCTCACGCATCTTGACCACTTCCACATGCACTTTGGTGACCAATGGACAAGTGGCATCAAAAATATGCAGCCCACGCTCTGCAGCCTCAGCCCGAACGGCACGAGACACACCATGCGCAGAAAAAATAACGGTGCTCCCCGCCGGCGCTTCACTGAGTTCCTCAATGAACACAGCCCCTTTGGTACGCAAATCATCCACCACATATTTATTGTGTACAATTTCATGCCGCACATAAATGGGTGCACCAAATTGAGCCAACGCCCGCTCAACGATCTCAATTGCTCGATCAACGCCTGCGCAAAAACCACGAGGTTGAGCCAAAAGAATATCCATTGACTGTCCACCCATCACAGCACCCCAATGACTTTAAGCTCCAAGCGCAAAGACTTACCCGCCAGAGGATGATTAAAATCAACCCAAGCACCATTTCTTTCGTGATTCCAACCTTGAAACATCCCTGTCATGCGATAACCATTGGGCATGGCAAAATCCACAAAATCCCCTTTGGCAAAATCGTCTGCCTGTGGATTGCCTTCCAACAGTAAAGCACGCCCAACCTCTTGGCGCAAGTTGGGATTGTATTCACCAAAAGCCTCTGCGGCATTCAAATCAAAAACCTCATGCGCGCCTTCAGTCAAACCCATTAAACGCTCCTCCATAAAGGGGGCAAGCTGAGCCTGACCAATCGCTACAGTTGCAGGATTTCCATCAAAAGTATTTAAAAAATCACTTAAAATGTCATCCAGCACCGTTAATCGATAGTGCAAAGTCACATGCGAATGTGCCTCAACCACAGGCAAGTTAACTTGTTTAAAGACCGACATGAAACTCCTAGCTAAAAAATGTAAAAAAAGACAAGGCTGATGTTAACATGAAGCCTCTTTAACTTGAACCATTATAAACCATATGCCGATTACCGACTGGCTGCCCGAAACCCGCCCACGTGAAAAACTGATCGCTCACGGTGCCTCCTATTTAACAGATGCAGAGCTCTTAGCCATTTTCTTGCGCGTCGGCATTGTTGGAAAAAGTGCCGTAGACCTTGCCAACGAGTTAATTCAGCATTTTGGATCACTGTCCGCACTGTTTAATACCAATTTAAGCGAACTGTCAAAAATAAAAGGCATGGGCGAAGCCAAATTCGTACAGCTTCAAGCAGTATTGGAAATGAGTCGACGCGCACTGAGCGACCAACTAAAACAGAATGCCGCATTCAGCGACATGCCTTCGCTTAAAACATTTATTCAATTGCAACTGGCACATAAAACGGAGGAAACACTCCTGGTTTTATTCCTCACCCCTGCACTCAACTTAATCTCAGCAGAAATCATGGCCACAGGTGGACTCACCCATGTCAGCTTGCCCATACGAGACATCGTCCAACGCGCCCTATCCATCAACGCCCATGGCTTAATTTTGGCACACAACCACCCACATGGCAAAGCACAGCCATCCGCAGAAGACATTCAAAGCACGCAAACCCTTAAAACCCAACTACAGCCCCTGAGCTTACACCTCCACGACCACCTCATCACAGCGGACGGAGAGGCGGCCTACAGCCTTGTTGAGCACGGTTTGCTCTGAGTTCCCGAGCCTCCAAATAGATGCCCAGCAGGCAATCCAGCCCGCCATGAGTATGTATGAGATGGGC
>CALMCL010000076.1 GCA_937862905.1 uncultured Burkholderiaceae bacterium | reverse complement strand
AGCAATCAATGCGCATTAATAACCAATAACCCAAGTATCCAAGTTGAAATTGAAATAAAGCGATCCAAAGCCATGCGAATTGCACAACACACCTTATGGTTCAACAAAACACTTGTGTTCATCAACGCCCTTGTGCCGCTCGGCATGCTGGTGTGGGATGGCATGTATCGACAACTGGGTGTGAATCCAGTTGAATTCCTCACCCGAATTTTTGGTGTGTTGACCTTGGTGTTTATCCTCATCACACTTGCCATCACCCCCTTGCGCAAACAGTTTGGTTGGGGTTTTCTAATCAAATATCGGCGCATGCTTGGCTTGTTTGCCTTTTTTTATGGCTGCTTGCACCTCATCACTTACATTGGCTTTGATCGCAGCTGGAGCTTGTCAAGTACGGTTGACGATGTGATTAAACGGCCTTTTATTGCTTTTGGCATGGCGAGTTTTCTCATGCTCATCCCTCTCGCTATCACCTCGACTGACAAGATGTTGCACCGCCTCGGTGCGAAACGTTGGTTGAAATTACACAAACTCATTTATATTCTTGCCATCGGTGGCGTGGTGCATTTTTATATGATTGTAAAGTCAGATGTGTTTTACCCTGTATTGTTTGGGCTGGTGTTGGCAATTTTGCTGGTTTATCGCTTGTATGCGCACGGGCAAAAAAGCATGCCGAAGAAAAGAGTTTAAAGTATGGTGGCATTTTATACCTCGCAAAACACGCCTTGCGGTGCACTGGTGTTTGCCTAATTTACCTTTTGGTGTGGCGTTGTGCTTATCTGTGCAAGACTATCGTGAGCAGCACCACTGCATCTTCACGGCTGCTCAAACTGTGTGGTACTCCGCCGGATAAGTACAACAGTTGGCCACTGTTCAGTACTTGAGCATCACCATTGCAGACCATTTCAATTGAGCCCGACACACATTGCACCGTGATCTCTCCAGTCACTTGATGTGTTGGCATGGCTTTGCCTTTGGGTAGAATCAGTCGAATGACTTCTATTTCTTGGCTTTTGAACAATGCTGTGGATTGTTTGGCACCCAGTTCATGGGCCGCAGGCAAAATATCCAATACTTGGCCTGAAACAGCATGCGGAATGGACATCATGATCTCCTTTAAATCGCGCTCAAGGCATGTCAGAGGAGGTGAGCGTGTGATTGTTCTTGTGAAGACAGGTCGCACCATGCGTCTCTGTTAAGATACTGTAGCACAAATAAAAATAGATTGTGAGTGGTGAATTTTGGTGGGTAAATACTCATATACAGTTGCTGTACCAGCCCTTGTGTATTATTGGTTTTTTGCACAGAGAAGATGCCGTTTTGTTATGCTCAAGCCACTTTTTATCTGTCGACTGGTCAGCACATGTGGGACATCAAAGCCTTTTCTTTTTTCTTACTCTGCTATTTTTTTGTGGTTTTGTGGAAAAACGCCCAATGCAATAATATTCACATGGTCAACTGACTGTAATGGCTTTATTTTAAGATTTTAGGATCATCATGCGTTATCAAGAACAGTTTCTACCTGCGGCATTAATCATCGTCATGACCTTGTTATTCTTTATCGTCGAGCGGCTTTTTCCAGGGCGGGAGTTGCCGCATTCACGCGGCTGGTATAAACGAGCTGCGCTGATGAATTTCATGCAGCTTGGCTTAATTGGTATCGGTGGCCTGACGTGGAATTATTTCTTTCGGACGCATGCTTTGCTTCATTTGGGTGGATGGTCGAATCCCATTTTAGAAGGATTTTTTTATTGGATCCTTGGCACATTTATTTTTTATTGGTGGCATCGGCTTCGCCATGTAAATGGTTTTTGGCTTGTTTTTCACCAAATTCATCACAGTCCAAGCCGAATTGAAGTGTTGACGTCATTTTATAAACACCCTGTAGAGATTGTTGCCGATTCGCTTATCACAGGTTTTTTTGTGTATTGTGTTTTTGGCGGCACAGCGGAAGCGGGGGCATGGACATCCTTTTTTGGCGCAATAGGTGAGTATTTTTATCATTCTAATATTCGTACGCCGAAGTGGCTCGGTTATTTCATTCAACGCCCAGAACATCACTCCATTCACCATGAGCTTGGTATCCATCGCTATAATTTTGGAGACCTTACCCTTTGGGATCGCTTGTTTGGCACATTCAAGGAGGCTGAGTGTTTCACGGCTCGGTGTGGTTTTCCTGAACGCAATGAAGAGCGGATAAAGGACATGTTGATGTTTAAAGATGTGTATTAGGAGTGAGGGGGGCGCTGATATAGTCAATTCATAATTATGACTTTCGTGTGCCTTCATCCCTTCAGTCCACCTCCGAATACCGCAATCGCAGCTTCTGCATCTCTCAGCTCCATCGTCCGTGTGACACGTGTTTCAGGGGTGATGCAGGCACTCACCAAAATATCTCGGTCTATGCCCGCTAAACCTCGGTAGCGCAGTGTTTGGAATCCAGTGCCTTGTGCACGCAATCGTTCTGCGATGTCATGCCCTTGGGCTTCGGCATAGGCGTATAGGGGCTCGGTGCGGCCTGCGATAGTGAATTGCAACCACGGTGGGTGAACCATCAAAATCTTACCTGCATTGAACAAAGGGCTCATGTATTTGTAAAAATACATGAGCATGAGTGCGCCGCTGTGAATGCCATCGGCATCGGGATCGAACAGGAGGACGATGCGTTCAAAACGCATTGTGTTCATGTTGAAGTGTTGACCCGCGCCTGCGCCTAAACTGCTTTCGAGTGCGCTGAACAAGGGGTAGGCGGCGACTTTGGCTGTGGTGGCTCTGAGGGCATTCAACGGCTTACCTTGCATGGGCAGGACGGCTTGACATTGCCCGTTGCGTAAGGAAGTCACTGCACTGGCGGCGGAGTCGCCCTCGACGATGATCAGTTCCGTGCCTGCGCCATGGGTGCGGCTGTCGGCGAGTTTGACTGGGGTGTTTTTAAAGTACATGGTGACTCAAATCATGGCGTGGGTGGGTGGGGTGCTGTATCATATCGTTTGTGTTGTTTCAAAAAGTGCCTTCATTTCCTGCTTGTGGAGGGCTTTTTTGTGGACATGGAATTTGGGGCATCCCAATGATAAACAAAAATAACCGTCATGGTTTTTGCAAAGCGATTTTTTGGTGGTATGAGGACGCCTTTTGGGGCGTTTTGAACTGACCTTCAGTGAAATTTGTCAATCACCAATTATTTTTCAATCACATAATGTTTCAGTTAAAGGCTTCTGTGGTGTTCTCAGAATCAAGAACAACTACAGCCTTTAATTTTAAGCAAGCGCAAAATAGGATCTTGCTTTGCGATGAACCTTTGCGATCAACAACAGGAGAGGGTATGGAAAACACAGCAATCGACACAAAAGACATAAAAGAAAACGCAATGATGGCCATCGTGCCAACGGTGGCGCTGATTTGTGCGGCAGGTTCAGGTTCACGCACAGGGTCGCCATTACCAAAGCAATATCGGGATTTGAATGGTGTGCCGATGTTGGCGCATGCGATCAAGGCGTTGTTTAACAGTGCATGTGTGCAGCAAGTTGTGGTGGTGGTGTCACCGCAGGATGCATGGTATGACGTGTTGATTGCGCCCTTGGTTGGTGATGCGGTTCAGGTGCTGCGTGTGGGCGGTGCGACACGGGCGCAGTCGGTGTGCAATGCGCTGGATGTGTTGGATGAGCAATACGATGAGGCATGGGTGATGGTGCATGATGCGGCGCGTCCTTGCATCACGCCTGCATTGGTTGAGGCGTTACATGACGGCGTATTGCAGCACAGTGCAGTGGGTGGTGTGTTGGCGATGCCCGTGGTTGATACGATTAAACTGTCCGATGATGGCGTGTTGGCCAAAAAAACATTGGATCGTAAAAAACTGTGGGCGGCACAAACGCCACAAATGTTTAAATTGGATGTTTTGTATAACGCATTGTCGGATGCTTTGGTGGATGAGCATGTGGCAATGGGCATCACCGATGAGGCGAGCGTGATGGAGTGGGCAGGTGTGTCCCCCATGTTGATTGAAGGACATGTGAGTAATTTAAAGGTGACGTTTGCGCATGACTTTGAGCTGGCTGAGTTTTGGTTAGGGCGAGCAGCCCCATCTGTGCAGACCTTGGCGTGATGTGCTTTATGCGGGTCAATGCTGATTGGGCGTTTTACGGGGAAGGAAGACCTGTTTTGTTTCCCTTGCGCTGTGATGACTTGGATTGTCTGTTTGAAGTAAATATTTCAATTTGCTAAGTGAAGTTTTAAATTGATGTCTTAAATGATCAAATCATCAAATGATGGATCACATGAAAGTTTTAAATGATTGCAGTTTCTAATTTATCTGTTTTGCCTTTTCGCATCGGTCAAGGGTTTGATGTGCATGCCTTGGTCAGTGGTCGCCCGATGGTCATTGGAGGGGTGATGATTCCTTTTGATAAAGGACTGCTTGGCCATTCGGATGCAGATGTGCTGTTACACGCCATCACCGATGCATTGTTGGGGGCGTTGGCGTTGGGTGACATTGGGCGGCATTTTCCAGACACCGATCCCCAATTTAAAGGGGCAGACAGCCGTGTTTTGCTTAAACACGCTTACCAAAAAGTCCTCGATGCGGGTTATGTGTTGGGCAATTTGGATTCCACCATCATCGCACAAGCACCCAAAATGGCGCCGCACATTGGCAGCATGCGTGAAAATATAGCCTTTGATTTAGGGGTGGATGTGAGCACGGTCAATGTCAAGGCGAAAACCAATGAACAGCTTGGCTATTTGGGACGTTCAGAGGGCATTGCGTGTGAAGCGGTGGTGTTGTTGATGAAGGTGTCGGCATGAGTGCAACATTATTGGCTGTGGATACGTCAAGCGCGTATTGCTCAGTGGCCTTGAGCCACCAAGGCGTCGTCAGTGGTGAGCATCTGATGACAGAGCAAAGTCATTCTGAAAATGTATTGCCAATGGTGCGTCGCTTGTTGGAGTCACGCGGTATGGCGGTGCAAGATGTCGATGCATTTGTCGTGGGCATTGGCCCTGGTGGTTTTACGGGCGTGCGTTTGGGGGTGGCTGTGGTGCAGGGTTTGGCGTATGCGACGGGTAAGCAGGTGATTGCGTTGCCATCGCTGTTGGCTTTGGCGCAAGCCGCATTTGAAACACAGCCTGTTGAAATGACGGTGCTGGTGGCGAATGATGCACGAATGAATCAAGTGTACTGGGCGGCTTATCATTTTGATGCGGCGGGTGATTATTCAACAGTTCAAGCACCGAGTTTAGGCGTGTTGGACGATGTGGTTGCATTTGCTGAGTTGCAAGGGGTGAATGCACAGAAAACAATGCAATTGGCTGGCAATGCATGGACGGTGTTTGAGGCATTTAAGGCGTGGTCTCTGGCACATGAAGCACAGGGGATTCGTGTGGCGGTGATGAACCATGATGCCCCCAATGCATTGCATTTATTGCCAGCAGCACAACGTTGTTTTGCGCTCAATGGAGGACTGCCGCCGCATGATGTGTCGCCCTTGTATGTGCGTGACAAGATCGCGCAAACCATCGCCGAGCGTGAGGCGGCAAAGGTGATATGAGCGCCAATGTGACGTGTCGCCGCTTGTGTGCCGCTGATTTGCCAGTGGTTGCTGAGATTGAAATGGCGGTGCAAATTGAGCCATGGTCACCTGCACAAGTGCTGGAGGTGGCAGGCCTATTGGATAGGCATTACGTGGCTTGGGTGGCGGAGGATGGGTCTGGGAAGGTTCAGGCGTATTTAATCGCACAAGTGCTGTGTGATGAAATTGAAATTTTAACAATCGGGGTGGCGCATGCAGTGCAAGGTCAAGGCATGGGTGCGGCGTTGTTGATGTTTGGCTTCATGGATGTTCGTACTTGCTACCCTGATGTACAAGCGTGTTTTTTAGAAGTGCGCGTGAGTAATGCAGCTGCCCGTGCTTTATACCATAAAAATGGTTTTGCTGAGGTGGGGCGGCGCAAGCATTATTATCACGATCCTGTCTCGGGCGCGCGTGAGGATGCGCTGATTTTACGCTGCGATGTGATTGCACACACATGCGGCACATCGAATAAATAGGAACGATGAGGCGCTGTCTTTTTCCGTGTTTTTTAAGAAATGAATGGGAGTCAAATGGATCAAGTATCCGATCACGCATCTGCTGTGTTAACGTATCCAGAGCACCATGCCGTCTGGCTGGATGTGATGGGGATTTCGCGTTGGGCGAGCACGACTTCGCTGGGTGGGGTGGGCTCCGCGGCCAATGTGCCCGCGTTTGAGCATTTACCTGAGCCTGCTTTAGCGATTGCGGCGAAAGCTGTTGAGGTGGATTTGCCCGTGTTACCGAAAATCATTGAAGCCGCGCGCTATTGGGTGATTGGCGCGGCACCCTTGGGTGATGAGGCTTGTCGCTTGCTGGCGGGGATGATGGCTGCGATTCAAGCGGCTGAGGCTGAGGTGGTTTACAGTGCGGTACAGGATGGCGGCGAGGATGTTCAAAGCACTGGGATGCCGACATGGCCACGCCTGAATGTGTGTCATGTGCCGGAGTTACGTGTGCACTTACCTGAAACATTGAGCGTGTTGTTGTTGGGTGACGTGGATTTCCCTGAGGGACACCATCGTGTTTGGCGAATCCCCGCTTTGGTCGACATGTTGTCTGAGCCTTTGCTCAAACGCGAGGCATGGGCGGGTTTGAAGGCCATGTGGGCGCAGGCTTAGGAGCCTTAAGCATCAATGATGTGATGTTGATGTGAAGAGGCTGGCGTAAAGATGCAGGTGTAAAAATGTGGGTATGAGAATCGCGTCCTTAATGGACGCGATTGTTTTGAACACATGCCGATGCGCATGTTTATTTTTCTTCTTCTTTGTTCTTTTGGATGCGCGCTTTGAGTTGTGTGTGCATGCGATCCAAAACATCATGCCAATGATCCGCTTTGGTTTGACGGAACAGCCGTGTGCCTTCGTACCAATAACTGGTGTCACGTTCTTTGCCATAACGCCAGTCCGCAAGTTTGGGCAATGGCACCCACGTTTCTAAGCCCAAACCGCCCGCCAAATGGGCGATGGAGGTGTCGATGGTGATGATCAAGTCCAAATTGCACATCAATGCAGCGGTGTCATAAAAATCGGTTTGGTCTAAACTGAAATCGACAATCTGGAGTTCGGGCAACAAGGCCGCTTCAGCACCTCGCTCATGGTTTTGTAAACTGATGAATTCAACGTCATCAATGACATCCTCAAACTCACTGAAAAGAGGCAGGGCAATGCTTTTTTTATTGGCGAAGCGCACGAACCGTTGAACCGCCTCTGCGGACACTGTGCCCCACATCAAGCCCACACGAAATCGACGCTGGCCATCTTTGGCTTCACGTCCTTGAATTTTGATGCGCTCGTTATAATAAGCGGCGCGTGCTGCATCAGCAACCAAAAAGGGTTTGCGGTTGGCATCAAAATCGGCCATGTTTTTGCGGTAACGTTGGAGCAAATGCCCCATGGGCAATTGCGCGCTGATGGGCAATTGAGCCACTTCTACTGTAGGGGTCTCATATTTATGCGCAAAGACGGTGGTGCTGGGGAAACTGAGGGCAAACAAACGCACAAGTGCAGGTTTACACGCGATGACAATGTGTGTCCCTGTGTGCTTGGCTTCGGCCAACAATTCATTCATCGTCGATAAAAACATCATTTCGTCACCCAAACCTTGTTCACCATGGATCAACAAGGTTTGTCCCTTATGAAACACCCCGTCCCACCGTGGGTAAGGAAAATCATAACAGTAGGCGTTGTTCAGTGCGCTGCTTTCAAAACGGCGGTTGTAAAAAGCAAAACCTGATTCAAAACGTTCATGTTTGAGCTCATCCAGCGCGAATCCCCAACGTGCAATGTGGTCTTCGGGATTTTGTAGTAGTTTTTGATACAACTCCGCTGTTTGTGTGCTGTATTGTTCAAGCAAGGCGTAACAGGCAATCAAGCGGTTGTAAAATTTATCATAATGGTCTTGACCCAAAGCCATCAGTTTATGCAAGCACTCAATCGCCATTTGAATGTGGCCATCCAAACGCAGGTGCTCAGAATAGTTCCACAGTGCGTCGGCGTTGTTTGGATCAATCTGAAGACAGCGTTGGTAATGCAACATGGCGCGCAGGGTGTTGCCCACGATGTCGGCATACGTTGCTGCGTTGTAGTGGTAAACGGATTCATCCGGCTTTAATCGAATGGCCTCAAGTTGTTGCGTGTAGGCCTGATCGAAAAGGTTTAAATTGTTAAACACCAATGCCAAGTAAAAATGAACTTGTGGGTTGTTTGGCAGTCTTTTTACCAATTCTTGCCCAGAAATCAAGGCATCGCTGAAGTTTTTTGCCGCAAATTGCTGTTCAAATTGATTGATTTTGGCGAGAAGCTCTTCTTGTGTAAAGGCGGTTGCAGTTGAATTCATATTGTGTGATTCAGATGGGGTCAATTGAGTCATCGGTGGATGCAAAAAAATAAAGAGGTTCATCTTGCTTGTGCGAGGTTTGTGCATCGCTGGGCATGACTGACATAAAAATACGGAAAAAACAGAATTCTATTTTTTCCGTATTGTGGCGTTTGGTTTAAAGCACCTCGTTGGCATGATCGGCCAAACGTGAGCGTTCACCACGCATCAGCGTGATGTGCGCGCTGTGCGGCCAACCTTTGAAATGTTCAACCACATACGCCAAACCTGAGGAACCCTCAGTCAAATAAGGGGTGTCAATTTGAGCCAAATTACCCAAACACACCACTTTTGTGCCCGGACCTGCGCGGGTGATGAGGGTTTTCATTTGTTTCGGCGTGAGGTTTTGCGCTTCATCTAAAATCAACAGTTTATTGACAAAGGTGCGTCCGCGCATGAAACTCATGGCTTTGATTTTCACCTTGTTTTTAATCAGTTCGTTGGTGGCGGCACGCGCCCATTCGCCAGCATTTGCATCGCCTTTGATGAGGATTTCCAAGTTGTCTTGTAAAGCCCCCATCCACGGGGTCATTTTTTCTTCTTCAGTGCCAGGTAAAAAACCAATGTCCTCACCAACCGGCACCGTGATGCGGGTGATGATGACTTCTGAATAGCGTGCCGATTCAAGGGTTTGTTGCAGTGCCGCCGCGATGGTGACCAATGTTTTGCCAGTGCCCGCTTGGCCGAGCAAGGTCACGAAATCAATTTCTGGATCCATCAATACATTCAGTGCGAAATTTTGTTCGCGGTTGCGTGCGCCAATGCCCCACACGCCGTGTTTGGGATTGCTGTAATCGATCAATGTGCGCAAGGTCGCATTTTTGGGCGCACCTGAAGCATCGGCCTCTATCCCCACAATTTGAGCATAAAAACTGGCGACTTCGGGTTGTTCAAGAAACACAAACTCATTCACACACATTTGGGCGACCAAGGGGCCTTCAATGTGATAAAAGGTATGGCCGCCTTCTTGCCATGACTCGAGGTTTTTGCTGTGGTTTTCCCAGAAGTCAGCAGGTAAAGCCATCTGACCGCTGTACAGTACATCGGAATCTTGAATCACTTGGTCGTTGAAATAGTCTTCTGCATTTAAGCCCAATGCGCGCGCTTTGATGCGCATGTTGATGTCTTTGGACACCAACACAACGCTGCGATCAGGGTGCAGCTGTTGCAAACCATGCACGACACCCAGAATTTGATTGTCGGCTTTGCCCGATGGCAAACTTTTTGGTAAATCATCGTTAAAAAACTGGGTTTGGAAAAATAAACGCCCAAGGTTGGATTGGTTATCCAGTGCATTCAAAGGTACCCCATCGTCGATGCCATTCGCCACAGCGCTCATCAGTTGATCCAGCATGCGAGACACTTGACGGCCATGACGAGCCGTTTCAGTGGTGCCTTTTTTATGGTTATCAAGTTCCTCTAAAGTGATGAGAGGCAGGTACACATCATGCTCTTCAAAACGGAAAAAACAAGAAGGATCATGCAGCATGACATTGGTGTCGAGCACGAATAATTTGCGCGTGGCATTGACTTCAGACGTTTTACTGATACGCTTGTGATTTTTCGCGGCGGGCGCATTCAACACGGGTGCACTGTGAGCCAGTGGTGGGCGTGGAGTGGCAGGCGTTTGCGATGTCGCTTGAGGTGTCGTTTGAACTGCGGGCGTCGCACGTGCTTCATGTGCTACAGGGGGCTTGATGATTTGGGTTGCTGGCGCACTGTTTGAAGCACTTGAGGTTTGTTTCATCGTCGCATGTTGAGCTGGGCTTTGGGCAACACGTGGCGCTGCTGTTTTTACTTTTTTCTTGGCGGTGGACGGGGCGTTTTGCGTTGCTGACGCTTTTACTTGTGCCACTGCGTGGCCGCCCTCGGGTTGAGTCAGTAAACTGCCTTTTTTGGTTGGGGCTTTGGGTAAAGGCATGGTGATCTCCAGAAGGAAGTTGACAATCGATATGGCTTGTATCATACATCACTTAAAGCCATAAACGCAAAAGCCCATGCACGTTTTACATGGGCTTGACTGTGGTTGGCTTAAGGATTTTTCAATTTTTAAATGCAGCTTTTTAGGGGGGCTATCTTGTTGATGATTGCTTGTTGCAAATTAAGTGACTGATAAGGCCTCATAAAAGCGGATTATGTGATTTATATAAGCGGTTTGAGATTTGAAAATTCGACAAAAGTTTCAAATGAGTATTGAATTGCATCACATAGAACTTGATTGTGATTGGTTCAGGTTAAAAAATGTGTAGCAAACTTAAAGGTTGTCAAGATTGGCAATCCAATTGTTTGATTTTATGGGGTTAAGTTTTTTAAAGCACCTGTTCCACGAATCTTTTAGTGGGATGCCAATGTTTTGACAAAACTCAATACGTCCTCAACGTGATTGGCGACCCTCACTTTTCGCCATTCTTGAATCAAAGTACTGTCTGCATTGATGACGAAGGTGCTGCGTTCAATGCCTCGCACCTGTTTGCCATACATCATTTTTTGCTTGATGACATCAAATTGGGCGCACAGTTGCTCTTCAGGATCGCTGATCAGTTCAAAAGGCAGTTCAATTTTATTTTTGAAATTATCGTGTGATTTCAATGAATCACGAGACACACCAAAAATCACTGCATTGGCAGCAAGGAAAGCCTCGTGTGATTCACGAAAAGCGATGGATTCACTGGTGCAACCCGGTGTGTTGTCTTTGGGGTAAAAATACAGCACAACGGTTTTGCCACGGTAATCGGACAGTTTGAACTGTTGCGACTCCCCGATCACCGCTGTTGTCATGGGCAGGGCGATGTCGGTGACTAGTGAGTTTAGGGCGAGGGTCATGTGCGGTGCTCTTAAAAGTGGACTGGCGTGGTGTAATGTGGTGACACAAGCGGGGTGCAGGAAAAACGGAACGCCTTTGTGCAAGTCTTTGGTTAATTTTGGTTATTTTCGGTTAATTGGGCAACAGAATCAACGCGAGTACACGGTGGCCTTCGCTCATCAGCACGTTGTAGGTTCGGCATGCTGCATCGCTGCTCATGCATTCGACACCAATGCGCGCATGAGTCAATGGGGCGAGCAGCACGGGATGAAGAAAATGTTGGCGTACGCCTGTGCCAATCAACACCACCTCAGGCGATGCCTTGGACACCGCTTCAAACAGTTCGCCTGTTAAATCGGCAATGGAGTGGGCGGTTAATGTTTGAACCGCGCCTTCAGGTGTCACCCAAATGCTGCTTGTGAATGGGATGTTATTGACTTTAATGGCATCTGCGTCGCACGATGTGATGGCATTGAGGTTTGGATTGAGATCGGGTTGGAAGTGCATGGGTGGCCGTTTAAATTTTAAGTGAAAAATGCTGATAAAGCGTACAAAACCAAAAAAAATTATAAAAAATATTTATTTTCCGAGCTTTTGATGGAAAAAGCCGTTGCGCTGGTGTACACTCAACGTATTCGCCCGCGTCTCGCCATTTTGTATTGGCGTGTGCGCATCATGTGTGTGCTCATTGTAGCAAAATACCGCTCTTGTTTAGTCATGCCAAGTCTTTCTTTGGTATTTTTGGTTGTTTATACAAATGGGGATAAAAACATGACATTTAAAGGGTATTAACCGAATTTATTTACAGTTTATGAATGATTGTCCGTCACTTATGGCGGATGTTGATCTCAATCAATACAATCCCATTTTTTCCTCATTTTAGCCAAGAAAGACATCTGATGCGCCCCCTTCAAAAATCACATAAATTAGACAACGTTTGTTATGACATTCGCGGCCCCATCATGCAAAAAGCACAAGCCATGGAAGCGGAAGGGCAGCGCATTATCAAGCTGAACATTGGCAATGTGGCCTCGTTTGATTTTGACGTGCCAGAAGAAATGGAACTGGACTTAATCGCCAACCTCAAGCATTCAGCGGGTTACACCGACTCAAAGGGCATTTTCGCAGCACGCAAGGCGATCATGCATTACACCCAACGCAAGCACATCAAAGGTGTGACACTGGATGACATCATCATTGGGAACGGTGTGTCTGAGCTGATTGGTTTTGCCATGCACGCTTTGCTCAATGTGGGCGATGAGGTGCTCGTGCCCATGCCCGATTACCCCTTGTGGACGGCTTCGACCACACTTGCAGGTGGCACGGCGGTGCATTATTTGTGTGATGAAGCGGACGGTTGGAACCCATCGATTGCGGACATTCGCGCAAAAATCACACCAAAAACAAAAGCCATTGTGGTTATCAACCCAAATAACCCAACAGGTGCTTTGTATTCTGACGAGATTTTGTTACAAATTGTTGAAGTCGCCCGTGAATTTGGCTTGGTTGTGATGGCGGATGAAATTTATGACCGCGTGTTGTACGATGGTCACACGCACACAGCGATTGCCTCATTGGCCGATGATGTGTTTTTCATCAGCATGAATGGTTTGTCAAAAAATTACCGTGCCTGTGGTTATCGTGCAGGTTGGATGGTGCTGTCGGGTGCAAAAGAAGCTGCTGCCGATTACATCGAAGGCTTGGTCATGCTCGCATCCATGCGCTTGTGCGCGAATGCGATGGGCCAATACACCATTCAAACAGCACTTGGGGGCTATCAAAGCATCGACGACCTCGTTGCCCCTGGTGGGCGTTTGGCGCGCCAACGTGACTTGGCGTATGAGTTGATCACTGCGATTCCAGGTGTGACTTGCGTGAAACCCAAAGCGGCCATGTATTTGTTCCCACGTCTTGACCCCGCTGTGTATCCGATCGAAGATGATCAAGCCTTTGTGCTCGAATTTTTAGAAAGCGAAAAGGTGTTGGTGGTGCAAGGCACTGGTTTTAACTGGCATGCACACGACCATTTGCGCTTTGTCTTCTTGCCACATGAGGAGCAATTGCGTGAAGCGATTGGGCGATTCGCACGCTTTTTGAAAGATTATCGTGAGCGCGCGGCAACAACAGGAAGTCCTGTGCCTGTAACGGCCACAGCATAAGTTGTTGTATTCGATCAGATTGATCAATTGATCAATCTGATCGAATGAGGTTCAAATAAAAAGGTGAGCGATGCTCACCTTTTTATTTGAACAGATTATTGATTGTGCTCGTTCCGCTCTTTAATCCGTTGCGTCACGCTTGATAAGGTATGTCTACAAAAAGAGATTACGGATAGATTTCGAGTCAAAGCTCCAATGCAAAGACATACAGATTAAACAGCATTTTCGGATGGTAGCACATC
>CALMCL010000075.1 GCA_937862905.1 uncultured Burkholderiaceae bacterium | reverse complement strand
TGGCGGCAATTGTAACAAAAATCCGTGCTCACGCACATCTGCCGTAGGTTCAATATGAGCATTGCCAATAATAAAAAAGCATTTCACGACTATTTCATTGAGGAAAAATTTGAAGCAGGATTGGTTCTTGAGGGGTGGGAGGTCAAGGCCATTCGTGCTGGACGTGTGCAACTCAAAGACACATATGTCATCATTCGTAATGGTGAGTTGTATTTATTGGGTGGGCACATCAGCCCATTGATCAGCGCATCCACCCACATCCATCCCGATATGACGCGCACACGCAAATTATTGCTGAAAGAAGATGAAATCAAACGTTTGATCACCAAAGTGGAGCAACGTGGTTTCACCATCGTGCCGTTGGACTTACATTTCTCACGCGGGCGCATCAAGTGTGAAATTGCATTGGCGCGAGGTAAAGCGCAGCATGACAAACGTCAATCTGAAAAAGAACGCGAATGGCAGCGTGAAAAGCAGATGGTCATCAGTAAATTCAATCATGGAAAATAAACAGTGAAAGAGGGTGTTAAAAACACCAAACGCCGTTTATAATGTTGAGGTTTTCCGCAGCGGGTGTAGTTCAATGGTAGAACGAAAGCTTCCCAAGCTTTAGGCGAGGGTTCGATCCCCTTCACCCGCTCCAGCAAATAATCAATTCAGGACAGATGGATGAGTGGTTTAAGTCGCACGCCTGGAAAGCGTGTATAGGTTCATAGCCTATCGGGGGTTCGAATCCCCCTTTGTCCGCCATTGAATGTCAATAAAATCAATCGCTTGGTTTTGAAATTTATCGTAAAGCATGTGGGTTATGCCACAGACTAAGCGAATGTGGTCAGTCTTTTCTTAGCCTATCTGGCAAATTAAGTTCTGTTAAAAAATAATGCCAGTTCTCCCTACTTTCATGAAGAGAAGGTGTGCGGTGACATTCGGAGCAACCTTTGTTTGATGAATGATCTTTGTTAGATTTCTTTGTAAAAACGCCTCAGTGCACAAGTGCTGAGGCGTTTTTATGTTTGAACAGACTCTAACTAATGGGTGTGAGAATCTGTTGTCTTGTTTTTTGTCTTTATTTGAATCCTGCAATTGCATTTTGCGGCTGCAATACGGGATGCACTTTTTCTACAATGAGTTCCTGATTGAGGGTAAAGGTTGCCGTTTTGCGAATGTCTTGTGAAGACGCGCCCACATAAATGGTGTAGTTTCCTTGCTCGGCCACCCAGCTTGAACGCTCAGGATCAAAAGAAGAGATGTCCATTGGCTTGAGCGAAAAGTGCAACGTTTGCTTTTCACCGACCTGAAGCAGTTTTGTTTTGGCAAAAGCACGCAGTTCTTTAATCGGTTTCAATAGCTTGCCTTTGGGTGCACCGACATAGATCTGTACCACTTCTTTACCCGCAGTCTGGCCTGAATTGGTCACATTCACATCAATATCGACATGCCCAGCACGAGGCCTTGCCACATGGATGTCATCATAGGTGAAATCGGTGTAGCTTAAACCATGGCCAAAGGGATAGGCCGTGGCCATTTTCTCTTTATCAAAATAACGATAACCCACGCCAAGGCCGTCGGTGTATTCAATTTCAGCGGCTTGGTCACCGCTGGTGAAGTCGTGGTTATTGGGGTCTTTTGGGATCAAGACTTTACCGGGAAAGTTGCCTGACGATGGCTCATCGGCGTATCGCATGGGGAAAGTCATGGTCAGTTTGCCCGATGGATTGATGTTTCCTTTCAAAATATCGACAATGGCATGACCTGCTTCTTGTCCGGGCAGCCATGTGAGCAAAATGGCATCAGGAATATCACGCCAACTGGCGGTTTCAATCACACCGCCCACATTCAAAACCACCACAACTTTTTTGTTTTTGGCATGAAAGGCTTGAGTCACATTTTGAAGCAATTGCTTTTCGACTTCGGTCAAGTTGAAATCAGCATCAAGATGACGATCGGCAAATTCGCCCGAGTTTCTCCCCAGTGCCACGATGGCGATTTGCTGCTCGTCGGCCATTTGGGCAATGAGTTGAGGGGTGAGTGTTCTTAAATCCAATTCAGGCACGGGTGGTGGCAACAAAAAGGGATTGCCTTCAGGGCGTTTGGACTTGATGTCAGCGATGTACTGACTGTACATGTCTTTGATGTGCTCGTCAATATTGTAGCCCGCTTGTTTTAAGCCTTCAGGCAGTGAAACGATTGTTGCGGCATGCACATCACCGCTGCCTGTGCCCCCTTTTACCAAATCATAAGCGGCGTTGCCAAATAAAGCGATTTTTTTGATGTCGGCATTGAAAGGTAACGTTCGCGCAGTGTTTTTGAGCAACACCATGCCTTCACTGGCAGCCACACGGGACATTTGGGCATTGGCGGTGAGATTTGGGTGGTTGCTGTACGCATATTTTTTAAATGTGGGGGTTTGCACGATGGTTTCTAAGATGCGTGCAACATTGCTGTCCAAGATGTCGCTCGGCAATGTTTTGTTTTGGAGTGCCGTCAATAAGGTCTTGTGCTGAAAGTCTGTGCCCGGCATCAACAGGTCATTGCCCGCTTTCATTTGTGCAACAGCGTCATTACCGCCGAACCAATCGCTCATGACCACGCCCTTGAATGCCCACTCATCGCGCAATATTTTACTCAACAAATCATGGCTTTCGGAGGCATAAGTACCGTTGATTTTGTTGTATGACGACATGACCGTCCAAGGTTTTGATTTTTGCGTGGCAATTTGAAAGCCACGCAGGTAAATTTCGCGAATTGGTCGTTGATCAACCTTGATGTTGATGACATTGCGGTTGGTTTCATGGTTGTTGAGGGCGAAATGCTTGATTGATGTGCCCACACCATTGCTTTGCACGCCATTGACGTACGCGGCTGCGATGTTGCCTGAGATGACTGGGTCTTCGGAATAGTATTCAAAACCACGCCCGCCTAGAGGATTGCGTTGATTGTTCAGGGCGGGGGCAAGCAAAATATCCACGCCATATTCTTTCGCCTCATTGCCAATTGCTGCACCGACCTGTTTAACCAGATCCACATTCCAAGTGCTGGCCAGCGATGTGCCTATTGGAAAGGCGGTGGCAAAATAGGTGGCGCTGTCATCGGGGCGGTGAGGTTGAATGCGCAGACCTGCGGGGCCATCTGCCAACACAATAGAAGGAATACCCAAACGAGGAATGGCAAATGTGGTGCCTGCTGCACCAGGCACGCGACCATTGACTTCACCCACGACGGGGGCTTTTTTATTTTCTGATAAACCAGGGAAATGCATGCCTGTGCCCATCACCAAGCTGACTTTCTCTTCAGGCGTCATGGCAGCAATCACTGCTTGGATGGATTGTTTTCCCAGCTGTGGAGCCGCATCTTGTGCCAAGCATTGGCCGCTGATGAGCAAAGTGGTGAGCCATGTGAACGAAAATTTTTTTTGCATGATTGTCTCCAGTTTGTAATGATATTGTGATGGCATTGGATGTGGTTGACTTCCATGTCTTTACTGACATAGATGCCAATGGGGAGTATATATTAAGATTTAGCCATTGTGTTTTGAAAATAACAGTTAATAATGTTGATTGCTTTGAAACTTTATGGATTTGGGGCTTTTTACTGTTCAATTAAACCGTCCGTTCAGTGAGACTCAAAGGACTTGATTGGAATGATTTGATTCTATGTCATTTTTTTTAAAAGTGATGCGTTGATCTAAATACCTAAGATGCGAGGGAGGTGAGGGCAGTAAAGCACATGAGAAAAAAAATTCACTTTTCTATTTGTCCAGAGTGCAGAGACCTTCGCCATGAGGTGACTTTTATCGTACAATGTCGAGACCTGCCCTGTGGGCTTTTAGGACTTTAGTATGACGCAATTTACACCCCCCATTTATTCAAAAATTATCGGCACGGGCAGTTTTTTACCCAATGCAGCTGTCAGTAATGATGAGTTGGCTGCTCGTTTGGCAAAAGACAATGTTGAAACATCAGATACTTGGATTCGTGAGCGCACGGGCATCACCCAACGTTACATCGCATCAGCAGAACAAACAGCCAGTGAGTTGG
Organism: uncultured Burkholderiaceae bacterium; assembly: GCA_937862905.1. Lineage (GTDB taxonomy): Bacteria > Pseudomonadota > Gammaproteobacteria > Burkholderiales > Burkholderiaceae > Hydromonas. The sequence continues at coordinate 3,282 of CALMCL010000075.1, read as the reverse complement.
GTGCTCATGCTGCGCGTGCCGCACTTGAAAGTGCGGGTGTCGCAGCGGATGAACTGGATTTGATCATTGTGGCGACTTCGACGCCAGACTCGACATTTCCAAGCACAGCATGCCTGTTGCAAGCAAAAATTGGTGCAGATCATGCGGCCGCTTTTGATGTCATGGCGGTGTGCAGTGGATTTGTGTATGCCTTGACGACAGCCGATGCGATGATCAAATCGGGTCAAGCACGGACTGTTTTGGTGGTCGGGGCGGAGGTGTTTTCTCGATTGATGGATTGGAAAGATCGTACAACCTGCGTGTTGTTTGGTGATGGTGCTGGCGCCGTGGTCTTACAGGCTTCGGCTGAGCCAGGGATTTTGGCCAACCGCTTGCATGCGAATGGTAAATTGGCGCACATTTTGACTGCGGAAGGCTCAATCAGCGGGGGCAGCGTCATGGGTGACCCATTTTTGCGCATGGATGGCCAAGCGGTGTTTAAACAAGCTGTTTCCGTTTTGGGTGATGTTGCAAAAGAAGTGCTTGCTGCGGCGAATTTGACTGCCGACGATGTGGATTGGTTGATTCCACACCAAGCGAATGTGCGTATTTTGCAAGCCACGGCGAAGCGTTTGGGAGTGTCAATGGATAAAGTCATCACCACAGTGCATTTGCATGGCAACACCTCTGCGGCCTCTGTGCCATTGGCACTGGACGTGGCGGTACGAGATGGGCGGGTTAAAAAGGGTCAAGTTGTTTTGCTAGAAGGCGTGGGCGGAGGGTTCACATGGGGTGCCAATTTGGTGCGTTTTTAGTCTGAACAGATGCCTCAAAAAAAGCGAGAATGATTCTCGCTTTTTTATTATTTACTTGTTGTTTACTTGATATCTATGGGATGAGTGGCAGTGCTTTGGGGTTTGAACCATTGCATTGGTGGCATGATGGTTTGTTGTAGGTGCGCGCACAGATGCCTTTCGAAATGTCATCAGGTTTCATGCGGCCTAACACGGGTTTTTTTAAATCAAATTGTGTGTTCAATCACGCATTAACCGTGCAAAGCAAAGCCTCATTCACGTGATTTCATATATGATGTGGTCTATTTTCCGCACCGTTTTCAGTCAGTCAGGACGAAGTTATGTTAAAAATATCCGCCGCTCAAATTCCAGCCCGCATTGGTGACTTTGCTTACAACACGGGTTATATTTTACGTGCCGCCGCCAATGGTCAGCAGCAGGGTGCACATATCGTGATCACACCGGAGTTGTCATTAACGGGCTACATCCCTGAAGACCTGCTGATGCGTCCAGCATACCGCGCGGCATGTGAGAAAGCATACAATGATTTGTGCGAAGCTTTGACACAATATCCAGATTTGTATGTATTGATTGGACTGCCCACTTGGTTTGAGGAGGGCGTTAAGCTGCGCTCGTACAACAGCGTTGCGATCGTATTGGGCGGGGTTGAAGTGCAACGTGTGCACAAGCAGAAATTACCCAATCAGGCTGTTTTTGATGAATTGCGCTACTTTGCTGTGGGTCCCGTCCCCGAGTTAATTGAAATTCAAGGGGTGAGCATTGGTGTGCTGGTGTGTGAAGATGCATGGCACAGCGCGCCTGCATTGGCTTTGAAGGACAAAGGGGCTCAATTGTTGCTGGTGCCAAATGCCTCGCCTTTCCATGTGAATAAAATGGAAAAACGCTACGCCGTCTTGCGTGCACGTGCGAAAGAAACAGGCCTGCCGATGTTGTATGTGAACCGCACGGGTGCGCAAGATGAATTGGTGTTTGATGGCGGTTCGCTGGCCTTGAATGGTGACGGAGAGTTGCGCATGCAATTGCCACTGTTTACCGATATTTTGGAAGAGGTCATTTTTGACATTAACAAGCAAGTGTTTCACAAAGACATGCAAATTCACATGCCGTCCGCCGAAGAGCAAATTTATCGCACTCTGGTGATGGGCGTCAAGGAGTACGTGGCAGCCACAGGTTTTAAACGGGTCGTGCTGGGTTTATCGGGTGGTGTCGATTCAGCCCTGACTTTGGCCGTCGCTGTTGATGCACTGGGTGCAGACAATGTGCATGCGATCATGATGCCAACACGCTACACCGCGCAAATGTCGCTTGATGATGCGCAAGAGATGGCGCGTCGGGTGGGGGTGAAGTACGATGTGGTGGCGATTGAGGACATGTTCAATTTGTATGTCAACATGCTTGCGCCTGTGTTTGGAGACAAACCCGCTGATGTGACTGAGGAAAATTTGCAAGCACGCATCCGTGGGGTGATTTTAATGGCGGTATCGAACAAGCACGGGGCACTCGTGCTCAATACGGGCAATAAATCAGAGTTGGCAACAGGTTATTGCACATTGTACGGTGACATGGTGGGTGCATTTGCTGTACTTAAAGACGTGTATAAAACCGCAGTGTATAAAGTGTGTGAATGGCGCAATGGCTCCGACCAATACGATGTGCGCGATCCGATTCCCAGCAACATCATCACGCGTGCGCCATCGGCTGAATTGCGTGACAACCAAAAAGATCAGGACAGCTTGCCGCCTTACGAGGTGTTGGATGACATCTTGGAACGCTATATTGAACAACGTCAAGCGATTAAAACCATTGTTGCTGCGGGGCATGATGAGGCCACAGTGAAGCGCATCGCACGCTTGGTGCGCATCAATGAATACAAACGTCGTCAAGGCGCACTTGGGTCTCGTGTCACGACATTGGCCTTTGGTAAAGACTGGCGCATGCCGATCATGAATAATTTTAACGAATAAGAACCGCAATGACCTCTACTTTTTTTTGGCACGACTATGAAACGTTTGGTGCGGTGCCACGTCGAGACCGCCCCGCCCAATTTGCGGGCATTCGCACCGATGCGGAGTTAAATGAAATTGGTGAACCTGTTGAGGTTTTTTGCCGCCCAAGCCCTGATTATTTACCTAATCCAGAAGCTTGCCTGATCACCCACATCACGCCGCAAAAATGTCTGGAAATGGGCGTGGCTGAACATCAATTTGCCAACATCATTGAACGTGAATTGGGGGCGAATGGCACGATCGGCGTCGGCTACAATTCGATTCGTTTTGACGATGAAGTGACACGTCACTTGTTTTGGCGTAATTTAATTGACCCTTATGCACGTGAATGGCAAAACCAATGCGGTCGTTGGGATATTTTGGATGTGGTGCGCACTGCGCATGCTTTGCGCCCAGAAGGCATTGAGTGGCCGACAGGTGAAGATGGTAAAGTCAGTTTTCGACTGGAATTGCTAACCCAAGCGAATGGCATCGCTCATGAA
>CALMCL010000074.1 GCA_937862905.1 uncultured Burkholderiaceae bacterium | reverse complement strand
CGGGCATACGAACGGGGACTGAACAAGTCAAACGCATATCGATTGTCGTCCAAATGTTTGCGGATCGCCTGCCGTTGCGCGGCATCGCGTGCCAACTGATCGGCTTTAGAGAAATACTCATCTTCATGCCACGCCACCAAATTCGCCAAGCCAACACTGGTCAACAAACTTGCGGCCACGCGTGATGCAAAAGTTGTCCCTGCCAAAGTCACCACGGGCGTGCCTGCCCAGAGTGCATCGCTGGTCAAAGTATGCCCCCCATACGGGAAGGTATCGACCACCACATCCGCACATCGCAGGCGGGTGTGGTGCGCACGAATGCCCATCGTCGGCGAGAAAAACAAGCGTGCAGGGTCAATGCCGCGCTGCTCGGCCTCTCGCCGCAAATGGCGCTCCACCTCTTCACCGCCAGACAGCAACCACAAAATGCGCCGGTGATCGTTATGCAACAAACGACACCACACTTCAAACATCTGTGGCGTGATTTTATAATTCTGACTCATGTTCGCCAACACCACCGCATCTTCAGGCAAGTCCCAGTAATCACGGCTACTCTCCATCGGCAATTGGCGCTGGTCATCGTTGGGCTGATAACACCCCTCCATGCGCAACACCTTTTCAGCATAACCACTGTCCAAATCAGGCGGCGTGACCACATGATCGCCAATGATGTAATCAAAAAAAGGCATGCCCGATGTGCCAGGGAAATACAGGTAATGGATTTGAATGGGCGCTGGCCGCAAGGCAAACACAGCCAAACGTGCGCTGGCGGGGTTTTTGATGCTGAACAACACGTCAATGCCATCGTCATAAATGCGCTGCGCCGCCTCAACATCATCCATGTCGCCGATGGGCACAATCACATCGTACGCGGCTTCGGCGCGCTCGCGGTATTCATCACCGTCTTTGATGTGCTCGCCGTGATCATAGGCATACACCTCAAACGCCTCACGATCAATGCAGGCAATCGCAGCCGTCAGCAAGTAGGCCGTCGCTTGCGAAAAAAAATCAGCCCCGACAAAACCCAATTTAATTTTTTTATTGGGGGCAGGAAGCTGATGTTTAAAATCTGGCTGAGGCTGGTTTTTCAGAGAATCAAGCACAAGCGCAGCGTGCTTTCGTGTGAAAGCCAACAAAGAAAAATTGGTCAATAAAGGTGCCGCCAAGGTCGCCTCACCCACAAACCACTGACCTTGCGTCAAACCCATGACCACCAAGCGTTGCAACGCATCGTATTGATCCCACGCGCTCTGGTCTTGTGCTTGCTTAAAGCCGCTCCACACAGAGACAAAACGCTGCGCATTAATTTGTGCAAAATGTTCTGGGGCTTTTTCCAAAGCCGCATTAAAGTAGCTCACCGCTTCGATGTGCTTCTGCTGTTTTTGTAGATCAAGCGCGGTGGTGAACAGCGCTTGTGCAGATAAATGGGGGTCAATAAGGGTCATACGCGATCAATGGTTGATAACAAAATTAAACGTAACAAAACACACGGTCAAAAATGACATTAAACGGGATTGTTGTCATCAAAAAAACGACATTCCAGCGCAAAAGCCCCTGCCAAATGTTCAGCCAAAGCCTGCACACCGTAGCGTTCAGTGGCGTGGTGTCCGCATGCCAAGTAGTTGACCCCCAGCTCCTGCGCCTCATGAAAAGTGCGCTCAGACACCTCCCCTGATATGAACGTCTGAGCACCACAGGCTGCGGCCGTTGTGATGTACCCTTGCGCCGCACCTGTGCACCACGCCACTGTACCCACAGCGGCACGTGCATCCCCAATCACCTGCGGCGCACGCCCCAAACGCTGCTCAATCCGCGCCGCCAACTCACCCAAGGTCAAGCAATCCGATGTGCCATGCCACACGAGCGGCTCTGTGGGCACTTGTCCCGCAACTTGAAAACCCAATTTCAAAGCCAACTGCGCATTGTTGCCCAAAATGGGGTGTGCATCAAGTGGCAAATGATAAGCGATCAGGTTGATGTCGTGTTTAATCAAAGCGGCAATCCGACCATGCTTCATGCCCACAATCGGGGCATCCTCGCCTTTCCAAAAATAACCGTGGTGCACCAACAACGCATCAGCCCCCCAAGCCGCCGCTTGCTCAATAACACTGCGGCTTGCTGTGACAGCAGCAGCAATTTTGGTTATACTTGGGCGTCCTTGGATTTGTAGTCCATTTGGACAATAATCTTTAAATGATGCTGTATTTAAAATGGCATCGATCTCGCTCAATAAAGTGGTGCATTCCATATGTTAAAACGTTTCTGGTTAGGGTTGGCTCAAGTTGTCACGGTCTTGGTGCTCACGGCTTTTGTTGTGTTGACACTGAAACCGCAATGGCTGCCCGAGTCTGTGACGCGCTGGATGAGTGGTGAAAAAGGCGCTGCGCCCGTACTCAAAAGTGGCGAATCGCTTGCGCCGCGTGAAGCACCGCGCAATGTTGCGGGCTTATCGTACCACGATGCCGTGGCCACCGCTCTGCCTTCTGTCGTGAAAATTTTCACGTCGCGCGCCACCACCAAAAACCCGTATAACGACCCCACATTGAATCAACTGTACAACCAAGGCCAGCCCCCTCAAGGTTCAGACAGCAGCCTCGGTTCAGGTGTCATCATTGACCCACAAGGCTTCATTGTCACCAACCACCACGTGATTGCAGGCGCGGATCAAATTGAGGTGGCCTTGAGCGACGGTCGACGTGCATCCGCCACCGTTGTCGGCTCAGATGCCGATTCAGATGTCGCCGTGCTCAAAATCAACCTTGATAAATTGCCCAGCATTGTGTTGGGTCATGACGATCAATTGCAAGTCGGTGATGTTGTCCTCGCCATTGGCAACCCATTTGGTGTGGGACAAAGCGTAACCATGGGCATCGTGTCCGCACTGCATCGCAATCAATTGGGCATCAACACATTCGAAAACTTCATCCAAACCGATGCCGCCATCAATCCAGGTAACTCAGGCGGCGCATTGGTGGACTCAAATGGCAATTTGATCGGCATCAACACCGCGATTGTCACGGGCAACACCAGCGGTGAGGGCGCAAATGCAGGCATCGGCTTCGCCATCCCCGTGACGGTCATGAAACAAGTGGCCGATGAACTGATCGCCACAGGCACGGTCACACGTGGTTACATCGGCGTCTCATCGCAAAATGTCACCCCAGAAATGGCCAAAACCTTCAACCTGCCGAGTCAAGATGGCGTCATCATCGCCAGCGTTCGCCCCGAAGGTCCTGCAGGGCAAGCGGGCATTTCCGTCGGCGACATTTTGATTCAAGTCAATGACAACACCATCAAAGACACCGCAGGCATGCTGTCTGAAATAGCTCAACTCAAGCCAGGCTCACAAGCACGGGTCAAAATTCTACGCAATGGGCAAAACATGGACTTGACTGTCATCATTGCCAAACGCCCTTCAAGTAAAACATAACTGCCTTCACGGAAGATGACCATGAAAAATACCAAAGCCCTTTTTTTGCACCACCTCACGGCCTTATCGAACCAACTCACGGCATCGAGCTTGCAGGACAATCCCGCACTTTGGCTGTACCAAAACAATGCCCGCACGACCTTGTTTTACCTCGAAGGCATGACGCGGGCTTTGGCTCATTTTCATGACAAAAAACGCTTTAATCAACTGACCGAACGCTTCAAAACACTTGAAGATGGCTTGGGACAAATTGATTATTTTGATGCGTTCATCAAAGAGTTCTCCGAAAACCCTGCGATTCCTGTTGAAGTGGTGGCGCTCCTCACCCAGCAACGCCAAGCGCATCTCGCACAACTTAACAGCACGTTACACGATGATGACTGGATCGGCGATGCCGCCCAACGCATTCACAAGATTCGCAATGGCAAATCCAGCCAGAAAATTGATTGGTTGAGCGACGATGCGCTCATCGCCAAACTGCATTGCTTGTACCATGACAAAGCCGTTGAAATCACCGAATCATTGAGCCAACCCATTGTCAACATTGAAGCGGATTTACATGAATTGCGCCGTGACATCCGTTGGCTCAGCATTTACCCACAAGCATTCAAAGGCTACATCACCCTGACCCGCCCCCGCGCCATCATTGCGCGCAAATTTGACAAGTACTTGACCGACGAGATCGTACATTCACCTTACAATGTATTGCCAAGCGTGCCAGACATCAGCTCACCCCTACAATTGAATGTCAACAACTTCTACGCCATGAGCTGGTTCATTGCCGCACTGGGCACATTGAAAGACCAAGGCCTGCGTTTGGATGCGCTGACCCACGCCATCCACATCACACAAAAAATTTCACCAGAAGCCGCACAAGCGCAAGCGCTCTCAGCCTTAGGTGCGCAGCAAGCCAGCATCGCTGAAATCATTCAAGCGGCTGAGTTTGCCATGAAGCAGATTAAAGTTGATGGTATTTTCATGGGTTTGTTGAGCGCATCAGCACCCAAGGCTGATAAACAAACATGAATCGAGTTAAAAAGTATTGAGAAGCACTTAACGAATTGACCACAAACGGAAAATGCAGCCCCACATTCAAAAAAAACGGACATTCTGTCCGTTTTTTTTGAAGTTCATCCCCACGTTTCGCTGCAAAGCTGACACTCAGCCCTCAAAATTCCCTCTCGCGCAACCACTTCGTCGCAATGTATTTGACCCCTTTGACCACAGGCACACCCGCATGCAACGTCATCGGATCGATCTCACCATACTCATCAACATTGCAAAAAAACAATGCAGAACCTTTGCGCGGACGCACTTCAAAATCAATGTTTGGCATGCTCGTACCGCCACCCTCCTCGACATCGGACAAGTACATGATCACAGTACCCACCCGCTGCCCCGCCTCTGCCACATGTTTTTGACTGCCTGAGTAAGCGGGGTCGAAGTAATCATGGTGTGCTCGGTATTCACCGCCTTTTTCATAGCGTAGAATTTGCAAACCCTCACCTTGCACAACAGGCCAGTTGACCAGAAAGGCCAAGCGTTGCTCAATGCGATCAATCAATGGCGACTCCGCCCGCTTAAACGAACACCCCGTACTGGTGCGGTGGGCATGGGGAACAGATGTGCCCAAGGCCATGTCCACCACCGTTGAATCTTTTAATTGGGAATCAGACAAAGCAACCATTTCATCGCATTCAAGATCGGTCAAGACATGCTCAAAATACACCGCATAAGGTGCTTTCATGTGGGTCAATACACGCACCTCATGCCCATCCTCACAGACAATGCAATTGCGTTCAATCGCCACCCTGGGGCGGGCTTGCTCCACCCGCGAAGCCAAGGCCAGTTCACCCAAACGCATTTCTTCAAGTGCCTTGGTGGCAACAGGCAGCTTGAATCCATTTTTAAGCATCAAGGTCAAAATCGAATCGTCACTGCAACCCTTGGCCACATTATCACGCAGCCAAACCTGCCATTCGTCGGGAAGTAACTTTAAAGACATCTGCGGCTCCAATACAAGCATCTAAAAAACATTCACATTCAACTCACGTCGCGCCCTTCTTTTTGACCTACGTAATTAACGCAGGTCATTTAAAACAAAAGCACACACCATTCAATCGAATATAAATCCATAAGACATAATACCGCAGCAATGCAAAAATGAAAAGCCCATCCAAAGGTATGTCAACACATTGAGCAGCCATTCAATCATTCAAATCACCACGCGCCTCACCTCTTCGACGCCATCTTCCCCATCCCCATCGCCCTCGGCCCAATGCAAGCGATGAAAATCAAAGTTTCGAGGTAACGCAGGCTTAATCACTTGAAAATAAGGCGACACATCAAAATCTCGAGGCGTGTATAAACTGTAATGGCGCACATGCAGCACCTCCTCCACACAGCCATGACACGCCCCAGACTCCACTGAGTTTTCTTCAATGATGGGTAAAATGGGGTAACGAATCGACTCAAATGCCTGCGCCACCAGACTCGAACAAATCGCTCGCGTCGGATCACCGCTGCCCAAAGCCAGCATTCGGCGACGAAAGCGCTGGGTTACAGGTGGCGTGGGCAACAAATAGCGCACCAAGTCAAACACATGGCTCAAATCATATTGATCCCCAATGCGTGAAATCGCATATTCCGCGACCTGCTTTCGCTCGGCTTCGGTCAATCCAATCGGGCGACAAATGCGCACATTGAGGTCTTTGAATGCCTCCACCCCGATGCTGCGCACCCCTTGCGTGGTGTCGCTTTCAATCAAACAATGGCCAGCATTGGTTTCGTTGCGCGGTAGATAATCACCGACAAATAAGGCGGAGTGCGACCACGTTGACTGGGTTAAATATTTAATTGCAGAGCTGAAGCGTGTGTGACCTTCAACCAACAACACATCGCCTGCCTGTAAAGTGCTTCGTAAGGCTTGAGCCGATGGCGATGGTGCCAAGCTGCGCATGGGTCGAGGCATGCTAAGGTAACGAGCCAACCGTGCCCCCAAAGATTCCAATACACTGTTCATATCATCCCTTTTGTCCTTCTGTACAATGCCCCGTGTGCAGCCTGTTGGCATGAACAGTTGAGATCGAGTGCAAGGTCAAAGTGAACGCATGACAATATTGATGCCCTTTAAGCATGATCAATGGGCTCCGTCCATTTTTTTAAAACACCCAAGCAACGTGCCACACTGCTTGTTTGCGCTTGTCCGCACCCTTAAATCTCACCATTCAAAGCCTGCGCCGCATGCTGAACATCGTACGCACTCCCCACAAAAATAATCACATCATGCTCAAGCAAATTGGGGTCTGTATTTAAATCAAGCGTCACGCCCGCACGGACAATGTGGGTCACTTGAACACGCCATGCGACCAAAGGCAAGGTGCTCAACGGCTGCTCCAGCCACAAGCTTTCATCCTTAAGTGTCACCATCAACTCTTGCATTTGCTCGGCTTTTTTAACTTTTCGTGCCGCGGCGGGCTGGCCAATGGCATCGGGCGTGGCCGTAGACAAGCCAAACGGATCAGCAGACTCATCAAAATGCTGACGCAACAAATCGTAGCGTCCGCGACGTTGGCTGGCGATGAACGTCAACACCTCTTGCGGTGCAACGCCTGCAGTGAGCAAGGTTTGGCTGGCCAAAACCAGACTGCCCTCCAAAATTTCAGGCACAACAGCCACCGCCCCCGCTTGCTGCAACTGCTCCAAAAACGCATCATCCAAGGTGCGCACAATGACGGGCAAATCGGGATTGATCGACTTGACATGATGCAACACATGCAATGCAATTTTGGGTTCGATGTAGGTGATCACCAACGCTCGGGCACGAGCGACCCCTGCTGCGAGCAAAGAATCTTTGCGTGTGATGTCACCATAAACCACATCATGCCCTTGCAGCACGCCCTTTTGTACGCGTTCGGGGTCGTTGTCAATGCCAATGTAAGGCATGTTTTGCTCTCGCAACAAACGCCCCAAATCCGTGCCACTGCGGCCAAAGCCAGCAATGATGACATGCTGCTCCGCCTCAATGCTGTTGCTGACGATGTTGGTCAGCTGCAAAGATTGCAGCATCCATTCACTGCGGGTAAAGCGAAAGACAATTTTGTCGGCATACTGCAAAATAAATGGTGTCAAAAACATCGAAATCAGCATGGCCGCCAGCACCCATTGCCCCACCACAGGATGCACCAATTGGTTTTGCAGTGCCAACGTCAACAACACCAAACCAAATTCCCCCGCAGGGGCAAGTGCCAGAGCCGTTCTCACCGAATTACCTGGAGAGTTGCCGAAAAATTTGGTCAGTCCCGCAATCACTGCAAATTTTGCCGCCAGCAACACCACCAAGGTGATGAGCACCCACGGCAACTGCGTGTAAATTTGTGGCAAATTCAGCTGCATCCCCATCGTGATGAAGAAAAACCCCAGCAAAATGTCCTTAAATGGCTGAATGTCTTCTTCAACCTGCATCTTAAATTCGGTTTCAGAGATCAGCATGCCCGCCACAAAAGCCCCCAAAGCCAAAGACAACCCTGCCATTTCAGTCAACCAAGAGAAGCTCAAGGTCATCAAAAACAGGTTGAGCATGAACAACTCTTGTGAGCGCCGCTTCGCCACCAAAGTCAGCCATGCATGCATGGGTTTTTGCCCCAACCCCAACAACAAGGCCAAGACCAATGCCGCTTTCAACAACCCCACACCCATCAGCATCAACAAACTGGACTGCGTGTCCGCCAAAGCGGGAATCAAAATTAACAAGGGCACAACCGCTAGATCCTGAAACAACAGCACACCAAAAATATTGCGCCCATGCTGCGAATCCAGCTCCATTTTTTCGGTCAGCACTTTCATCACAATCGCAGTCGATGACATTGCCAACACACCACCCAAAGCCAACCAGCTCGAGCGCCCCATTTTATAATCATCAGGCAACAACCAATCGACCACAAACCCCAACAACACCGCAACCGCCATCGTCCCAATCAATTGGGAACCACCCAAACCGAACACCACCCGTCGCATCGATTTCAATTTCGGCAATGAGAATTCCAAACCAATGGTGAACATCAGAAATACAATACCAAACTCCGCCAAATGACTGGTGTTCTCATCATCAGGCAGCAACCCAAAAGAATGCGGCCCAACCATCACGCCCACAAACAAATAGCCAAGTATTGGTGGCAAATGCATGAGGCGAAACACCACTACGCCGAAAACGGCGAAGGCAAGCAAAACAACAAGGAGTGTGAGACCATGCATAAGAATAAACGCTTTCAGGTGCTTTCAGGTGAGCAGAAATAAGGCGTAAGGATAAGCGTAAGAGCAAGCGTAAGACTACGCAAACAGAGGAACAACAAGGATTGCGAAAAGGCGCACAACAACCCGCGTAAAACCCCACTTCCGTTGTGCATATGTCTTAAAAACGTTATACTGACAGCCATGATGATAACAAACAATTCCACACATTTAAATGATGATGCAATATTAAATGTCGCACTCAACGTACTGACCATTGAGGCGCAAGCCTTGATGGATTTGACGCGCACATTGGACATTAATTTTGTGAATGCCGTACGAACCATGCTGGCTTGCAAGGGGCGCGTGGTCGTTTCAGGCATGGGTAAATCAGGTCACATCGCCCGTAAACTGGCAGCCACTTTTGCGTCTACGGGCACGCCCTCCTTTTTTATGCACCCTGGTGAAGCGGCGCATGGTGACCTCGGCATGATCACGGCCGACGATGTGGTCCTTGCCCTTTCTTATTCAGGGAAGAGCGATGAACTGATGGCCATTTTGCCCGCAGTTAAACGCCACAACACGAAACTCATTGCCATGACAGGCAATCCAGAATCCCCGATGGCGAAATTGTCAGATGTGCATCTGTTGGTTCAGGTCGAAAAAGAAGCCTGTCCGCTCAACTTGGCACCCACCGCCAGCACAACCGCCAGCTTGGCTTTGGGCGATGCTTTGGCTGTGGCTTTACTTGAATTGCGTGGTTTCAGTGCAGACGACTTTGCCCGCTCACACCCAGCAGGCGCATTGGGTCGGCGTTTACTGACCTATGTGGCCAATGTGATGCGCTTGAGCGATGACATTCCTGCGGTTTCCAGCGGAGCCAGCCTCACCGATGCTTTGTTGATGATGAGTCAAAAACGCATGGGCATGACAGCGGTTGTTGATGAAGCGCGTAAAGTTTTAGGTGTCTTGACCGATGGCGATGTGCGACGTTTATTTGAAAAAGGTGTCGATGTCCGAACCCTCCGCATCGATGATGTGATGCACCCAAACCCTCACACCATTGCATCCGACGTGCTGGCCGTATCGGCGGTTGAAATGATGCAAACACACCGCATCAACCAGCTTTTAGTGGTCGATCAAGACCACACCTTGGTGGGCGCTTTGAATGTCCACGATTTATTTGCCGCGGGAGTCATGTGATGACAAATGCGTTATATGCGCCTACCGCCATGCCATCCGACTTTGTGATTGCCCTCGCACGAAACGTGCGCTTGCTGATTCTGGATGTGGATGGCGTGCTCACCACTGGCTACTTGGACTATGATGCCCAAGGCGAAGTGGTCAAATCTTTTTATGTGCAAGATGGCTTGGGCATTCAACTGCTGCGCCAAATGGGCATCCCGATTGCCATCATCAGTGGCCGCGACTCGAAAGTGACGGCGGCGCGCGCCAAGGATTTGAAAATTGACTTCCTCATTCAAGGCGCACAAGACAAAGGCGCCGCTTTGAAGCAATTGATGATCGATGCCCAAGTCACCCCACAACAATGCGCCTATATGGGCGATGATGTGATTGATTTGCCCATTTTACGTGCAGTGGGCTTGGCCACCAGTGTGCCCAATGGCCATGTGCTCGCACAACGTGCCGCCCATTGGGTCAGCAGCAGCGGTGGCGGTGCGGGTGCAGTGCGCGAATTGGCCGAGCTGATTTTATTCGCTCAAGATAAACTCAACAGCGCTTACGCGGCTTACCTCTATGATGAACAACACCCCCATTTGGACATCATGTAATGGATAAAATGACTTCCTTTTCTCGCTGGCGTTATTGGTTGCGGTTTCACCTGCCCAATGTGCTGTACTTGTTGATTTTATTGGCGGTCGCCGCAGGCAGCTACTGGTGGATCACCAAAGACAATGCCAATACAAAACCCTCAAAAGAAAGCCACCCAGAGCTCGTCGATGCTTTCACGTCAGGCATGCAAATCAACCGCACAGGTAAAAATGGTGCGGTGGCTTACGTGATTACTGCCAAGGAAGTGGTGCATTATGGCGACAAGGATGCTGAGCTGAAAGATGTCACCGTCGTGGCCACACCCATTGGTCAACCGGTCTCCACATCCCGCGCAGATAAAGCCATTTGGTCCGACGCAACCCACGTCATCGAGCTCAATGGCAATGTCGTGATGGATCGTTTAACCACACCAGAAGCCCCACCACTTCACCTCACCACCGAGGCCATGAGCATCGGTTTATACAACAACATTGCCAGCAGCGACCTGCCCTTTGTCATGACCCAAGGTGATGACAGCATCACAGGTCGTCGCTTTCGCTATGACTACGCTTCTCGCAACATCATCATGGGCGGAAAAACGGGCGATCGAGTCAAAGGCATGCTGCACAATGCCAAAATCGGCCACGCCAAATAAGGATCACACATGACACTCGGACGTTTCTTCTTGGCAGGTTTACTCGCCATTGCCTTACCCTCTGTGATGCTGTATGCGCAAAACAGCAAATATGACCGCAGCCAACCTTTGATGGTTGAGGCCGACGGTGCAACATACACCGACATCACCCAAACCAGCGTGTTTACCGGCAAAGTGATTTTGAAGCAGGGCAGCATGGTCATCACCGCCGATCATGTTGAAACCATTGTTGACCCTGAGGGCTATCAATACGCCACAGCCAGTATGGAAAAGGGTGGCTTGGTTAAATTCACTCAAAAGCGCGAAGGCACCAATGAAGTGATGAAAGCACAAGGCAACAAATTGATTTATGATGGCAAACAAAACCTCATCGTGTTGTCCAATAAAGCACAAATGCAACGCTATAGCGCTGCGGGTAAACTGCTGGATCAAATCAATGGTGACGAGCTGGTGTACAACCAACTCACCGAGGTCTTTGAATCTCATGCAGTGCCTGGCGTGCCTGGGCGCACGCGTGTGGTGATCACGCCCAATTCAAACATCAAATAAAATCATGCCGGTGACACTCATGAACAACCCGATGTTTTGGGTGTTGGGCTGACTTGATGCTCTCAGGCGAGTAAGGTAATCCGCACAGCACCTGAGGTTTTAATCAAGCGCCACAAACAGGGTTTCACTTCGCGATTAACAATAAAACAGAACGAGCACCACATGCAAGACAGCCACCACCTCAGTGTCAATCAACTCAAAAAGCGTTATGGCGCACGAACCGTCGTCAAAAATGTTTCTTTTGATGTCAAAAGTGGTGAAGTCGTTGGCCTTTTGGGACCAAATGGCGCGGGGAAAACGACGTGCTTTTACATGGTGGTCGGCTTGGTGGGTGCAGACGATGGGCAAATCACATTGGATAATACCCTAATCAACCGCATGCCCATGCACCAGCGTGCGCGCTTGGGTCTGTCTTACCTGCCGCAAGAGGCCTCCATTTTCCGCAAATTAACGGTTGAAGAAAACATCCGTGCCGTGCTTGAATTGCAACGAGATGACCAAGGCCGAAAACTCTCACGCGCTCGCATTGCCGAAGAGTTGCATCAGTTGGTTGCCGATTTGCAAATTGGTCATATTGTACACAGCCCTGCACCCGCCCTGTCAGGCGGGGAACGCCGTCGGGTTGAAATCGCCCGTACGCTGGCCACGCGACCTCGTTTCGTGCTCTTGGATGAGCCTTTCGCGGGTGTCGATCCCATTGCCGTGATTGACATTCAAAAAATCATTCATTTCCTCGTTGAGCGCAACATTGGTGTACTGATCACCGATCACAATGTCCGCGAGACACTGGGCATTTGTGACCGCGCATACATCATCAGCGAAGGCACTGTGCTTGCCCAAGGCAATGCACGCGAGATTGTCGACAATGAAGCCGTGCGCCAAGTGTATTTGGGCGAAAACTTCACCATGTAACCCCCACAAACCGCCCCATAGATACGCACCAATCCAGCCTTTGATGACCAAGTCCATTCACTTTAAAACAATGGACTTTTTACACCCTACTTTACCTCATGGACAGGGCACAATTCAGGTTAAAATCTTGACTCAAATACAATTGATATTCGAGGGCATATGACAAAAATTTTACTCACAGGCGGTACAGGTTATATTGGTGCGCACACGGCGGTGTGCCTCATTGAAGCAGGCTTACAGCCGATTTTACTGGACAATTTCATCAACAGCTCACCCAAAGTGGTGGATCGAATTGAGCAACTGACGGGCATTCGCCCTGAGCTCATTGACATGGATGTGCTGGATACCCCAGCCCTCACTCAAGTCTTGCAAGCGCATGACATTGAAGGGGTGATTCACTTTGCTGCGCTTAAAGCAGTGGGTGAGTCTGTGGCCAAGCCATTGGCTTATTATCACAACAATGTCATGGGTTTGATGAGCGTTTTGCAAGCCATGCACGATGCAAAAGTTCAACACATCGTGCTCAGCTCTTCAGCCACCGTGTACGGTGAAAACACACCCGTGCCCTATAAAGAAGGCGGCCCTTTGTCCGCCACCAGTCCATACGGTGAATCAAAGGTCATGATGGAACACATCACCCGCGATGTGGCACGGGCGGATCCTTCATTGCGCTACGCCATGTTGCGTTATTTCAATCCAGTAGGTGCTCACCCATCTGGGCTGATGGGCGAGCACCCACGCGGCATTCCGAACAACCTGATGCCCTATGTTCAACAAGTGGCGGTTGGTTTGCGCGACCAATTGTCTATTTTTGGCAATGATTACGACACCGCAGACGGTACGGGTGAACGTGATTACATTCACGTGATGGACTTGGCACGCGGACATGTTTTGGCCATCCAACACCTGTTAAACGGCAAAGAGTCGATCACGGTCAACCTCGGTGCTGGTAAGCCTGTATCTGTTTTACAAATGGTGAAGGCCTTTGAGAACGCAAGTGGAAAAACGATCCCCTATCAATTCGCCCCTCGCCGCCCTGGGGACATTGGTTGCTTCTACGCAGATCCCACCTTATCGCAAGAAGTGTTGAACTTTCACACCGAATACACCATTGAGGACATGTGTCGCGATGCATGGGCATGGCAAAGCAAAAATCCAAATGGTTATGATGGCTAATGATCCACAGTCTCATGACCCCATCGGATGAGCATCAAAAAAGCCCGCAATTGCGGGCTTTTTTTCAGAGCGTTTCTGTTGTGTTTGACCTTCTTCATACGTTTTACAAACAAACTGAACACCCTCAATTCACAGACAAAAACGTCATCTTAGCGCTTTGATTTTAAATAACTGATCAAAGCAGGCACACCACCTTTGGCCACCACAGGGCGAAATTGTCCCGCATAGCTTTGCACCAACCAAACACCCGCCACGCTCAAATCATTGACTTTCCAGCCACCGTTGTTTTCTAAGCGGTAGGTCACCATTTTTGCACCATTACTGGTGTTGATGCGTGTGCGAACCTCATTGCCACTTGCTGGATACACGTCAATGCTGTTGACAGAAGCGCCCTTCAAGCTACCCGCGTATGTCCGCGTCAAGTAACGGCGCGACTCTGACATCAATTCATTTTGCTCTGCTGCGCTGGCACTGTTCCATGCTGGACCGACGACACGCGAAACCATGCTGCGAAAATTCACATGAGGCATGATGTTGCCATCAACATAAGTGCCGACAGCACCCGCATTGCCGCTCTTTAAACCCGGATTGGCACGCAACGCAGCCACCACATTGTCCGACATTTGCTTAACAAACTGATCTGCAGTTTCTGCATGCGCCACTGTGACCGCCGACATCAAACCCAAAGCCAATAAAACACGTTTCAAAAATTTCATGATTTTTTCTTTTCTTCCCTAAAAATTTAAACCCACATCCTCAACCACGGATCATTTTACCAGATGCACCCGTCACATGCCTGAGACCATAATGCATGTATTCGACATCCAGTTGACACAACTCAGAAACAAACCCAGGCACTTTATTTTTTTTCACCAACAGGCTTTGTCAACTGTTTGGCCAGACGCTCCGCCTCAGCCAAAGGATCGCTCGCTGCCGCTACAGTTACCGCAGGCGATGCCGCATTGATCTCAGACTCTTTGTGCGCAACAGGCTCAGCAGAAATTGCCTCTTCAGAAGTCAAAGGCGCTTCATCTGGGGCATAATCTTCATCGCGCACATCGGCTTCTCGTTTTTGCAACCACGCATCACGGGTCATGCTGTAACGATCAAAAGCCACATCATCGACAAACTCCAAAGTTTCCAACAAACTTGTGCGTGTATCCACCAACTTCAAACCACGCAAAGAGTTGCGAATCTTGATTGCCCGCACATAACCAATTGGATCGGCAATGAAATCAATGGGTTTGGTCAATGCATCTCGAAGGGTTGATGGCCCTAAACCTGGCAACATCACAAAAGGACCAGAAGGCACTCCCCATTTGCCCAGAGTTTGTCCAAAATCCTCTTCATGCTTCGGAATGTGCCACTTACTGGCCATGTCGATACAACCACCAACCCCAACGGTTGTGTTCACCACAAATCGGCAAACATCTTGCCCAGCGGCTTTGAACTTGCCTTGCAAAACGTTGTTCAACGCCGTGTAAGGCACACTTAAATTCTCAAAAAATCCGTGCACACAACCACGCGAACCCGCTGGAACAATTTTTTGATAGCCTTTGGCTATCGGCTTAAACATAATTTGATCCCAACCATCATTGAATTGGAAAGCACCTCGGTTAAATGCTTCAAAGCGATCACGGGTCAGAACCACGTCATCAACAACCACTGGTGAGTTCACCAGCGCATCGGTGCTTTGAGCATGGGCGCTGGCGAACGTCAAAATCAATGACAGTCCCAGCAACCATTGCCTCATTATGGTATTCATGGCATCCCCCAACAAGTGTTTTTTCGTGTTTTTATTGTAAACTTATTTGACGGGTGGTGCATCAACCGCATCAGCCTTTGAGGCCGATTCGGCCTTGTTGATACCAAACTGTGTGATGAGGTCTTCCAACACCATTGCAGATTGTGTGTTGTCCAAAGTCTCACCCGCCGCCACAGGATGCTCAACATCCGCACCTTGCGTTAAACTGATGAACTGAGCCCCCAGTAAACCTGCCGTATTAACCGACGCGCCGCTGTCTTTGGGCACCTTTAAACCATTGTCAAGCATCAATGTGACTTGAGCCTTGTACTCACCATTTACATCTTTCAGCTCAATCCCACCGACACGACCGACCACCACGCCTGACATTTTAACAGGCGCACGCTCCTTCAACGTCCCAATGTTTTGGAAGTTCACCAAGACGGGGTATCCTCCCTTGGTTGACCAGCCTCCTTTGCCTCCCACAACCAAAGCCAAAGCGATTAAACCCATCACGCCGAGCAATACAAACAAACCCACCCAAATGTCAATTTTCTTTTGTTGCATAATATCCTCAATCACATAACACACAAGTCACGCCACTCGTGCACATTCAAAATCC
Organism: uncultured Burkholderiaceae bacterium; assembly: GCA_937862905.1. Taxonomy (GTDB): domain Bacteria; phylum Pseudomonadota; class Gammaproteobacteria; order Burkholderiales; family Burkholderiaceae; genus Hydromonas. The sequence continues at coordinate 3,202 of CALMCL010000074.1, read as the reverse complement.
TCATCAACCCAATAAAGCACCATTAAAACTGAAGCAACAATTGAGTTAGCTGAACATCAATGCCGTCAGGATGAAGTCCAATCCCAACACCAATAAAGCCGACTTCACCACGGTACGGGTGGTCGCTTGAGCCACCCCTTCGGGTGTTGGATGGGCTTGTGCACCTTCATATACAGCCAAAAAACTCACAGCCAAGCCAAACACAGCACTTTTAATCAAGCCATTGACCACATCGTCACGCACATTCACGCCATCTTGCATCATCGACCAAAAGGCGCCTTCATCCACCCCCAGCCACCAGACGGCAACCACATAACCCCCATAGACCCCCACCAACGCAAACAAGCCTGTCAGCATCGGCACAACAAAACCTGCCGCCCAAAACCGAGGGGAAAACACACGGTTGATGGGATCAACCCCCATCATCTCCATTGCCGCCAGCTGCTCACCCGCCTTCATCAGACCAATCTCAGCGGTCATCGAAGTCCCCGCGCGTCCTGCAAATAAAATGGCCACCACAACAGGTGCAAGCTCACGCACCAACGACAACGCCACCAACAAACCCACCATGCTTTCAGAGCCCACACGACTCAGTGTATAGTAAGACTGAAGCCCCAACACCGCCCCAATAAATGCCGCCGACACCAACATGATGACCAGAGAATAATTGCCTAAAAAATGAATCTGCTGAAAAACCAACCGTGTTCGCGTCCACCACACCCTCGCATTGGCAAACAAAGCCCCTAACATGCGCATGGCAAAGCCCAAAGTTGAGATGCTTGAACGCACTGAACTGCCCAATTGTGCCAAACCCGTGATAAATACATTCATGCGCCCACCTCCAAGCCATGCCGCCCATGGACAAAACGTTTAATGAAAGGGTCTTCATTCGCCCACAACTGCATGGGCGTACCTTCCGCAACGATTTGCGCGTGATGCATCACATACACATAATCAGCAATGGCAAACGTCTCCTGCACATCATGCGACACAACAATTGAAGCCGCGTTCAACTCATCCGTTTGCTCTCGAATCAACTGGGCAATCGTATCCATTGCAATCGGATCCAAGCCAGCAAAAGGCTCGTCAAACAACATGACCTGTGGATTTTGCACAATGGCGCGCGCCAAAGCAACCCGCCGCGCCATGCCACCAGAAATCTCACTGGGCATTTTTTGAGCGGCATCAGCCAAACCAACCGCTTTGAGCTTGGCCATCACCTGTTGTTGAACATCCGCTTGACTCAACGAAGTGTTCTCGCGCAATGGAAAAGCCACATTCTCAAACACCGACATGTCTGTGAATAGGGCACCAAACTGAAACAACATTCCCATTTTTTTACGCAACTCACGCAACGCAGGCGCCTCATCGTAGGGTAAAGGTGCACCCAACAAGGTTGCCTCACCCGTACTGGGCCTCAACAAGCCAGCAACCAAGCGAAGCAGTGTTGTTTTACCACACCCTGAAGGCCCCATGACAGCAACCACCTGCCCTCGTGACACGGATAAGCTGACCCCATTCACAATCGGGTCAGCATGGCCATAAGAAAAATGGACTTGGTTTAGTTTAATCATAAACTCGATAAAAAATGGGCAGTAACCCAAAAAAACCTAAATGTTTAAGGTTAGAAATAACATGATTCATCAAAACGATATGTACAAACGGCAATATCGCATCAAAAGTATAATGATACCGAAAAAAAAGCCCGCTTGAACTTTCAAGTGGGCTTTTTCCATCATTTACATACCGCCTAACAATACATATGCCAAATGTGTGGTTTATTTGTTGATTATTTTTTACGGCGAAATTTGGCCAATGCAGCCAATTCAGCCATTGCCATTGCGAGTTCTGACTGAGCATAGGCATGGTCAATGTCACCTTTGTTTTGGCTTAACATTTCTTCTGCACGGGATTTTGCCTCAAGAGCACGCGCTTCATCAAGATCTTCACCACGAATCGCCGTATCTGCCAAAACAGTCACACGGTTGGGTTGCACCTCCAAAATACCACCTGCAACAAACACCAACTCTTCCGTGTTATCAGCCATTTCAATGCGAACAGCACCTGGTTTAATGCGCGTAATCAAGGGCGTGTGTCCAGGCATAATACCCAATTCGCCAGACTCACCGGGCAGAACCACAAAAGAGGCTTCGCCACTAAAAACTTCACGCTCAGCACTGACCACATCTACGTGTATTGTACTCATAATATGTCCTAATCAACCTCAAAGACCCAAAAGAGATGCAGTGTTTTGTTTGCATCATTTGAGTTTTACTAAAAATTTTCGCGGGTAACCCGCGAAAATTTTCTAACATAAACCAAGAAAAGTAGGGTCATACTTTTCTTAAACGTTTAGTTCATTTTAGCTGCTTTTTCTACGGCCTCATCAATGCCACCCACCATGTAGAAGGCTTGTTCAGGCAGATGGTCGTATTCGCCAGCAATAATGCCTTTGAAACCACGGATTGTTTCTTTCAAAGTCACATACTTACCTGGAGAGCCTGTAAACACTTCCGCCACGTGGAAAGGTTGAGACAAGAAACGCTGAATCTTACGTGCACGACCCACGATTTGTTTGTCTTCTGGAGACAACTCATCCATGCCCAAAATCGCAATGATGTCGCGCAATTCTTTGTAGCGTTGCAATGTTTGTTGCACACCACGGGTCACAGAATAGTGCTCTTCACCAATCACATTGGGATCAATTTGACGGCTGGTTGAATCCAAAGGATCCACCGCTGGATAAATACCCAAAGAAGCGATGTCACGGCTCAAAACCACGGTTGCATCCAAGTGACCGAATGTTGTTGCTGGAGATGGATCGGTCAAGTCATCCGCTGGCACGTAAACGGCTTGGATCGACGTGATCGAACCTTTTTTGGTTGACGTGATGCGCTCTTGTAAGCGACCCATTTCTTCAGCCAACGTCGGTTGGTAACCCACCGCTGATGGCATACGACCCAACAATGCAGACACTTCGGTACCCGCCAAAGTAAAGCGGTAGATGTTGTCCACGAAGAACAGAATGTCACGACCTTCATCACGGAAGTGTTCCGCCATGGTCAAACCAGTCAAAGCCACGCGTAAACGGTTTCCTGGAGGCTCATTCATCTGACCATAGACCAACGCCACTTTATCCAGAACGTTAGAATCTTTCATTTCATGGTAGAAGTCATTGCCTTCACGTGTACGCTCACCCACG
>CALMCL010000073.1 GCA_937862905.1 uncultured Burkholderiaceae bacterium | reverse complement strand
GCGCTTAGCTCGAATCTTTTTGAAAATTGCCTTTCGTAGTTTAATTCACCATTTTTTAAAAGACCAAAAAACTAACGTAGACCTGTCAAACCCTGCTAATTTTGAGAAATTTAAAACAGAGTTAAATACTCGTTTGATGACATTGTCACTAAGCATTCCAAACCAGCAGCCTAATGCAGTTTCATTATTTTATGCGGGTGATGTTGGTACTGGGTCTAATAAAATTTTGTCTTGGCGGCTGGCTGTTGGCATGGGAGAGGGCAGCCCAGGGCAAGTAATAGTTTTGCAAGATACGATTCTTGGCGAGGTAATCAACGGCGAAGACTTTAAAGAAATAACGGCAGAACTATCGAAAAAAATTCCTGAGTATGGAAATTACGTAAACGAAATTTGGGACACCGCCTCCGAACGCATGGCACAACACGCGCAGGGTAACGTCCGCGCTTTAGTGCCATTAACACATGAAGCAGACAAAGTTTTCACCCGTAAAGAATTGCCCGCGTTGCTGCAAAACCCCGAAGTCACACACATTGAGAACATCGATATCAATGTCCTGCGCCAGCATTACATCGAAACATTCGACGCGCTCAAAGCCCAAAATCCTGCACTCAAACTCGAAGAACTGCAAGCCGACGCCACCCGCGAAGTGCAAGCAGGCATCGCCGCCGAAGCTCGTCAAACTGCTGCCCAATTGGAATACGTCGCCCTCAAAGGTGAGAAATCCGCTGTCGCCGTAGACTCACGTGCTTACTTCGCGCAAAACCCCAGCGTCACACCCTCGGCATTGCCAGTACCCGAAACATTTCCAAGCGGGATTGCACCACAAAAAATAGAATTCATCCCTATATACGAAAGTTACGACGTCAAACAACGTGAATACCTTGAACAAGGCGACCGCGCCGCGCAAAGAATGCGTCACATCGCCCAAACCATCGAACCTGTCTCCGTAGAACAACTGCACGGCAAAATCACACCGCCCGCTAATACAATAGATGGCGAGAGTCGTTACATAGAACCAACCCGTCCCACCATAACCGATACCAATCCCGTGATTCGCAATCTGCGAGCCAACGACGCGAGCGAGGAGATGATTCAAAGCGTTCTAAACCCCAAGCCGCGTGTGCCACAGCCTGACACACCATTTGACGCAGCGCACAAACAAACGCTACTTAATCCGAATGAAACCGAAGCGGTGCGTACCAAACGTCTCACTGAACCCAGCCCACCATTGGGCATGAGTACATACGATGCCCATATAGCCGAGCAAAGCGCAAAGCAAACCGCCGAATCAAAAATCATCAACCAATCCGTGGTTGAAGCACAAGCTCGAACCGATGCCGCACAAAAAGCCCTTTATGCCGAAATACATGCGTCTAAAGCCCTGAACCAAGGCAGCCATTTGGCCGAAGGTGTTGTGAACAAACTGGGCGGCAAATTAGGAATTGCGGGCGCAGCGATCACGGGTTATCAGGTGTACAACAACGCCACAGAAGCCACTTACACCGCTAAAACCAATCAGGAAGAATGGCAAAAAGCCACCGCAGCCGTCGTCACCACCACCGCCAACGAAATAGGCATCAATGATGCCGCAACCGCAGCCACCATCATCAACCCCGCGTTACTGGTCAAAACCATGGTGGATGAGCGCACATTCAATCCCGTCACCGCTGTGACACAAGCAGCACAAAAGCGCGAAGAAGCCCAGCAAGAAGCGGGTAAAAACATCGGCAACAGCCTGTACAACAGGTTCTCCAAAGAAGGCGGCGCAAAAGCCGAAGCAGACAAACTAACTCAAGCACTGCCCAACATCACAGACCCCGAAGCCAGAAAAACCGCCGAAACGCTGCGAGACGCATTCACAGAAATAGCGCACGAAGAGCAAATCAAAAACCAAAACCGCATTGCAGGTGTCCAAGGTGTTGTGAACACATACGATGCTTTTATTGCCGAGAATCCACGTTACAGAAACATCACAAAAGGCCAGTTGATTGACAATGTTAATGACCTGACCGACAGTGGCATTAAAGCCGAGCAAGCCGTTAACCAAGGTTACACCAACACCATACGCCAACAAACCGAGTCAGAAAAGAAAAGCCTGAGCGAACTGAGCGAAAAAGGCCAAGCAAGGGCAGCAGAGTTTTATAGCAAAAACCAAGGGGCAAGCTGGACAGATGCGATTGAAATCGTCAAACTTGAAAACAAGCGGGACTTTGTTGCCCCAAGTTTCGGAGGAGATGTCGCCGTAGGCGAAATGCAGTATCAAGCAAAACTTGCACAAGTCGAAGAGGCCAACAAAAAAGCCGACCCCACTTATGGTAAGGATGCCAACGACATTCGCCTCCAGCAACAAATCGAGCAAGCCAAAGCCGCCGAGCAAGCACATCATCAGCTCCTAAAAGCCGTTGAAAAACTCGACCTTGACAGTAAAATCAGCTATTACCAAGCCAAAGCAGTTGAGCAGCGCAAAGACCCGAATCATTTCGCCCACCCACATGACGCAGCCAGTAATGTGGTTCATCTACAGTACCAAAAAAAGCAGCAAATGGAAGCCCAAGGCCACACCAACTACAGGGTCTATGGCAAAGAGGCACAACACAACCAATCGAACGGTGTACAACATCGCCCAGCTCCCAAACCAGCAGAGCTGGGTATGGGTGCGAGCGGTCAGAAAGTCACCAATTTACAAAATGTCCTTAAATCACTCGGTGCGGATATCGTTGTGGACGGGCAATTTGGCAGCACCACCCGTGATGCGGTCAAAGAGTTTCAGCGTGAACACAACCTCAAAGTCGATGGCAAAATCGGGGTCAACGATGCCAAAGTCATCGGCCAAGCCGTTCAAGCCAAAGACGCGCAGCAAGCCATCACTACACTCGCTCAGTTAAATCAGCGTGGTATGCACCTGACTGATAACAAAGACGGTAATAATACCAGCAGCAGCAACGACAACTCAGCCGCGATTCAAACCCTGCAAGAAGCCAAACCAAAAACCTACAACCTCAAACAAGGCGCACAAGGCGAGCAAGTCCATCAAATCCAGCTTGCCCTAAACCAACTCGGACACAACGTGCCCACGGACGGTGTGCTTGACAAGACCACACAAGACGCCGTCAAAGCATTTCAAAAAGAACATGGTTTACAGCCTGATGGCGCGATGAATCCAAAGGACACGTGGCAGCTTGCCCAAGCCGTTGACAACCACCAAAGGGTACAAGCACAGCTCGCAGAGCAAAAGCAGAGCTTATCACCTACCCAATCCATCACCACACCACCTGTGAACCTACCTGATGTAAACACCCCAGCAGCCCCTGCTGTTTCACCTGAGCAAAGCAAGCAGGTTGAGCAAATGGTCAGCGTCTTGTCCACTAACCCAGCGTTTGCCGCCTTAGCACCTGACGTGCAGATGACAATGGCGGCGCAAGCAGTCAGTGCTGCACAGGCTGTGAATCTGAACGCTCAATCCGAAACTCAACCTCAGATTCAACCGCAAACTGCCACAGTACAGGTACAAAATACCCCAGAGCCAATCACTCAAACTGCTGTACCCGTGATGGCAACGATGGCACAAGCAGAACTGCAACCTGTGATGGCGACACCTGTTCAATCTTCCCCTGTTCAATCATCGCCCACTTACGCTGCACCTGCGATGACTTCACCCACAGGTGCAACCTCAGAAGTTGAACCACCTGCACGCCAAACGGAAACTATTTCACAATCAGCTCAACCGATTGTGCTGTCCCCCCGTATCGCCAAACTCCACGAACAAATCACGCACCACCTCACTCAAGGTGAGTTCGGTAATCAACTCGTGCATTTGTCAGACAAAGACCAGCAAGCCGCTATTGCATTAGCCACCCATGAAGCCACCCGAAACCTCGCACGTTCAGTGGACTATGTGCAAATCAATAAAGACGGCGACGTGATGATGGGCTTTGATGGTCATAAAGGCTTTAGTGCAGAGATGAACCTCAATCAAGTGCAAAACAATGAGGCGAATCAAGTGCTCGCAGCCAGTATGGATTTGCAACAGACCCAAGCACAGAACTTGGCGATGCGACAAGAGCAGAGCCGTAATCAAAGTGGCCCAACCATAACGATGTGATGCATGTGCTGTTTGGTATTGTGATTTGATAACCATAATAATGATTGAGAAATATGAATAGAACTTATTTGAAATGGGTGTTTTTAGGGGTATTGTTGATTGCTGCCATTGTGGGTGGCTTGTTTTTGTCAGGTTGGGTTCTGTTGCTGTGGCTGCATTTGGCACAAGTGCCTTTAGAGTGGAATACTTATGCGAAGTATCTAAGCGCAATTGATACGCCAAGGGTTGCACCATTTGCCAAACAGATTAAAGTTTCAGGATTAGTGGGCTTTGCCTTGCCGATAGGGTTTTACCTGTTGATGTTGTACGCCATGTTTAAATCAAAGCCACAAGCCATTCATGGTGAGGCTCGGTTTGCAGACACGGGAGATTTGGCTAAAAAAGAAATGTACAAGCCCAGCGAAACTGCCATTGTGATTGGTAAGATGAATGGACGGCTGGTGTATTTTAGTGGACAGCAGTTTGTGATTTTGGCAGCCCCTACACGCTCAGGTAAGGGTGTGGGGATTGTGATTCCCAATTTATTGACGTATCAGGGTTCAATGGTGGTATTGGATACCAAACAAGAAAACTTTGACTTGACCAGTGGCTGGCGAGCCAGTCAAGGACAAAAGGTATTTTTGTTTAATCCGTTTGCGGAGGATGGGCGAACCCATCGCTGGAATCCATTGACTTATGTGTCATCTGACCCGAACTTTAGGGTGTCAGATTTGATGAGCATTGCAGCGATGTTGTACCCCGATGGCTCGGCTGACCAAAAGTTTTGGGTGAGTCAATCACGCAATGCGTTTTTGGCATTTACTCTGTATCAGTTGGAACAACGAGACTATCAAACAAGCAAAGGGTTGGCTGAACATCTGCGTGTGCCGTGTACATTGGGGGCGATTTATCGCTTGAGTTCGGGCAATGGGTCGGATTTGAAAGAGTATCTACAAGGTTTGGCGCAAGCGGATTTCTTAAGTAGTGACGCTAAAACCGCATTTGCTAATTTATTGAGTCAAGCTGAGGATACATTCTCATCCATCATGGGGTCGTTCAAAGAGCCATTAAACAGTTGGATTAACCCGATTGTCGATGCGGCAACCAGCGGTGATGACTTCTTGCTCACCGATTTACGTAAACACAAGATGACGGTCTATGTGGGGATTTTACCGAATAAGCTGGCTGAGAGCCGTTTGATTGTGAATCTGCTGTTCAGCCAAATCATCAATCTGAATACGAAAGAGTTACCACAAAACAACCCCGACTTAAAACATCAGTGTCTGTTGCTGATGGACGAGTTTACGAGTATTGGCAAAGTGGACATCATCGCCTCGGCTGTGTCCTATATGGCTGGGTACAACATTCGTTTATTGCCCATCATCCAGTCGATGTCACAGTTGGACTCCACCTATGGTCGTGAAAGTGCACGTACCTTGATGACCAAC
>CALMCL010000072.1 GCA_937862905.1 uncultured Burkholderiaceae bacterium | reverse complement strand
AAGCGCTTAGCTCGAATCTTTTTGAAAATTGCCTTTCGTAGTTTAATTCACCTTTGTATTGATCGGCTTACTGGCCGCCTTGCTACACATTTATGCTTATTTTAAACTGCCCTCATTCAAACCCACAGTCGACGTATCAGATGCATCAACACATTTATTGCGACAGCCTAATGTCATCAAAATGTATGTTTTACAAATTTTCAATCAGTTCTCAGCATTTTTGATTATTCCAACATTATCGGCCTACTTGGTATTCAACTTAGCCATTGAACGCGGTCACTTATCTTACTTTTATTTATTAGGTGGCATGACATCGTTTATCACAGTCCATATATTAGGGCACATGGCGGACAGCCAAGGTACGCAAAAAACCTTATTTTTAGGAACTGCAATTTATCTGGCTGGACTGCTTGCATTCAGTTTTGATTCGTTACCCACATGGCTTACATTCATTTGTTTCATTGCATTTATGGCAGGTAATGCTGGACGCAACATCAGCCTGACAACCAGTAGCAGTCATGTTCCCAGCCCTTCATTCAGAGCACGTTACATGACTTTTCAAGGAATGGTACGAGATGCATCCATTACATTAGCCAGCATATTGTCCAGCAGTATTCTCAGTACACAAAGCAATGGGCAGATTGAGCATATGCCCATTTTAATACTGTTGGCGATATTCACAGCAATATACGTACTCTGCGCTCACCACATCTGGTTTAATAAAAAACAGTGAACCAACACAACTATCATCTACTGTTCTAGATCAATCATCCACCCTTTTTATCGTCTATTTTCTATGCAAATTCGCAACCATTAAACATCGATGCACATGATCCGATGTGACGCTACAACTTGAATCACCTCAAATATTCAATGAATTTCCATCTAATGTCGTCGACAAAATCGACAATATTTACGCTAGACAATGAGATTTTCAACGAAAAGCATCAGCAGATCACAACTCACCAATTCAACCTTGCACCTTACATGTTAAAAAATGCACGCCAATGTGGTGTGCATTTTGGACTCAAGATCGGCTGACTTCAAGATGTGAATATTTTGATCAACAGCACACCGCCAAAGATAGCCCTCAAAACATTGGATGTGCATTCGCCGAAGTCGCGGGTGCATCTTGAATCACGTCCCAGTGCTCAACAATTTTACCCTTGTGCACGCGGAAAATATCGACAACGGCATTGATGCCACCGTCAGGACGTGCGTTGCGCACATGCAAAAACACAATGTCACCTTTCACTGCGCTGTGCACAATATCAACTTTTTCCTTGGCTGCGCCTGAAAACCACTGAGACACAGCCGCTTTCAATGGCGCACGGCCATCTGGAACGGTTGGGTTGTGTTGGATGTAGTCTTCAGCAAGGTATTTATCAATCGCTTCAAGGTTTTTATCACCAAAAAGCTGTTGATAAAAAGTGACAACGAGTTTTTCATTGGCACGTTCTTGCGAAGACGATTTCGCTTGAGCCGTGCTCAATACAGCACTGCTGGCGAGGATGCTGGCGAAGAAAATGTTTTTAAGCTTCATGGCGTTTCCTTTTGGGTTAATTTGGATTAATACAGGTTGTAACGAGTTGACGAAAAAATGGATCAGGTGGTCAGCGCCACCCACAATTCATTTCACAATGCATTCAAACGTCCCAAAATTCACACCAACACGGCCGCCAGCTGTGCTTTAAACCCATTGGCATGACCATAAAAATGGCCGTGTTCAATGCGCTGGAACTCACCATTTTGCTCAAGAATGAGGCTTGGGAAACCATGTACGTTTAGCTTGCTCATGAGTTCGCGCGTGTTGTTAATGTGTGCTGTGGCTTGGGTGACTTGGTAGACTTTCTCGAACTCAAGCGCATCCAAGCCAATTTCAGTCGCCGCGACGTCAAACAACACTTCCTCACGGCTGATGTGACGACCTTGCACCCAATGGGCGGTTTGTAGCGCGCGGTGCATGTCCAATCCGCGTTGAGCCATTTGCTCCGCAGCAAGAATGGCGCGAATCACTGGTTCTGAATCAAGGCGTGCCGTGTCGTCAAAGATGAGCTGGTTGAGGTAAGCCTCACCAATGGGCTGCCCTGAAAGTTGAGCAATCCGCTGGTCACCTGGAACAATCATGGCACGCAATTCGGGTGTGAAACGTTTGACATTTGCGCCTGTCCACATGCCACCAGCGTGTGCTTGTATGGTCAAACCATCCAAGGTGCGGGCGGCAGAAATGAGCGGCGCAGCGGCGTAACACCAGCCGCAAAGGGGATCGTAGATGTAATGTAAAGTCGGCGTTTTCATGGTTTTATCATTATGTTGTGTGTTTTGCGTGTTGATTGAGGTTTGTGTTTTGAATGTTTTCTTTGGGCATTTGCTGCCTTTGCGCTTTTTATGCCTTTTTAAACAAGCCTCAATAAGCCTCGACAACGCCACATGCATGGTTGAGGCTAAAATCAAGTTCATGCGACGACTTGTAAATACTCTGCCAATGTTGTCGGCTTGTGCCCTGTCAGTGTTGCAAAATCGGTGCTGGTTGCGGCGTATTCACCCGCGTTCACCGCATCACCCATAGAGACAATTGCTTGCACCAAAAATTCAGGCAAACCAAAACCAGCCAGCTCATCAGAGGCTTGTTGTGCTGTGGGTTCGCTCACCGTCACCACTTTGCCAGCTTTCGATAACAACGCGGCCACATCGGCATGGTCGTATGCCTGCTCGCCTGACAATTCATAGGTTTTATTCGCATGCGCTTCATCGAGCAATGCAATGGCAATGGCTTCACCCAAATTAGCATGTGTGATGTAGGCCACTTTACCTTGTGCGCCGTAGCCCACGAGCACACCACTTTCACGTGCACCTGCGATGGCATGGTCTAAATTGCCTGCATACGAATTGTTGCGCACAATCGTATAGGCCATGCCCGATGCTTTTAAATAGGCTTCTGTTTCATGGTGAATGGCGGCAAAGGTGAACTTGCTGCTCAGGGTTGGATTGGCAAAGCTGGTGTAGACGACCCGCGTCACGCCGGCTGCTTTTGCTGCATCAATCGCACGTTTGTGCTGCTCAATGCGCACAGCGTTGGGCGCGTCGCCTGAAATAATGAGCGCGACATTGGCACCTGTGAATGCGTGCATAAGGCTCTCCGCATCGTTGAAATCGGCAAATACCGTTTCATGCCCTGCATCTTTAAGTGCAGCGATTTTCAGCACGTCTCGTGAAGCAAAACGCAAGGTGCTGCCCGTGTTTTTGGCCTTATGGGCTTCGATCAATGCGTGTGCCACATGGCTACCGAGTTGGCCTGCTGCACCTGTGATGACGATGGTGTTGTTCATTTTGAAACTCCTTAAAATTACTTATCTGTATTTGTTTATTGAGTGATTCTATTGTGCGTCATAACACACCGATGGACTCGATGCTTATGTGCTTACATGCTCACGTGCTTGTGTGCCATTTTTTTCATTTCCACGTCCATTTCCACTTCAAAAGCATCGACCTCTTCATTCAACGTGCCTCGACTGCGAAAATGCCGCCCACTCTTGCCATACCAATATTCGGCATCCTCTAAGTCCCCTTCTTGAACGTGTAAAATGCCATGCAGCCATGCTGCCATCAGAGAACCATCCGTTTGAATCAGGTTGTGCGCCTCACGCCAATGCCCTGAGCGCATCAACTGAAAACTGTTATAAATAATGTTCATATGCATTTTTAAAATCTTGGGTATTCTTAAAATCTTGGCTGAATGTCGGATGCCAAGGTTGCCTGTTCCGTCAATTCCCTTGAAAAAGTGATGTTTATATGTGATCTAGAAAAAATGGGGCTCCGCTTTTTAGTGCCACTGCATTTCGCCTTTATTGACTTTTGCACCGATGTCCAAAGCCACGCCCAAACCCGCATTGGGGTATTTTTTCGTCATGCTTTGAATCAATGCTGCCGAGTCTTTTGATGACTTTAGCTCTTTTTCAAACACCGTTAAATAATTTTGGCTGTAACGCACCGAAGCCAAACTTTGTGATGCATCTTGTTGAAAATGCCCTGGAATCACGGTTTTGGGTTTTAACGCCGCAATCGCTTTCAAACTTTTCACCCAGTCTTGGCGCGCTTTCAATGTTTGTGAGTCTGCTGTCCAGAGGTGCAAATGACCGAACACCAACACGCCACCAGCCACCGTTTGAATCGATGGAATGTAGACATACGTCTCGGCTTTTTTCTCACCAACACCATGCTTGATGTTGATTCTTTTGCCTTCAAGCATCAACACATTGCCCGCATACGCTTCTGGCAGTGTTGCGGTTTTCGGCACCAAATCACCCATTTGCTTGCCCCACGTTGTCAATTTGCCATCAACCGTTTCGTTGATGTGTTTAAGAATCGCAGGTGTGGTCAATATTTTTGCCTCAGGAAAAGCCGCTTTAACGACCCCCAAACCGAAGTAAAAATCAGGGTCACCGCTGGTGATGAACACGGTTTTTAAGGTTTTTCCGCTGGCTTTGATTTGCTCAACCAATTTTTGTGCATCGGGCAAAGTGAATTGCGCATCGAGTAAAATCGCGTCTTTTGCGCCGCTGATCAACACCGATGAGACTTGAAAACCTTTTGGATCATGGTTGTTGTACACTTGAACATCAAGGTCTTTTGCTGAAGCCTGTGCTGCAACAGCGGCCGCCGCAACGAGTGCAAAGGTCAATGTGTGTTTAATGGAAAAAGTGCAACGTGTCGTTTGGGTGTTCATTTTTAAGCTCCAAAAATATAAAAAATAAATGCTTGTTTCATCCTGCATTGACACACTCACATGCTTGTTTGCCCCTGCATCAATGGTGAAATAGTAACGCCTTTTAATTAATCGATAAATAATGATTTAATTAAATGATTGTTCGAATAAAATGATTAATCTATTACTCAATATAAGCCCACTCACATCCCATGAAACGCATTGATCTTAATCTGCTCATCAAATTCATCACCGTCTGCGACACGGGCTCGTTCACTGCGGCGGCGGAACAATTGGGTGTCGCAAAATCGGCCTTGAGCGAGCACATCACCCGCTTAGAAAAAGACCTTGGTGTGCAGTTGTTGGCGCGCAGCACCCGCAAACTGAAGGTCACTGAGACGGGGCAAACCGTTCTCAATGCCGCTCGATTGGCGATTGAGCAGCTGCATTCAACCGTACAAACCGTGCAAGAAGCGCACCATCAGCTCGCAGGAAAAATACGTTTAACCAGTTCATTGGATTACAGCAACTGCATGTTGACTCGGCAATTGGCTGTTTTCTCCAAACGACATCCCAACATCGACATTGAACTGATCGCGGGTGATGAACAGTACGACTTGCTGAGCTCTCAATTGGATTTATCCATACGGGTCGGTTGGCTCACCGATTCAAGCCACAAAGCCACGCGCATCGGACAGATGAAACAAAAATTGGTCGCTTCACCAGCTTACCTCATGCAGCATGGCACGCCGACAACACCCGCAGACATCGCCCAGCACCGCTGGTTGGCCTTGACCGTCTTGCCCAATACACAATGGACTTTTACGCGCGGCGAGCTCCAGCAGACCATCCGACCTTCTGGGCTTTTACGTGCCAATTCCACTTTGGTGATTTATCAATGGTTGTTGCTCGGGATGGGCATGTCGGTGATGCCGGATTATCAGTTGCAGGCCGATATCGATGCAGGGCGTTTGATTGAATTGTTGCCCGATTGGCATTTACCCGATGGCGGCATTTTCGCAGTTTATCCTGCCAATAAGCATTTGCCACAACGGGTTCGTGCCTTGATTGACTTTTTACAAAGCGCATCCACATCATAAATTGCTATCATGTGGGCTTTAAAAGAACGGAATGTGTATGAACAATTGGTTTTCGATGTTGATGGTCGCCATCGGCGGCGCAACAGGCGCGGTGTCACGTTACAGCGCATCAAAGTGGATGCTGAAGTACACGCCTGACTGGACTTTTCCCATCGCCACGTTCACGATCAATGTCATCGGTTGTTTGCTCATCGGCATTTTGGCGGGGTGTGGTGAACGTTTTAGTTGGCTCAGCAGTGATGTGCGATTGTTCTTGATCACGGGTGTATTGGGTGGCTTCACGACATTTTCAGCATTTGGCTTGGAAACATTTGCCCTGCTTCGTCGAGGTGAGCCGTGGATCGCGATGGGTTACGTCGGATTGAGTGTGATGGTGGGTTTATTGCTGTTGTGGTTGGGCTTCATGGCAGCCACCGCTTTGGGCCATCCCAATTAAGGCGCACGGAAAACAACCCATGTTTTCCATGCTTTTTTATGATATCAAGCGGCCGAGCGCCAACGATAGCCCACACCACGAATGGTTTCCAAATGGGTTTCAATGGCAAAGCGTTGCAGTATTTTGCGTAAACGCAACACGTGCACATCCACAGTGCGCTCTTCAATGTACACATGGTCACCCCACACGAGGTCAAGCAATTGTGTACGTGAAAATGTTTTGTTTTGATGCGTCAATAAAAACTTAAGCAGTTTAAACTCTGTGTTGCCAAGGGTTTCAACCACGTCGGCTTGGCTCAAGGTGTGGTCATCATCATTCAAAGCACAGCCAAAAAACTCGACCACTTGTGCCACGTGTTGCGGCGCAGAACGGCGCAACACGTTGTTGATGCGAGCCACCAATTCTTTCGGGCTGAATGGTTTGGTCATGTAATCGTCTGCACCGCCTTCAAGGCCTTTTAACTTATCAGACTCTTGTGCACGTGCGGTTAGCATGATAATCGGTAAAGGGCGTGTGCGATCATCGCCACGCAACTGGTGCAACCATTCGACGCCTTGACCATCAGGCAACATCCAATCCAGCATGATGAGGTCAGGTAAAACTTTTTTAACACTGCTGCGCGCATCGGCCAAATTTTTGACCCATGTGACGGCAAAACCCGCACGCGTCAAGCCAAATCGCAACAACTCAGCAATGTCTTCCTCATCCTCAACCACCAAAATAACGGGTTGTATATTCACACAAAGTCCTTCAAAAAATTAAACATGGACGTTTTAGGTTTAAAAACAGCGATCAAACAACGCTTCAGGAATTGTGCGTGTAACGCACATCTTCACCTTCAATGATGTAAATGGCATTTTCAGCAATGTTTTCTGCATGGTCGCCAATGCGCTCAATCGCTTTTGCCACCCATAAGTCATCCAACGCGGCGCTGATTGTACGCGGATCTTCCATCATGAATGTGATTAATTGACGCACAATGGCCTTATACAACTCATCCAGCTCCAAATCAGAGGCAAAAATCTGACGCGAATCCGACGTGTCTTCACGGGCAAAGGCATCCAACGCACTGCGCAACATGGCCGCAGCCAAATCAGCAGACTGAAAAATTGTTTGCAAACGAGGCAAAAAACCACGTTTGCTTGGATCTGTATTCAAGGCCATTTTAGCAATTTTTGATGCTTCATCACCAATCCGTTCCAAGTCAGACACAGTGCGCACCATGCCCAACAGCATGCGCAAATCACTCGCCGCAGGTTGACGCAAGGCAATGATTTCAGAGCACATGCTGTCAATGTTCAAATGGTCACGGTTGACTTCGCGTTCCACTTCAAGCACTTGTTCTGCCATCTGTTTGTCGCTTTCACTGAAAGCGAGCACCGCTTGACGCAACTGCGATTCCACTTTACCGCCCATTTTCAGCACTGCGGTGCGTAAATCTTCCAGCTCTGTTTGATAAATCGTTGATGTGTGTTGATGATTGCTCATGGTGTCCTTTGCGATGTCTTCTTGGTGTGTGTCGTATGCGGTGTGTTCTGCCTTAAAATCAACCAAAACATCAGCCAAAACGTCCTGTGATGTAATCTTCTGTCTCTTGGCGCGAAGGTTTGATAAACATTTGCCGCGTCTCTCCAAATTCAATCAATTCGCCCAAATACATGTACGCGGTGTAATCCGAGCAACGCGCGGCTTGCTGCATATTGTGTGTGACGATGACCACAGTGTAATCTTGTTTCAATTCAGTGATCAGTTCTTCAACCTTGGTCGTTGAAATCGGATCCAATGCCGAACAAGGTTCATCCATTAACAGCACATCGGGTTTCACTGCAATGGCGCGGGCAATGCACAAGCGTTGCTGCTGACCACCCGACAAACTGTTGCCGCTTTGGTGCAATTTGTCTTTGACTTCATTCCACAACGCGGCTTTGGTCAAAGCCCATTCAACGCGCTCATTCATTTCACCTTTGGATAATTTTTCAAATAAACGCACACCAAACGCGATGTTCTCATAAATACTCATCGGAAACGGCGTGGGTTTCTGAAACACCATGCCGATCTTTGCACGCATGATGGAAATATCCACTTTTGAAGTCAAAATATTTTCGCCATCAAAATTGATTTCACCCTCAGCGCGTTGACCTGGATACAACTCAAACATGCGATTCAATGTGCGCAAAAGGGTTGACTTACCACAACCCGATGGGCCGATGAAAGCCGTGACTTTATTTTTTGGAATGATTAAATTGATGTCTTTTAATGCCTTGTACTCGCCATAAAAAAAGTTCAAATTATTCACAACCAGCTTGGGCGTTTCTGCTTTTAGAAGTTCTGTGGTGACCATGTGTGTTCCTTAAAATTCAATCTGTTGCTATATTGTGTACGCTTTTATTTACCGCGAGCAGCAATGGCACGTGTGCTGATGTTGATGAACAAAACAAATAAAGTGATGAGCATCGCCCCTCCCCAAGCCAGCGTGCGCCAGTTGTCATCGGGACTCATGGCAAAGTCCAAAATGACTTTGGGCAAACTTGCCATGCGTTGGCTCATGTCCGTACTGAAAAAATTATTGCCCACTGCAGTCACGATGAGGGGTGCAGTTTCGCCAAAAATCCGTGCAATACCCAACAACAAACCCGTCAACATGCCTGTTTTCGCCGAACGGTAGCAAATCATGAAAATCATTTTCCAGTAAGGACAGCCCAGTGCCACCGCCGCCTCACGCAAACCATTGGGCACCAGCTTGAGCATGTCATCGGTGGTGCGCACCACCACAGGCAACATGACAATCGCCAAAGCGATCGAACCCGACCAACCCGAGTTGGCATGCCCCCCCAGACCCAAACCGAAGTAAAACAAAATAAAAGCAAACATACCGATCGTGATCGATGGCGCAGACAATAAAATGTCATTTACAAAGCGCACCGCACGGGTCAAACTGTTGTTGCGACCGTATTCCGCCAAATAGGTACCCGCCAAAATACCCACAGGAGTGGTGATGAGCGTGGCCGTACCGACCATCATTAAACTGCCGACAATCGCATTTTTCAAACCACCGCCATCCTCACCCATTGTCGGTTGATTGTGCGTGAACAAACTCATGCTCAATGCGGGTAAACCTTTAGACAACAAACTCCATAAAATCCAAACCAACCACACCAAACCAATCACCACCGCCACTGCTGTTAAGGTCAGCATAATGGCATTGATGCGCTGGCGGCGTTTGTAAAGCGAACTGTTCATAAAATCTTGAATTTGCATTTCATTCTCTCTTAACTGCACTTTATTGATGTTATTTTGATGCTTCATCAAAAAACAGGCTTTACTTGGTATCCAGCCGCGCCAACAACAACTTGGCCAAACTCAACACTATGGTGGTGATCAAAAACAACACCAAAGCCAAGGCCATCAAAGCCGACAAATGCGCATCTGATGCCTCCGCAAACTCATTGGCAATCGTCGAGGCAATGCTGTTGCCTGGTGCAAATAAAGACGTATTCAAACCATGGGCATTGCCAATCACAAAGGTCACGGCCATCGTTTCACCCAAAGCACGCCCCAAACCCAAAATCGTCCCACCCACAGCACCAATGCGTGTATAAGGAATCACCACATGACGCACCACTTCCCATGTTGTGCCACCCAAACCATAAGCCGATTCTTTTAACATCGGCGGCACAAGTTCAAACACATCACGCAGCACCGCTGTGATGAAAGGCACAATCATGATTGACAACACCACACCCGCAGTGAACACGCCAACACCCAATACAGGCGCCGCAAAAAATTGACCAATGAATGGCAATTTTCCAATCGTGGCCATCAAAAAAGGCTGCACATATTTGGCAAACAAAGGAGCCAGCACAAACAAACCCCACATGCCATAAATGATCGATGGAATCGCCGCCAACAACTCAATCGCTGTCGCCAAAGGGCGGCGCAACCAAGTCGGCGACAACTCGGTTAAAAAAATCGCAATGCCAAAACTCACGGGCAAGGCCAACACAATGGCAATCCCCGCAGTCAATAATGTCCCGACAATCGGCCCCAAAGCACCATATTCATTGGCACCAACATCCCAAGCGTCACGCCATAAAAAAGCCATGCCTTGGGTCTTGAATGTATCGCTTGCGCTGTACAGCAACGAACCAATGATCGCGATGATGATCAGCAACACCAACCACGCATTGACCAGCGTGAGGTTTTTGAATGCGCTGTCCAGCCAACTTTTTCTAACTGTTTGGGTCGAACTCAAACTCATATTATTCTCAATAACAATGACAAACCAAAGGAAGTGCGAAACAATCCGCCTCACTCAACAAATCAGCGAAATCAACGCATCAAAGGTTTTAAAATCCAGACCTTCAGCGCTTCATTTTGTGCGGGTGTTGCCAGATTTTTCATGGCAACACACCAGACTTTTCAGTGACAAAAAAACAGATTTTGCTTTTTCTGCACCTCTAAAATTGCTCATCTATAAAACTGTGAAGCGGCTGGATAAGCCGCACACAACAAAGGCGCGCATTAAGCGTGCCTTTGTTTAAACACACATTACATCAGTGGTTTACCCGATGCATCGGTGATTTTTTTCCACTCAGTTTTCACCAAAGTCACCACATCAGCAGGCAAAGGAATGTATTCCAACTCATTCGCTTGCGCTTGACCTGCGCTATAACCCCAATCCAAGAATTTCAACACTTGGGTTGCATTCGCAGTGTTTTCAGGTTTGGCATACATCAACACAAAAGCCGTGCCTGCGATCGGCCATGATTTTTCACCAGCAGCATTGGTCAAAGAAGCGGCCATGCCTGGAACTTTCCAATCAGCTTTAGCGGCCGCAGATGCAAAAGTTTCTGCAGAAGGCGCAACAGTTTTGCCATCTTTATTGATCAAAGAGGCTGCTGCCATGCCATTTTTCTTGGCATAAGCGTACTCAACATAACCAATTGAGCCATCAAACTGCTTCACGTTGGCTGCAACGCCATCATTGCCTTTACCGCCAATAGAACCGTCCATCCATTTTGGTTCTTTGCTCGCGCCCAATTTTTCCCAATCGGCATTGGTTTTTGACAAGAACTCAGTGAACAAATAAGATGTGCCTGAACCATCCGCACGGCGCACCACTTTGATGTCCATGTCTGGCAATTTGGCCGCTTTATTCAAAGCCACAATCGCTGGATCATTCCATTTTTTGATTTTGCCTGTGTAGATGTCACCCAAAACTTGACCATTAAACACCAAAGGTTGATTGCCAATGTCTTTGATGTTGTACACGGCCACCACACCACCAATCGCTGAAGGGAACTGAACCAAACCAGCCGCTGCCAAATCATCCGCCTTCAAAGGCGCATCGGTTGCACCGAAATCCACCGTTTTTTTCTTGATTTGGTCGATGCCAGCACCAGAGCCCACCGATTGGTAATTGATCTGCACGCCACCCACTTTATTGAATTCAGCGGCCCATTTACCAAACAAAGGAGCGATAAATGAAGAACCTGCACCGTTGATGCCGGCTTTGGCTTCAGCTGCAGCAGGTGCTGCGCCATTTGCTTTTTTCTCATCTTTCGCACCACAAGCCGCCAATAAAACCGCTGCCGCCAAACCTGTCATCAAAAATTTTAAACGCATTGTTAATTCTCCAAAAGAGTCATCCAACTCACAATTAATAGTTCAGGGGTAGCCCCTTTAGAACAACGACACTATATAAAATCTATGTGACAATTTCGTGACATTGAAATATTATTCACCTCAACTAAAAAAACAGTGCAATGCAGCCACTTGGATCAATAAATCAATGGCTTGCTGTTGTTTTGACGTGTGGGATTTATTTTTTCAATGTGACAACAAACCACACCACTCTCCCGCACCCTCTCCCACACCTCCCTTCAAACGAACGCAAAAAAGCCAGCAATGGTGCTGGCTTTTTTTCACGTGTTTTGGATTTTCTTCGATAAAAACATCAATGCATTAGACCCGTTCGTGCACAAACGCTTTGATCAAATCGACATTGGCCGCCATTGTCACTGAACGTTGCGGGTGCGCTTCAATGCCCACATAGGCATCTGGGCGAGGTGCGGGAACATTCAACGCTTCGAGAATCGTTTCCTCGAATTTTGCGGCTTGTGCGGTTTCGAGCACCACCATGGGCACGCCTTTTTCCAGATATTTGAACGCGACATACACAGCATCCGCAGTGTGTGGATCAATGATCTGTTTGTACTCTCGGTGGACTTCACGAATCGCCTGCACACGTTGTTTGTGCGTGCTGCTGCCCGACACAAAACCGTATTTTTCCTCAATCGAGGCAAACTCAGGCGTGCCAGAAAGGTCAAAGAAACCTTGAGTCTCCACCTGCTTAAACAACGCCGCTGTTTTCGATGCATCGCCCCCCATTAAATCAAACACAAAACGCTCAAAATTTGATGCTTTTGAGATGTCCATGGATGGGCTGGATGTGTGGTGTGTGTCTTTGGCAGTGCGCACACGGTACACGCCTGTTTTGAAAAACTCATCTAACACATTGTTTTCATTGGTGGCAACCACCAATTTGTCGATCGGCAAGCCCATTTGGCGAGCGATGTGACCTGCACACACATTGCCAAAATTACCCGATGGCACGGCAAACGAGACTTTTTCGTCATTGTTTTTGGTTGCGGCAAAATAACCTTTGAAATAATACACAACCTGTGCCACCACGCGCGCCCAGTTGATTGAGTTGACCGTGCCAATATTGTGTGCTGCTTTAAATGCATGGTCGTTGGACACCGCTTTAACGATGTCTTGGCAATCATCAAACACGCCTTCAACCGCGATGTTAAAAATATTGTCATCCATTAGGGAAAACATTTGTGCCGTTTGGAATGCGCTCATTTTGCCTTTGGGTGACAGCATGAAGACTTTCACACCGTGCTTGCCACGCATGGCATATTCAGCGGCACTGCCCGTATCGCCCGAAGTGGCGCCAAGAATGTTCAATGTTTGACCACGCTGTGTCAAAATAAATTCAAACAAATTGCCCAGCAATTGCATGGCCATGTCTTTGAATGCCAGCGTCGGGCCATTTGACAACGACAACAATGACAATGGTGCACCTTTTTCTTTACCCAAATAAGTCAACGGCGTGATGTCTTCAATCCACTGTCCTGCGCGTGCATTGATGAATGCCTGTGGTGCGTACGTACATGACACGAGGGCATTCAGTTCCTCAGGCAGGATGTCGGTACAGTACTTACTCAGAATCGCAAATGCCAATTCAGGATAAGACAAGTGCCGCCAAGCTGCCAACTCTGTCGCTGACACCTGTGGATACGCTTCAGGCAAATACAAACCGCCATCAGGAGCCAAACCGCCCAATAAAATGTCACAAAACTGCTCATTTGCGGCATGACCGCGCGTCGAAATGTATTTCATGGAAAAAGTCCGAAGAAAAATAGGTTAAATAATCCGACCATTATAAACAAAAGACATGAATAAGCCTATGGTTTTAAAAAGCCAAAAAAACCATTGCACGCCGCATTGAACGTGAAACGTCTGATTCGATTCAGCATATCGGAGATTTTTGACGTTTTATGTGCGCCCCCGCATGGCCACAGGTGCGAAGGCATGGTTCAACGGACCATGTCCGCGCCCCGTGGTGACTTGTGCACCTGCAACAATCGCTTGGTACGTGTACTGGTGTGCATGGCCAACCGCATCTGGCAATGATTCGCCCAAGGCCAAAAAGCAAGCAATGGCGGACGACAGCGTGCACCCTGTGCCGTGGGTATTGGGGGTGTTCACGCGCTGATGGGTGTACATCTGCGTGAGGTGGCTTTGGCTGTTTTCATCCCAATGCAACAACACATCAACCAGCTGCTCATCCAACAAATGCCCACCTTTGATCAAGACCGAAGCGGCACCTTTTTCACTCAACTGCTGCGCAAGCATGGGAAATTGTGATGCTGACAACAGTGCATTGTCCATGCCCAACAGCAATGCCACCTCATCTAAATTGGGCGTAATCAGTGTCGCCAATGGAAACAGTTCATCCATCAGCACCGCGATGGTTTCTTTAGCAATCAGTCGATCACCGCTGGTCGCGACCATGACAGGATCAAGCACAATGTGCGTAAATTTAAATCGGCGAATCGCCTTCGCCACCGCCCGCACCGTGGCGGGATCATGTAGCATCCCGATTTTTACTGCATCCACCCCAATGTCCGTGGCAACAGACTCAATCTGTTGGGCAATCATTTCAGGCGCAATGGCTGCAATGCCTTGTACGCCTTGGGTGTTCTGTGCGGTGATTGCAGTGATCGCGGTCATGCCATAGCAGCCCAATGCACTGTATGTTTTCAGGTCTGCCTGTATGCCTGCACCGCCGCCGCTGTCCGAGCCGGCAATGGTTAAGATGCGTGGGTAATGTGAAGTATTGGAGATGATCGATGATGTCATGTTGAAACCAGACCCTTGTAAGGTGCTTTAGAAATTTGAGATAAAAAGCCATGCACCACCTGCTCAGGATCGCGCGCCGCACAAATCGCGCTGACCACCGCGATGCCATCCGCCCCCGCCTGCATGACCTGCGCGGTGTTGGCAAGCTGAATGCCACCAATCGCCATCAACGGCAGAACGGTTGGCCATTGCACGACACGGGTAAACGGGCAAAAGAACGACCAAATGCCTGCTGAATCAAACCCGCGCTCGACAATCCAGTTTTGCTGCCCAAATGCGCCACATAAGCCAAACATGCAGCACCCAAACAAGAGCCGATCACAATCGACGACAACGCATCATGCGTGCCCATCGCGGGAAACAGGTATGCCCCCAACTGAATCACCAGCAACCCCACACTCAAACTGAACCACAAACCCAAGTGTTCAAAAAAACCGAACACACGCTCATGTTCAGCAACAGCAGAAATGTGTGAGGGAGTTGAAGCAGAAGAAATAAAAGATGTCATTGCAATCCTTTCCTACGCAGGCATGACCCTGATCAGGTTCAGCGGTGTATCTCAGCCCGACAGTGACAAAACAGTGGGCACCCGCAGGTTAATTTGAAACCGAATCATAATACGTCACACATCAAAAGTAAATCAAAGAGCCTCGCACAAAGCCACGACGATCAACAAACTCACACACATCCACATCACACTTGCCAATCAATCGGCGACTTTCCCTGCGCCACCAACAACCCATTCGTCAACACAAAATGATTGCACCCCAAAAAACCACCACCCGCCAACGGCGATGGGTGAATCGCCGTCAACACATGGTGACGCGATGCATCAATCAACTCTGCTTTTTTCTTCGCAAAATTACCCCACAACAAAAACACCACACCCTCACAGCGCTCAGACACCGTCTTGATCACCGCATCGGTGAACACCTGCCAGCCAATCCCCGCATGGCTGCCCGCCTTATCACGCTCCACCGTTAACGACGCATTGAGCATCAACACACCCTGCGCCGCCCAATGAGACAAATCGCCATGTTGCGGCACCACAAAACCCTCCACCGTTGCCGCCAACTCCTTATACACATTGCGCAACGACGCGGGGATCTTCACACCAAGCGGCGCAGAAAATGACAAACCCATCGCCTGATTCGGCTGATGGTAAGGATCCTGCCCCAAAATCACCACTTTGACATCATTCAAAGGGGTTGAATTAAACGCATTAAAAATCAAACCGCCCCGAGGATAGACCTCTTTCCCCTCTGTGCGAGCACTCACCAACGCCGTTTTTATGGTTGAAAAATATGGCTTTTCGAACTCCTCCACCAAAGCTGCTTTCCAACTGGGCTCAATTTTGACATCCATTATCACTCCATTGCTCATCA
>CALMCL010000071.1 GCA_937862905.1 uncultured Burkholderiaceae bacterium | reverse complement strand
CACTTGGCCTTTTTCAATCTACGAAAATTGCTATTCGTACTTTAATTAACGCTTTTTATTTTAAATGACTCACAAGGATACTCATGACATTCAAACCGTTTGCATTGTTCATCATGGGGTTATCTGGCATCCATACAGCAATGGCTGAAAATGTTCAAATAGCAGTTGCTGCCAATTTTGCCGTGCCGATGCAAAAAATTGCCAATCAATTTCAGCAGGCGACGGGGCATCGCGCCATCCTCAGTTCTGGTTCAACGGGTAAGTTTTATACGCAAATCAAAAATGGCGCCCCTTTTGACGTGTTTTTATCAGCAGATGGCGCAACGCCTGAGCGCTTAGAACGAGAAAATGAAACCGTGAGCGGGTCTCGTTACACGTATGCGATTGGCAAACTGGTTCTGTGGAGTCCACAGATCAACTTTATCGATAAAAAGGGTCAAACATTGATCTCAGGTCGTTATGACCACATCGCCATTGCCAACCCAAAAGTTGCACCTTACGGCATGGCTGCACAACACACCATGCAAAAATTAAACCTGTGGTTCAACCTTCAGAGCAAATTGGTTCAAGGTGAAAACATTGGCCAAACCCACCAGTTCGTCGAAACAGGCAATGCCGAATTGGGGTTTGTCGCTTTGTCTCAAATCCAATCGGATGGCAAAATTTCGGGTTCTTACTGGCTTGTGCCACAAAAGTTGTACAACCCGTTGGAGCAACAAGCGGTCTTGCTCAACAAAGCTCGAGACAATGCGGCGGCAAAAGCGTTCATGTCTTTTTTAAAAAGCACCAGCACACGAAATGTGATTAAAAGCTATGGCTACGATTTGCCCAAATGAGGTCAAGCACCCATTTTGAAACTATTAATGATCAGCAATAAATGATCAACAATGAATGGTCGTGAAGCTTGCACATAACGAGGCCACTAAAATTTGTATCCCGCATTTTAATTTGTGGTTTCAAATAAATACAAAATGGGGCTTTACTTTTACTTTATGGTGAGAAATCCCCTTTATGATGAATAATCACGATTGACGACAAGATGCATTATGACACCTGATTGGCTCCCCCCTGTCCTTCTCACTTTGAAACTGGCCGCATTGACCACACTGATTCTCATGTGTTTGGGTATTCCCTTGGCGTGGTGGTTGGCCAATACGCGCTCATGGCTCAAAGCCCCATTGAATGCGGTGATTTCATTGCCCATCGTTTTACCGCCGACGGTGATTGGATTTTATTTACTTCTGCTGCTTGGGCCTAAGGGGGCGATTGGACACATGACCCAGAGCTTGGGGTTGGGCAGCTTGGCATTTACTTTTTATGGTTTGCTGCTGGGTTCTGTGTTTTACTCAATGCCGTTTGTTGTTCAACCATTACAAAATGCCTTTGAAACCATAGGCAAACGCCCCATGGAAGCCGCAGC
Source organism: uncultured Burkholderiaceae bacterium (assembly GCA_937862905.1). GTDB lineage: Bacteria > Pseudomonadota > Gammaproteobacteria > Burkholderiales > Burkholderiaceae > Hydromonas. Next base: position 321 of record CALMCL010000071.1, on the reverse strand, counting down.
CTCGCTGGGCGCATCGTCTATTGATCGCTTTTTTACCGTTGCATTGCCATTGGCTCGCCCTGGGCTTTGGACTGCGGCTGTTTTGGGATTTGCCCACACCGTGGGTGAATTTGGCGTGGTGTTGATGATTGGGGGCAACATCCCCGAAAAAACCCAAGTCATATCCATTTACATTTATGAACATGTTGAAACCTTGGAGTATGGGCAAGCCCATCTTTTGTCTGTGGGGCTGTTGATTTTTTCTTTTGTGGTTTTGAGTGTTTTGTATGCAATCAATAAACGGTCGCGTGGGGTCTTTTGACATGAATACAATGCACATCG